>NZ_SOEM01000005.1:0-316130 GCF_004368875.1 Neorhizobium sp. R1-B
CGGCCCAGCCGGCCGGATCGGGGGCTGATCATCAGAGCCAGTGTCGCGCTTCTAACTGGATAACAGCGTCGCAGCCCTATTCAGCTTTGACATTGCATGCAGCCGCAAAGTTAAAGTGTCCTGATCCTGCAAAGTTAGAATGTCACTCTCCCCTCATTATGGTTAGTGCAAACCGCCCACCCCAAGGAGCCGGTCGACAGCATCATGATTCGCGGAAAGCTCTTGCGGGGTACCAGCCCAGGCCAGTCTGCCTCGCTCGAGAATAATCACCCTGTCGGCAAAATCGAGGGCGCTTTGGATGCGCTGCTCGACCAGCAGGATGGTCATGTCACCGGTCTTGGCCAGTTCGGCAAAGGCCGCCATCAGTTCTTCGCAGATGACCGGTGCCAGCCCTTCCAGAGGCTCGTCGAGAAGCAGGACCGACGGGCGACCAAGGATGCTTCGCGCGGTCGTCAGCATCTGCTGTTCACCACCGGAAAGCTGATTGCCGAGGTTGCGCCGGCGTTCCTTCAGGCGCGGAAACATCTGGTAGGCTTCCTCAAGCGCTGCCTTGGGCCGATCCTTGAGGCCGACGAAGAGGTTTTCCTCCACCGTCAGAGTCGGGAAGATGCAGCGCGCCTGCGGCACGTAGCCTAGCCCTTTGAGAGCGCGTGAAGCGCTTGGCGCGGTGGTAATGTCGGCGTCGCCGAGGCGGACGCTACCCTCATAACGTTTTGTCTGGCCGGCGAGTGAGGCAAGCAGCGTCGTCTTTCCCATGCCGTTTCGACCAAGCACAGCGAGCCGCTCGCCTGCAGTCACCAAGAAGGATATGCCCTCCAGAACCCTGGTCGGCCCGTATCCCGCGGAAAGGTTCTCAACTTCAAGCGACGTGGCTGGCATTGGCATAATTTCCGAGATAGGCCTCGCGAACGCGGGCATCTTTGGTGACATCGGCTGGCAGGCCGTCGAAGATCACGGTGCCGGCGGCCAGCACAATCACCCGCTTGGCGAACCGGAAGACGAGATCCATGTCGTGCTCGATCATCAGCACGGCCAAGTCCTGCGGCAGATCGGCGAGCGCCTGCTCGATTAAGCCCGTATCACTTTGCGGCACGCCGGCTGCAGGCTCATCGAGCAGCAAAACCTTCGGCTTCAGCGCCAAGGCAACCGCGATTTCCAGAAGCCGCTGCTGGCCGTAGGCGATTTCGCGCACTTTGCGATGGGCTAGCTCCGCCAGGCCGAGTTTTTCCAGCAGTTCGGAGACTTCCGACATCACCTCTCTCATGTTGAGGAAGCAGCCGAACAGGCGACCGGCGCGGCCATCTCTCTGCAGGACCGCAAGCCCCACATGCTCGGCCGGCGTCATGTCCTGGAAGAGCCGCGTGACCTGGAACGAACGGACAAGACCGCGACGCACCCGGCCAATTGCATGGCACCTGGTAACGGCCTCTCCACCGAGGCGAACCTCGCCGGAACTCGGCGGCAGGTTGCCGGTCACGAGGTTGACGAAGGTTGTTTTGCCGGCGCCGTTCGGCCCAATCAGGGCGACCCGGTCGCCCGGCTCCATGGAAAGCGACACGTCGTTGGTAACGACAAGACCGCCGAACGACCGCTTGAGATTGGCAACTTCGAAAACGGCGCTCATCGGTTCACCTCCCCGCGGCGGGTAAAGTACGCGGCTGCGGTTCCGTAGATGCCCTTCGGAGCAAACAGCACGACCGAGATCAGGAGCGCGCCGACCATGGTGAGCCAATGGAAGGGGTTGGCAGCCGATACATAGTCTTCGAACAGCATGAAGATCAGCGTGCCAGCAAGCGCACCGAACAGGGATCCCGTCCCGCCTAGCACCAGCATGACCAGGGCCTCGGCCGATTGGGTAAAGGATAGCGCATCGAGCGCGACAACCTGCGTCGAGATCGCACTGAGTGCGCCCCCTGTGCCCGCAACTGCACCTGATATCACATACATTTTGGCAAGTGCTGCATTCGGCGAGGCGCCCATGGCACGAATGCGCAAGGGGTCTTCTTTGATGCCGCGACACAACATGCCGAACGGAGAGCGGACCACAAGGCGCAGAAGGACGAAGGCGATCAGCAGCAGTGCGACGCCGAAGAAGTAAGCGGTATGGCCAAAAAGGTCGAACTCATACACGCCGAAAACGGGATCCGGCATTATACCTGAAAGGCCGTCGCTGCCGCCCGTCCAGGAGGATGTCTTGTTGGCAAGTTCGTGAAACAGGTAGATCAGCGCGATCGACAACACGAGCTGTGGCAAACCATGGGCACGCAACATGATAACAGCACAGAGAAGACCCGCAACGGCGCCGGCTACGATGCCGCCGAGCGTCATCAACAGCGGGTCGTTGATGCCATAGTGCGCTGAAAGAATGCCAGCGGCATAGGCACCGGAACCGAAGAGCGCGGCATGGCCGAGCGTCGCAACGCCGCAATACCCTGTCACTAGATCGAGCGCGAGAACAAGCAAGGCGACTGAAAGAATACGGGTCAGCAGCGCGAGATTGTCTGGGAAAAGGATGTAACCCGCCGCGGCAAACACGGCGATCACCGCAACGCCCATTAGATCGCGCCTGAAGGAGCCGCCCCGCGGCCGGCCGAGTGTGGTCGGATTATTCACGGTCAATGTCATGTTACCCAGTTCGCCTCACTTCATGCGTCCAGCAAGACCGCGTGGAAATATGCAGATGATTGCGATCACCGCGAGATAAAAGAAGAACTCGCCGAATTCCGGCATTAGGTAGCGCCCCGTTGTGTCGATTGCCCCGAGCAGGAGGCAGGCAATCATCGCGCCAGGTATAGACCCCGCCCCTCCAACCGAGACGACGACAAGGAAAGTGACCATATAGCGGAGCGCGTAATATGGCTCGACCGGCAGCAGCTCGGCACCCACCACGCCACCGAAGGCGGCAAGCCCGACGGCAACCGCAAAGCTGATCGCATAAACGATTTCGGTCCGCACGCCGAGTGCCGCTGCCATGGCGGCATTGTCCACCGAAGCGCGCAGCTTCACGCCGAAACTGGTCTTCTCGATCGCGAACCAAAGGCCAAGCGCGACTGCTAGGCCACAGATGATGGCAAACAATCGGTGGATGGAAATCGTGCGAAAGCCGAGATCTACCGATCCCCGTAGCGGCTCGGCAAGCGGAATCGTCTTCAGCGTGGGCCCCATCGCATAATTTGCTATACCGATGATGCAGAAGGTGATGCCGATGGTCATCAACACCTGAGTCAGTTCTGGCTGGCCATAAATGCGGCGATAAAGAAGCCGCTCGATCGGGATGGCGATGATGATGGTGATGAAGACGGCAGCGATCACCGCGACGGCATAATCAAGTCCCAGATCGCGCGCCACGTAAGAGGCGATGTAGCCGCCGATCATCGCGAAGGCGCCATGCGCCAGATTGACGACGCGCATCAGGCCCATGGTGACCGAAAGACCGATCGATATGACGAACAGCACCATGCCATAGGCAAGCGCGTCGATGGCAATACTCAACACTGTCTGCATCAAAATGTCCTGTCCGGAGACGGCGGGCCACGGTAAGCCCGCCGAGGTTCGGAATTCTTTCGTACCTCTACTTCGCCGCGGCGAGCCCCGGATCGCCCTGCTTCTCAAAGGTCTGGGTTTCCTTGTTGATGTAGGTCCCGTCGCTGCCTTTGACGACTTCGCGCAAATAGATGTTCTGCGTGATGTGACGACTTTCCGGATCGATGGAAACCGGGCCGCGCGGGCTCGCCCAGGAGAGGCCCTTTACCGCTTCCACCGCCTTCTCGGCATCCTGTTTACCGCCCGTCGCCTCGATCATCTTATAGATCACATGCATGCCGTCATAAGCGCCGACGGCCGGGAAGGATAGTTCCGCCTTGTTGCCGATCGCCCTGGCCGCTGCATCGACGAACGTCTTGTTTTCCGGAGAATCGTGCGAGACGGCGTAGTGGAACGTCGTCTGAATACCGAGCGCCGCATCACCAAGCGCGGGCAAATCCGATTCCTGCGTCAGGTCGCCGGGCGCGAAAAACTTAATACCGGCCATCTTCAGGCCGTTGTCGTGGTAGGCCTTGACGAAGCCGAGCGTCGTCGGACCGGACGGCAGGAATGCGAAAACCCCCTGGGCACCGGAATCCTTGATGCGCTGCATGATCGGGCTGAAGTCGTTAGTCGCCAGTGGTAGGCGAATCGACTCGACCACTTCGCCACCAGCCTTTGCGAAGCCTGTCTTGAAGGCATTTTCCGCATCGATGCCCGGACCATAGTCGCTGACCACCGAGATCACCTTCTTCACGCCGGCATCGAACGCTACCTTCGCGATCGGCGTGGAAGTCTGCCAGGTGGTGAACGAGGTACGCACGACAAGCGGACTGGTTTTCATGATCGCCGAGGTGGCCGCGTTCATGATGACCATCGGCACGTTGCCCTGTTTCAGGATCGGCGTAACAGCCATCGCGTCGGGGGTGAAGTAGAAGCCGGCGAGATATTTGACCTTTTCCTTTACGATCAGTTCCTGGCCGAGCGCCTTGGATTGCGCCGGATCGGCGGCCGGGATGTCTCGGTAGATGATCTCGATGGTGTCGCTGCCTACCTTGTTGCCGTTGAGCGCCATATAGGCGTCGATGCCGGCCTTGAAGTTCTTGCCCTGCAGTGCGAACGGACCTGAGAACGGGCCGACGACGCCGACCTTGATGACGTCGGCATAAGCCGTGCTGCTCAAGGCCAAAGCGGCAAATGCGCAGAGAATGGTCTTGTTCATGTTTATTCCTCCCTTTCAAGCGGTACGGGTGTTTTTAGCCCGTGCACCGGTTTCAAATTCAAAGCGCCATGCTTCCGCCGATGTATTTATCTCCATGAAGCCAACTCGGGGAACTCAGAACGGCAAGCCCACGTAGTTCTCCGCAAGCGCCGTGGAAGCGGCCAGCGAATGAGTGAGATAATCAAGCTCGGCCTCCTGAATCTTCTGATCGAAGTCGCCCGTGTCGGGAAAGCGATGCATCATCGTCGTCATCCACCAGGAGAAGCGAACGGCCTTCCACACACGGGCAAGCGCCCTTTCCGAATAGACATCAAGACCGGTTTCGGAGCGGTCGTGATAGTACTCCCGCAGCCCACTGAACAGGTAATGCACGTCACTCGCGGCGAGGTTCAGCCCCTTGGCCCCTGTCGGCGGCACGATATGCGCTGCGTCTCCGACAAGAAACATGCGGCCGAAGCGCATTGGTTCGGCCACGAAGGAGCGCAGCGGCGCTATCGATTTCTCGAAGGACGGTGCAGTGATCAGCGCCTCGGCGTGGTGCGCAGGCAAGCGGCGGCGGAGTTCGTCCCAGAAGCGCTGGTCGCTCCAGTCCTCGATCTTCTCGTCAAGCGCACATTGAATGTAGTAGCGGCTGCGCGTCATCGACCGCATCGAACATAGGGCGAAACCGCGCGGATGGTTGGCATAGATCAACTCGTGACTGACGGGCGCAACTTCAGCCAGGATGCCGAGCCAGCCGAACGGATAGACCTTTTCGAAGATGCGGATCGCATTGTCCGGCACCGCCTTGCGGCTCGCGCCATGAAAACCGTCGCAACCGGCGATGAAATCGCAGTCGATGCGTTGGGTCCTGCCGTTTTTTTCGTAGGTGACATAAGGCGCGGCGCCACCAAAGTCGTGCGGCTGCACGTTGCCCGCCTCATAAACGGTCACGGCGCCGCTCCTCTCGCGTCCGTCCATCAGGTCGCGCGTCAACTCGGTCTGGCCGTAAACCATGACGCGCTTGCCGCCGGTCAGGCCGTAGAGATCTATGCGGTGGTCGCGCCCATCGAAGGCAAGCGAGAACCCGTCATGCGGCAGGCCTTCGGCATGCATGCGGCTACCCGAATTCGCCTGGTCGAGAAGCGCGACCGTGCTTTCCTCGAGCACACCGGCACGTACGCGCCCAAGGATGTAGTCCTTGCTGACCCGGTCGAGAATGATGTTGTCTATGCCCGCTCCGGTCAGAAGCTCGCCAAGCAAGAGACCTGATGGTCCCGAACCGATAATGGCCACCTGCGTCCTCAAGCGCATCCTCCCATGCGTTTTTGCCTTTTGACAAATTCTGCTCGGCTTCCGCGTCGGCAGCAATGGACTTTCAAGCCGAAAACTTGCACAAAATGAACATTGCCGGCGGAGGTAACGAATGAACAGGCAAATCCCGACCTACCAGCTTTACGGCGAAGAAAGCGGTAAGGATCCGGACTTCTGGGTGCATTGCGAAACGATCAGATCCCGAAGCAGCCGGCATCAATGGGAAATCCGGTTGCATCGGCACGAGTCTTTCTTTCAGATATTGTACATCGAGGCGGGATCGGGCGATGCCATCTTCGGCCGCAAAAGCTTTCCCATTCATCCGCCGTCGATCATTACCGTTCCGCCAGGTCTGAACCACGGTTTCCGGTTCTCCCGCGACATCGAGGGGCTGGTGATCACCATCCTTGCCTCTCACCTGAGCCATGCTCCCGGCGAGCGCGGCCGCTATGGCGAATGGCTGGCATCGCCGCATCTGACGACGCTCGATCCACGGGATCTCGATGCAGCTTACCTGATGCAGACGCTAAAACGGATCGGTGCGGAATTCGAACACCGCGCTAGCGGCCGCAATGAGCTCATGTCGTCCTACATAACGCTTTCCCTCAGGCTGACCGCCCGGATTTCCCATAAGGACAATGCGAGCCAACTTCCTGCAGAAGAAGGCGAAAAGCGCATGGAGCTGTTGAGCAGTCTCATTCATCAGCATTTCCGCTCGCACAAGCCGGCGTCTTTTTATGCCGGCGAACTCGGCATATCTCTCACGCATCTCAATCGTGTCGTGCGTTCGGCGACGGGATCCACGGTCCATGATTTGATCAGCGCGAAACTGCTCGAGGAATCAAAGCGCGAACTCGTCTTTTCTCTCGCTTCAGTCCAGGAAATCGCCCTCCGTCTCGGTTTTAACGACCCGGCTTACTTTTCGCGGTTCTTCTTCAGGCAAACCGGCGAGACACCGCGCGCCTGGCGCATGAAGGAGAAGACGCTGCTCGATGGACGGTAACAGGAGACGGCGGCCTGGGGTTGATGCCGCCGTCCGATTGCTCAGGCGACGTCCGGCAGGCCACCGATCAGCTTGTCGAGCGTGATTGGATAATGTCTAACTCTGATGCCTGTGGCGTTGTAGATGGCGTTGGCGATCGCGGCGGAGACCCCACAAAGTCCGAGTTCGCCGACGCCTTTTGCTTTCATTGGTGATGACATCGGGTCGGTCTCGTCCATGAAGATCACCTCCTGGTGAGGGATATCTGCATGAACGGGGACCTCGTAGCCGGCAAGGTCGTGGTTGACGAAGAAACCGGATCGCGTATCCACCGCAAGCTCCTCGGACAAGGCCCCGCCGACGCCCATGGTCATAGCGCCGATAACTTGGCTGCGTGCTGTGATCGGGTTGAGGATGCGCCCCGCGGCACACACCGCCAGCATGCGGCGGATGCGGCTCTCGCCCGTTGCGACGTCGACGCCTACTTCCACGAAATGCGCTCCGAAGGTCGATTGCTGATGCGTCTTGGAAAGGTCTCCCCACTGAATTGTGTCTTCGCCCACAAGACCGTCCGATCCCGCCGCCTCGGCGAGCCGCACCGCGCGGTTGCCCGACCGGACCTCGCCGTTTTCGAAGACGACATCGTCGGAGTTAAAGCCGAGTTTCTGGGCGATGGCCTCGCGGAGCTTGACGCAGGCGGCATAGACACCGGCAGTGGAGCAATTGCCGCCAAACTGTCCGCCAGAGCCCGCAGACACAGGAAAGCGGGAATCGCCGAGATGGACCGCAACCTTTTCTATGGGCAGCCCCAGCATCTCGGCCGCAGTCTGGGCAATGATCGTATAGCTGCCGGTTCCAATATCGGTCATATCGGTTTCGACGGTCACGATGCCTTCGCGATCGAGCCGCACCCGGGCGCCGGATGGAATGAGCAGGTTGTTGCGAAAGGCTGCCGCAACTCCCAATCCGATCAGCCAGTTGCCATCCCGCCTCGCCCCCGGGCGCCCACGCTGCCTCCAGCCGAAACGTTCCGCACCGACCTCAAGACAGCCGATTAGGTTGCGATGGGAAAATGGACGTTCGGGATTTTCCGGGTCGACCTGCGTGTCGTTGAGGATACGGAACTGCACGGGATCCATGTCGAGCTTTTCAGCGATCTCGTCGATGGCAATTTCAAGCGCCATCAGACCGGGCGCCTCGCCCGGAGCGCGCATGGCGTTGCCCTCCGCAAGATCGAGCGTGGCCAGCCGCATCGCCGTCATGCGGTGCGCTCCGGCATAGAGCAGACGGGTCTGGTTGACGGCGGTCTCCAGGCCACCGCCGGGAAGATCGCCCGACCAGCTCTCGTGCGCAATCGCGGCAATCCTGCCGTCCCGGCCGGCACCGATGCGAATGCGCTGGATCGTGGCCGGGCGATGGGTCGTGTTGTTTGCCATCAGCGGTCGCGGGAGAGCGACCTTGACCGGCCGCCCCGCAGCCTTTGCCCCGAACGCAGCGAGCACTGCATCCGCCCTCAGAAACAGCTTTCCGCCAAAACCGCCGCCGATGAACGGTGACATGAGATGGAGCTTTTCCTTGTCGATCCCAAGTGTCGTCGCCAGGTCGGAGCGCCACCAGTCGATCATCTGGCTTGATGTCCAGACGGTCAGCTTGTCGCCGTTCCAGGCCGCGATGGACGCATGCGGCTCCATCATGCAATGCGACTGATCAGGTGTCGTGTAGGTTTCATCCAAGGTCACAGGGGCGGAGGCGAATGCCGCATCGAAGTCTCCGACTGCCGTATCCGGTGGGGCCTCGCCTGGTTTGGCTGCCGGCTCAACCGCCGAAACCTTCGCCTTTTCCAGGTCGAAGGCGCCCTTCTCCACGACATAGTCGACCCTTACCAATGCGGCGGCGGCGCGCGCCTGCTCGAAGGTCTGCGCAACGACGACCGCAATCGCTTGATGATAATGCTGGACCCTGTCGCCGCCAAAGAGTTTGGCAGTGTTGAACTGGCCTTTCTTCAATTCGCCGACGTCGAGCGTCGTCACAACGGCAAGCACGCCGGGCGCCTTCTTTGCGGCGGACACGTCGATAGACTTGATCCGCCCCTTGGCGATGGCAGCGCCGACGGGATAGCCGTAAGCATACGGCGTGTTCGGATCATGCCATTCATAGGCGTACATGGCCCGGCCGGTGGTCTTGAGCTGGCCGTCGATGCGATGGATCGGCCGGCCGACAACCTTGAGCTGGTCGATCGGATTGGTGGCTGCTGGTGTATCGAACTGCATGGCTCATCCTCTGGCTTCGGCAATGACCGCGCCGAGCGTGCGCTCAACCAGGTCCAGCTTGAAACGGTTGTGGTCTGTAGGTCGGGCGTCCGAAAGAAGGACGCCAGCGGCAGCACGGGCACCTTTCGGCAGCTCGGCTTCGGCCGCCTCGACCCGCCAGGGTTTGTGGGCCACACCTCCGACCGCGACACGTCCGGTTCCGTCAGGTTGGATAACAGCGCCTACGGAAACGAGAGCGAAGGCGTAGGAGGCCCGGTCGCGGACTTTGCGATAGAGTTGTCGCCCCCCGATTGGCGGCGGCAGCACGACGGCGGTAATAATCTCTCCGCGTTCGAGAACCGTCTCGATGTGCGGGGTATCGCCCGGCAGGCGGTGGAAGTCGGCGATCGGGATGGCGCGGCGGCTGCCGTCTGCTTTTACGGTTTCCACGACGGCATCCAGCGCCCGCATCGCAATGGCCATGTCGCTCGGATTGGTCGCGATGCAGGCCTCGCTCGTGCCGATGACCGCATGCTGACGGGTGAAGCCGCCGATTGCGGAGCAGCCGCTGCCGGGCTGACGCTTGTTGCACGGCTGATTGGTGTCATAAAAGTAGGGACAACGCGTGCGCTGCAGGAGATTGCCGGCCGTGCTGGCCTTGTTGCGGAGCTGCCCGGAGGCACCGGCCAGGAGCGCGCGGGACAGAAGGCCGTAGTCGCGCCGGACGATGCCATGGCCGGCCAGATCCGTATTGCGGACAAGAGCTCCGATGCGCAGCCCTCCTTCCGGCGTGGGTTCGATCTGGTCCAGGCCCAGGCCGTTCACGTCGATCAGATGCGTGGGCGTCTCGATTTCGAGCTTCATGAGGTCGAGCAGGTTTGTGCCGCCGGCAATGAACTTTGCGTCGGGGTTGGAGGCGGCCGCCTTGGCCGCTGCCTCGACGGAGGAGGCGCGTTCGTAGGTGAAGGCTCTCATGCTTTTGTCCCCGCGACTTCCGTGATGGCGTCAACGATGTTGGAATAGGCGCCGCAACGACAGATGTTGCCGCTCATCCGCTCGCGGATCTCCGCAGGCGTGAGCTGTACCTGTGTCGTAAGGTCGCCGGTAACGTGACTCGGGATGTTCGCCTTGATCTCCTCGAGCACCGCCACCGAGGAACAAATTTGCCCCGGCGTGCAATAGCCGCACTGGAAGCTGTCGTGCTTCACGAAGGCCGCCTGCATGGGATGAAGATTTCCAGGCTCTCCGAGGCCTTCTATCGTCGTGATCTGCTCGCCCTCGTGCATCACCGCCAATGTCAGGCACGAATTGATGCGGCGACCGGCTACCAAGACGGTGCAGGCGCCGCACTGGCCATGGTCACAGCCCTTTTTGGTTCCCGTGAGATGCAAGTGCTCGCGCAGCACGTCGAGCAGCGTGACTCTGTTGTCGACGTCAAGATCACGTATCTCGCCGTTGATCGTGAAGGATATTTTGGTCGTGTAGGTCATCGCGTTTCCTGGTGACTGTGCCGCCGCCTCCGCGGCGACTCCGCTGACCGCGACGGTGGCGGCCGACGAGATAAGTAAATCTCGGCGGGAGATTTCAAGTTGGGTGAGGCTTTGCATGTCCAGCTCCATTTCGATGGTGAGGATCATGAGGGCTCGAAGGCCCGCAGAATTGCTTGAGCATCGACGCCGTTGGGAAAGTAGAGGACGAGAATGGAGGGATTAGGGGCGCGTTATCGCTTGCGGCTATCGATTTGACCCATAAATGTAGGGGCGAGCGAGCACTCGCCGGATCAATTCTCTTCGCTTCAGGCCTGATTCATGGACAACGGCTATAGACCCCTATGTCGTCATATGACTATCGGTTCAGGCCGCGGATAGCAGAGGCCTGACCGCAGGCAGAAAAATACAACCTGGCCTCGACACGCGCCCGTAACTCATATTATGTCTTATAATGTTGATCCGTCAGGGAGAGCCTCAACGTGTATCTCGGAACACAAGTCGCAGCGCGGGATGACGACGACTACAGAGTATGGGCGCAGCTTGGTGTGAACCATATTTCCGCCGATCCGCCGGGGCCGCCTTCGAGCTGGATACTTGACGATCTCGAACGCCATCGTGATCACGTGGAAAGCTTCGGGCTTGTCCTCGATATGATCCAGCTTCCCCTGCCCTCGCAGCCGATCGAGAAGGCTACCTATCCCGATATTCTACTTGCCGGCCCTGACCGCGACCGCCAGATCGATGCGGTTTGCCGCATGATTGAGAACTGCGCCAAGGCGGGAATTCCTGCCGTCAAATATAACCTCAATCTGATCGGTATTCCGCGTACCGAACTGGAGCGGGGCCGCGGTGGTTCGTTGAACGAAGCGTTCCGCTGGGACAAAACCGACCAGCAAGCCGCGCCCGGCCTCGCCGGCCTGCTCCCGGAAGACGAAAACTGGGAGCGCATCGACTATTTCCTGGAGCGCGTCGTGCCTGTGGCGGAGAGCAATCGCGTCCGCCTGGCCTGCCATCCGCACGATCCCTATACGCCACCGGGCTATAGGGGCGTTACCCGGGTGCTAGGCACCGTTGAAGGCCTCAAGAAGTTCGTCCTGATGCGCGAAAGCCCCTATCACGGATTGAATTTCTGCCAGGGTTCGATCGGCGAGATGCTCGACAATCCGCGCGAGGAGATAGACGATATCATCCGATGGTTTGGAAGCCGCGGCAAAATCTTCAACCTGCATTTCCGAAATATCCGCGGCGGCAAGCTGTCGTTCATGGAAACCTTCCCGGAAGAAGGCGACATGGACATGGTCCGCTCCTTGAAGGTGTATCAGGAGGTGGGATACCGGTATATGGTTATGCCCGACCATGTGCCACGCATCGACGGCCGCGATCCGACCGGGGTAGCCTTCGCCTTTTGTTACGGCTACATCGCCGCATTGCTCGAAGCGTTTGGAGCGGACACGACGAAGATCGCCTGACCGGCGCCCCCCCGACTATTTCCTCGGCATGCCCTCGGGCCGCATCTGTTTTTTGAGCGCTGCGATGCGGAAGATTGCGTTTGGGGCGCCGTAGCCTTTGTAGCCGCGCCGTTCGACGATCTCGAAGAAGAAGCCCTCGCCATAGGTCGTGCTGTAGAGCTGGAAATATTCGCCGTTGTCGTCGCGGTCGTAGAGGATGTTGTCGGCCTTCAGCCTTTCGGTGAGCGCCGGGTCGAGCCCGAAGCGGGCCTCCACGTCGCCGTAATAGTTGGGCGAGATGGCAAGCGGCCGAAAGCCGTTCTGCTTGAGTGCCTCGGCGGTTTTGAAGATGTCGCCGGTCGCAAAGGCCAGATGCTGGATGCCGGAGCCGAATGTCTCGGCGATGAAATGGCCGGCGAGCGTGCGGCGGTTTTCCGCCCCGTTCAGGGTGATCCTCAGCGTGCCGGAGGCGTTTTCCACCACCTGGCTGCGCACCACGCCGGCCGGATCGATGATGTCGACCATCGGCGTCTTCTGCATCTCGAAGATCGCCGTGTAGAACAGAAGCCAGGTCGGCATTTCCTCATAAGCGACCGTCTGGGCGATGTGGTCGACATGGGTAAGATGCGCCGGCACCACGGCCTCAGCCTCTGGCTCTGTCCCGTCCCCTGTTCTTGTCCCGGCCCCTGCCCCGGCCTCGTCGCCGACGGGGATAAAGTCGATCTCGGAAAAGCCGCCGGCTTCGCCTCTGTCGTCGAGCAGGTAGATCAGCCCGCCGCCGACGCCGCGGATCGCCGGGATCTCCACCTCGCCGGGGCCGACCGCCTGGATGAACGGTTCGGCACCCAGCGCCACGGCACGCGCAAGTGCTGCCTGCGCATCGTCGACGACAAGCGCCGTCGCATAGGCCGAGGTGCCGTGCACCGCAAACGAGGCGCTGGCAAAACCCCTGTCCTCGGTATTGACGAGAAGCCGGATGCCGCCCTGCTGAAACAGCGCGACCTTCTTCGTCCTGTGGATGCCGGTCTTTCGAAAGCCGAGCGTCTTCAGGATTGCCACGAGATCGGCGGCATCCTTCTCGTCGGCGGAAAATTCCACGAAACCGACGCTCCTGACCTTTGCCCGGTCCGGCATCGCCGGCACCGAAAGGCTTGCCGCACCGGGGCTGCTGCGGCGCACCCGGTCGCCGAGATAGATCAGCGAGCGGTAGCCGTCGGCGGCAATCGCCCGGGCCTGTCCGCCGCGGAACTGGTCGTTGAAGATCTCCAGCGAGAAATAGCCGTCATAACCGGTTTCGGCGACGGCGGCGGTAAACTCCCTCACCGGAAGATCGCCCTCGCCCGGCATGTTGCGGAAATGCCTCGACCAGTAGAGCAGGTCCATGTCGATCAGCGGCGCATCGGCGAGCTGCACGATGAAGATCTTGTCCTTCGGGATCGAGCGGATCGAATTGATGTCGATCTTCTTCGACAGGGTGTGGAAACTGTCGAGGATGAGGCCGATATTTGGATGATCGGCGCGCCGGACGATCTCCCAGGCGTCGCGGTGGTCGCTGATATGCCGGCCCCAGGCGAGCGCCTCGTAGCCGACCTTCAGGCCGCGGGCGGCCGCCCGCTCGCCGAGCTCATGGAAATCGGCTGCCGCCCGCTCGATGCCGCCAAGCGACACCGGCGAGACATTCGAGCAGACCAAGAGAAGATCGGTGCCGAGCTCCTGCATGACGTCGAACTTGCGCTCGGCCCGGTCGAAGGTGCGCCCCCGCAACGGTTCCGGCATGCCCTCGAAATCGCGGAACGGCTGGAACAGGGTGATCTCAAGCCCGAAATCGCGCACCATCTTCCCGACATCCGCAGGCGACCCGTCAAAGGCCAGAAAGTCGTTCTCGAAGATCTCAACCCCGTCAAACCCGGCTCTCGCAATCGCCTCAAGCTTTTCCGGCAACTCACCGCTGATCGATACCGTCGCTATCGAGGTCTTCATTCGATGCACCTCCCTTTGCGCGTTCAGGCCGACGATAGCGACGTCTAAGGTCAAACCGCGTGCTCCGCCTCGACATGGCCGCCGAGGAAAAGCTGACCGACACGCGGATCGGCAAGCAGGTTCGAAGCCGTGTCGTGCATTCGCGTCTGGCCAAGCTCGAGGACAAGCCCGTCGTCCGACATGGCAAGAGCGGCCTTGGCGTTTTGCTCCACCATCAGGATGGTGACCCCCTGGTCGCGCAGCCGGATCAGCGTCTGGAACACTTCCTGGACAAGGTTCGGCGACAGCCCGATCGAAGGTTCGTCGATCAGGATCAGCTTCGGATCGAGAAGCAGCGCACGCGCCACTTCGAGCTGCTTCTGCTGCCCGCCCGACAGTTCGATCGCCTTGCGGTTCCTGAATTGGCGCAACATCGGGAACTGGTCCATCACCGTTTCGATGCGCTCGCGCACCTTCGCCTGATCCGGGGCGGTAATGCCGCCAAGTTCCAGATTATGGTAGACGGACAGTTGCGGCACGACGTTGCGGCCTTGCGGGACATAGGTGACGCCCTGCGAGATCATCTGCCTCGGCGTCTGGCGCGTCACATCCTTGCCGTCCAGAAGAATCTGGCCGGAATGAATGTTGAGCAAACCGAAGATCGCCTTGAAAACCGTCGACTTTCCGGCTCCGTTCGGTCCGATCACCGTGGTGATGGAGGCCTTCGGTATGGAGAAAGACACGCCGTTGAGGATGGTTATCTTGCCGTAGCCACCATAGACATTTTTGAGCTCGAGCATCTTCAACCTCCGAGATAGGCGTCAATGACGGACTGGTTCGCCCTGATTTCCTCGGGCTTGCCTTCCGCGATGATGCCGCCTTCCGCCAATACGATGATGCGGGTGCACAGGCTCATGACGAACTCCATATTGTGCTCGATAACGACAAAGGTCGTACCGTGCTCGGCATTGTAGGCGGTAAGACGCTCCTTCAGATTGGCGAGCATCGTCAGGTTGACGCCGCCTGCGGGTTCATCAAGCAGCACGAGGCTCGGTCCGGCCATGAAGGCCATGGCCGCATCCACCAGTTTCTGCTGACCGTAGGAAAGTGAGCCGGCCAGGGTGTCGCGCAGATGCGTCAGGCGGAAGAAGGATATCAGCCGTTCCGCCTCGTTCGTCAGTCCGGCGTCGCCCGGACCGAAGAGCCGCGACAGCATGGTGCCGTGATGCTCCTGGCCTGCCAGGATGATGTTGTCCAGCACCGTCATCTTCGGGAAGACGGAGAGCTGCTGGAAGGTGCGGCCGACGCCGAGCCTGTTGAGGTCCGAGGCACGCATGCCCGAGACATTCTGGCCGTTGACCTCGACTTCTCCCGCCTCCGGCCGCAGCTGGCCGAGAATGCAGTTGAAGAGTGTCGACTTGCCGGAGCCGTTAGGGCCGATCAGCCCCAGAATTTCGCCCTTGCGGACGTCGAACGAGACCCCGCGGACGGCGCGGATGCCGCCGAAGCTTTTCTCGATATTGCGGACGGAAAGAACAGGTACGCTCATTTCAGGCGCGCTCCTTCGCTCATATCGGCACGGACCTGCTGTCGCGGCCAGAACCTCTCGCGGATACGCCCCCATACGCCGATCAGGCCCGTCGGCACGAAGACCAGCATCACGATCACCAGGGCGGAATAGATGATCAAGTAGTAACCCTCGGTGAACCGCAGGATTTCGGGCAGCAGGATGACGACGCCGGCGCCGAGGAAGGGGCCGAAGAAATAGCCGGCACCGCCAACCACGACCATCAGCAGGATGCGCAGCGAATGGGCGAGCCCGAAGGATCCCGGCTCGATGAACTGCACGAGCGGCGTGATCAGCGCGCCGGCCAGCCCACCATAGACCGAGCCGATGGCGAAGGCGAGGAGCGTGATGCGGCGCGTATCGACGCCGAGACTTTCCGCCCGGATGGGATTTTCACGCAACGCCTTGAAAGCACGACCCCAGGGGGAGCGGACGATGCCCCACATAGCAAGAGCTGCAAGCACGGTTATTCCCAAGGTGAAGTAGTAGAAGTGCAACTGCTTCATGGTCTTGAAGAGGCCGAAGTCCGGCCTTGGCATTCCGACGAGGCCGTAGCTACCCCCCGTCAGCCAGTCTTCGTTGCGCAACACCAGGAAGACCAGCGTATTGAATGCCAAGGTTACGAAGGCGAGGAAATGGCCCTTCACCCGAAGCGCGGGGTAACCCAGGAGAAGCCCGACCACGAAGCAGGCTGTCAGTCCGAGCGGCATGGCGAGCATCCAGTGCCAGCCCGAAAGCGTCAGCAGCGCGGTCGTGTACGCGCCGATTGCCATGAACGAAGCCTGCGCCAGGGAGATCTGCCCCGCATAGCCGAGCGTCAGATTGAGCCCCATCGCGGCAATCGCAAAGATCAGCCACGATGTCAGCACGTAGACGATGTAGTTGCCCTGCCCCAGCGGCGCGAGAACGGCGAGAGCCAGAAGCGCGAGGAGAGAGATCTTTCGGATATGAGTGTTCATTAGACGGTCCTCCCCTCCGAGGTTCCCAGGATGCCCTGCGGCCTGACGAGGATGATGACGATCAGGAGAACCAGAGGCAGCGCGGCGCGGTATTGCGCGGTGACATAGGCCGCGGTGAGATTGTCCAGAACGCCGATGAGCAGGCCGCCGGCGATCGCACCGCGGATCTGGTTGAAGCCGCCGACGATTGCGGCGATGAAGGCGATGAGGCCGAGCGTTTCGCCATTCGAGAACTTGGCAAGATAGACCGGCGTGATGAGGAACGAGGCGAGCGCGGCAAGCGCGGCGTTGATCAGGAAAGTGTAGAGGATCATTCGCTTGACGTTAACGCCGAGGATCTCGGCAACCGCCGGGTTCTGCGCCGTCGCCTGCATGCACCGTCCGGTGCGGGTGCGGTTGAGGAACAATGTCAGCAGCACGACGATCCCGAGCGAGATCACGAGGTTGAAGACGTCCTGGAGCGAAAGGACGGCGCCGAACACATTGACGGGCTCACCTGGAAACAGGGACGGGAAGGGTTGCGCCTCGGCCGAATAGAATTCCTTGACGCTTTCCTTGAGCAAGATGCCGAGCGCCATGGTCGCAATGATGAGGGTGATACCCCCATGCGGCAGGATCGGCTCGACGATCATCTTCTTGAACAGGATACCGAGCACGGCGATCGAAATCGCCAGGCCGAAAATAAGGGCAATCCATAACGGCATGCCGAAGACACTCATGCCGATGAGGACGAAGAAAGCCGGAAGCATCACAAATTCGCCCTGAGCGAAATTCACCGTCTGGGCAGCCTGCCAAACCAGCGTGAAACCGATTGCGACAAGCGCGTAGATCGAGCCGGTCGCGAGACCGGACAGCAAGACCTGCAAGAACTGGGACATTGGACGTCTCTTTCGACGATGGCCGCGGCAGCCAGGCCGCCGCGGCGAGACCGGAATTGTCAGTTGGCGGGAACGGTACCGATCACCACGGGCGCGCCGTTCTTGACCTGCACCATGAAGCTCGGGCGGGACATCTCGCCGCGATCGTCCCAGCAGGTGTCGAGCAGGATCTTCGGATGGTCCGCAGCCTTCAGGCAGAGGCCGTGCATCTTTTCTGCAAAGGCTTCGCCGTCGAGTTCCCCGACCATTTCGGTCACATATTTCGTCGTCCAGGCACCGACATAACCCTTGATGGCGTCGTGGGTCGGCCGACGTTTGAAGGTTGTTTCGAATTTCTTGGCAAAGGCGCCGATGCCCGGCACATCCGTGGCCGTCGCGGTCACGCCCACATGGGCAATCGCACCTTCCGCAGCGCCACCGGCCAGTTCGATGACCTTGGCTTCCGTAAGGGTGACTTCTCCAACGAGCGGCATGGCCAGCGATTGCTTCTTCGCTTCGATCAGGAAGCGGGCCGACTCTTCCTGGTTCATGTAGACGAAGACGGCATCGGGATTGGCCTGCTTCAGCTTCGCGATATCGGCTGCGTAGTCCGTCTGGGCCTGTTCGGAAGGAACGTCGGCAACCACTTCGATGCCGGCCTTCTTCATTTCTTCCACGAAGACGTTGCGGCCACCCTTGCCAAATTCATTGTTGACCCAGGCAACGGCGACCTTCTTGGCTTTCAGCGTGTCCTTGAAATAGGTCGTCAGCGCTGGGACGCCCTTCTGGGCCCCGGACGAGGTGCGGAAGACAAAGGGATTGCCCTTCTCGACGATGCCGGGCGCTTCCGAACCGACGAATTGCGGGATGCTGTTCTGCTGGGCGACGAGCATGTTGACCATGGTCGAACCGGAATAGATGGTTCCGAGGATGGCATATGCTCCGGCGTCGATCGCCTTCTGGACGAGTGCGCGCGAGACCTGAGGATCGGTTTGGGTGTCGTATTCGCTCAGCTCGATCTTTTTGCCGAGAATGCCGCCTTCGGCATTGATTTCTTCGACGGCGATCTTGATGCCGTCACGCCAGTTGGTTCCTGCCGGGGCGCCCGGGCCGGAAAGCTCGGCGACGGTGCCGATCTTCACGGTCTCCTGCGCCTGTGCCATGCCAGCCGTGGCAAGCAGAGCAGTGGAAATTGCGAGCAAGTGCTTGTGGTACATCGAAAGTCCTCCCCGTTGGTAAGTCGCGCCCAAAACTGCGGCTCCGTTTCCTACATGCGCCGCCTAGGCATGTGAATAAGTCTTTGAAGGCGAAAGTCGAAATCCTCCTCGTTGTCCTCCTCAGGTTTGATGACCAAGAAGAAAATCCGCCAGCGTCTCGGCCTGTGCGTCGAACATTCCTCCGCCCGTCATCGTGGCGCAGCCGCGCTGCATTGCCGCCGCGATCAACGGCGAGACTTCCGGTTTGGTGATAACGCAGGCCACGAATTGTGACGGTTGCAGCTTCGATACATCGACAGGCAGCGGATCGTCCGGTTTCATGCCCAAAGGCGTCGCATTGGCAACGAGGTCGTAACCGGTCGGATCGGCACTCCCCGCCATGACTTTTCCCGGAAACCTTTGCGCAAGCCTGCCGATTACGGTGTCGCGCCGTTCAGCGTCGATATCATGGATGGCAAGCAGAGATGCGCCGCGGTTCATGATTTCAAATGCAATGGCGGCACCTGCTCCGCCGCAGCCCAGCAGCAAAACCCGCTTGCCTGCCACGGCAAAGCCCTTCCGCTCGATGCCGTCGAGATAGCCAAGGCCATCGGTATTGTCTCCGTGCCAGCCCTGGTTCGTTCGGCGTGCGACATTGACCGCTTCCACGAAATGCGCCCGATTCGTCTTCGTGGCGCAAAGGGAAAAGGCCATCCGCTTGTGCGGGACCGTTATCAGCATCCCCGAGACATTATACACCGCGTCCAGCGTTTCGAAGACTTTCGGCAGGTTTGACGAAGACGTGTGAAACGGCACCACGATCGCATCTTCTCCACGCCGAAAAAATAGCTCGGTGATTTTCGCGGGTGACCGGACCTGGGCGATCGGATCGCCGAGGATCGGGAAAAGCCGCGTGCTGCTCGAGGGAAACATGCCCGTCATCTGCCGGATCCTTTTTCTGCCGGGCCGAAGCCGGGCAACCGCGCTGCGGAAGCCGAGGTCGGCGACAAGATCGCAGAGTCAAGATTGGCCACGCTGCGCATGTTCCTCCACCACGCTACCGTTCATCTCCCATGCTTACTTGTAGCGGATTTGCGCAGTTAGATCGCCTACCAATTTCGGCGTGATGCGTAACATCATGTTAACGTCCCGATGATCCGCGCCGCAACTTCCTGGTGGGGAGCTTTATGGAACTGACGCTGGTCATTTCCCGGCGCAAGGCATCGAGGAAATGCTCGGCATAGACGGAGAGCGGCAGGTCCTTTCGGTAGGCTATATAGGTATGAAAGATGCTGTCGGCGTCGATCTCCAGCCTTTTCAACCCGCGCACCACGCCATGGGCAACGGTAAACTCGTCTATGATTGCAATACCAAGACCCGCTGCCACAAGGCTGCAGACGGTCGTTCCGAAACGGGCCTTCACATTCATTTTGTAGTCGATGCCCGACCTGGTGAACATTGCCGCCATGATTGCGCCGTAGGGATCTTTTGGATTGATGCCGATCAGCGGATATTGGGACATCTCCTGCGGCGTGATTTTTTCCCGCATGGCCAGCGGGCTGGTTTCCGGGACGATGCACAGCAGCTTTCCGCTTGCCAGCAATTCGAACTCGATCAGCGGATGGTCGAAACGCGAGGAGATGGCAACCAATTCGCCGCGACCGAGCAGGAGATAGTCGATCGCTTCCTCGATCTTGACGATGTTCACGTCGAGGCCGAGGTCAGGATATCTATCCCGTACCTGAGCAATGGCGCGCGGCACCATGACGTTTGCGATACTCGGCACCGAAGCGATACAGAGCTCCTGGCTTTTGCCGCGGCCGAGATCGCCGAGGGCGGACTGGAGATCGTCGATCTTGCGATGCACCGTATCGAGAAGGTCGAAAATGTTACGAGCCTGCGGCGTCGGGACATAACGCCCTGCGCGCCTGTCGAAAAGCCGAACGCCGAGCGAGTCCTCGGAGTATTTCATCAGGCGGCTGATGCCGGGCGCCGATACATTGAGCAATCTTGCCGCTCCGGCAATGCTGCCGGTGACCATGATTGCCCGGATGACTTCGATCTGCCGCAGTGTCAGCATGAAAACCTCAAAGGATGCCCCTTTCCTCTCACGCAGCTAAGCGAAACGTATGCGTATGTTCCGTCGCTCGGCAGCCGAACGCCTGGTGATGCATGGCGGCTATTATTCCCACAAGATCGACCGTAAACCTATCATGTGAAATTGCGAAAGCCCCAGCTTTCACAGCAGACGATAGCGGGGGTGTGGCGCCTCCAACATCAAGGCTTGTGCCGCGGCATGTCAGAGGATGAGGGCGGATGCGGCGAGAAACGACCAGAATACCGGGATCAGGAGATGATTGCCCAGGCGCACAGGAGCGCCAGGGAAAGGAGAAGAGCGAGAAGATAAGGCACGACGGCGCGGAAGAGCGCCGAGGCGGGAACGCCGGTGACGCCGCTGACGACAAAGACCAGCATGCCGAGCGGCGGCGTCAGACCATGGATCATCAGGTTGACCACCAGGATAACGCCGAAGTGGATGGGATCTATGCCAGCGGCCACGGCTGTTGGCAAAAGGATCGGACCGAAAAGCAGGATTGCGGCGCCGATGTCGAGGACAAGGCCCACGACCAGAAGGATCAGGTTTGACAGAACGATGACTGCGAGCGCGCCGGCGCCGAGCGATGTCACGACATTCGAAATGAGCCCGGACACGTCGTCGACCGCGAGCAGAAAGGCGAAGGGCGCGGCCGTGCCGATCAGCAGCCCGATCGCAGCAGCCTCTATTGCAGCCTGACGGAATGCCAGGAAAAGCGGGCCGAAGCCGAGTTTCGACCAGACGGCAAGGATGAGCGTGTAGAACGCGGCAAGCGCCGCAGCTTCGGTCGTTGTGACGATACCGATGCGGATGCCAATCACCACGATAATGCCCAGCCCGAAAGCCGGGATTGCGGAAATCGCCGCTTGTCGGCGTTGCGCGGCCGTTGCGCGCACCGGCGTCGACTGTTCGCGGACCGTCAGATGAATGGCGACGGCAAGGCATGCCGCCATGAGCCCGCCCGCAAAAAAACCGCCGACCAGCAGGGATCCGACGGAGAGGTTGGTTGCAGCAGCCAGGATCAGGAATGCGATTGACGGAGGAATGACATTGTCCAGAACCGAAGTCGCGGCGATGATCGCGCCAGCCCGGGCGGGCGGATAGCCGTGCCGGACGAGTTCGGGCTGGAAGGTCGAAGCTCCAAAGGCCGCATTCGCGACAGAGGAGCCGGAAGCACCGGAAAACAGCACGCTGGTCAGCAGCGTCGTCTGAGCCAGCCCCGCCCGGCGATGCCCTACCATTGACTGAGCAAAGCGAACGAGTTGGTTGGCGACGCCGGAAGCCGTCAGAAGACCGCCGACCAACAGGAAGAAAGGGATGGCCAGAAGCAGGAATTTCGACATGCCGGTGACCGTGGTCGAAACGATCGCCGGTTCGGGAAGACTGCCGCCAAAGGCGATCGCTGCATAAGCCGCCGCAAGAAAGGCATGGGCCAGCGGCGCGGATAGCACCAGACCAAGCCCCGCGACGAGGGCGAGAAACAGGCTCGGCGGCAAAAAGGTATCGATGCCGATTTGGGGGACGCTGAAGTAGAGCAACACCCCCAGGACGAGCGACACGCACGCCCCGCCTCCCCTGCTCTCACCGATCCGCCGCAGAAGCAGGATGACCAGGATCAGGCCTCCGCCGATCCCGAGGAATCCGAAGCGGATCCATTCGGGAACGCCGAGCACTGGCGAGATCCCGCCGAGCATGCTCATGATCTGGCTGCCGCCGAAGAGAAGGATCAAGGCAGCCAGCACCGTGAATACGTCGCCCAGGACCTCGGCGATCGGGGAGAGGCGGTCGGGCAACAATCGCACGAAGACATCGAGCCGCATGGAAAGCGCGCTGCTGAGACTGAGAGGGGCGCCGAGCGAGATCAGCGCCACATGAAGCCAGATGCCGAGATCTTCCGCACCGATAAAGCCGGTACTGAAGAAGTAGCGCAGGCAGACGCTGACCAGCACGATGGCCAACAGGATCGCGAGAATGAACCCTGCCAGAGCGCCTAGCACCTGCTCGATCGACCTCAACAGCCGCTCGGAAGGACCACGAGCCCGTCCGACCCCCTTGTCAATGATCAAGAACCGGCTGATCGCCATTCTCTCCGACCTCTGCAACCGAACGCATTCGTGGCCGTCGAAGGGCGCGGTCGAACAGCGGCGGCGGCGTAAAAATGACGTGTCTGCGAGTTTTTTCGGAAAATGTCGAGACGCGGAAGACCTTTTCGCCGAAACGAATGGCTTCCTCAAGTGCCGGAATGCTCGAAAGAACCAAAATTCATGGACCTGGTGAAGACCGAGGCGCCCGGTGCGCCGCAGGTGTCCCCCACCCCATCTGCAGTTCTTGCGGAATGATCAACGGCAAAGTTCAGCGGCACCTCGGAGATCGCCGACAGCGATACTATTCCGCTCCGTCCGGATAGCCGTATCGGCGGCAGCTCGTTCCATCTCCAAGGGTAAGGTAATCGTGAAGGTCGAGCCGTGACCCTTCTTGCTGGCCACCTCGACGGTTCCCCCATGCAGCTCGATGATTTGCTTGATGAGATTGAGCCCGATGCCGGTCCCCGCGATACCGCTCGATGTGCGGGCTCGGAAGTATTTCTGGAACATGCGCGGCAGGTCCTCTGCATCGATACCCAGGCCACCATCCCGCACTGCGATCTTAATCCCGGCCGCGTCCTTCCATCCCGCCACGTGAACGTCCGGAGCGGAAGGCGCGTATTTGACCGCGTTGGAAAGAAGGTTCGTAAACACCTGCTCAAGCGCCCTCCGGTCCCCTTCGATCTGGTCTGGAAGACGGCCGAGATCCGTATGGATCCTGTGGTCCGCCGCGATCGATTGCTGCCGGTCGCAGCAGGTCCGTATCAGTTCCCTCAGGGAAAGAGGCTCATGAGACATCTCCACAGACCCGTGATCCAGCCGCCCAACCGCGAGAATGCTTTCCATCAACTCGACGATCCGGGAAACGGCGCCTCGAATCCGGTCAATCTTGTCCGTCACGAATTCGCTGTCCAGCTGACCGCGGCGGCGGAACAAGCGCTGCGCGGCTCCATCGATGATCGTCAGCGGAGTGCGAAATTCGTGCGAGGCCATGGCAACGAACTGGCGCTGCAGTTCGTTGATCTGCCTCTCCTGGGCAAGCATTCGTTCCAGCTCCCGAGCCTGCCGTTCGATCTCCGCCGTTCGTGCTTGAACCGCCGCTTCCAGCATGTCGCGTTGGCGGATCAATTCCTCAGAAACCGCAACCGCAGCGGTCACGTCCTCATGCGTCGCGACATAGCCACCGGTTTTCATGGGGTTATGGGTAATCTTGATCACCCGGCCATCGGAGAGGACAATATTCTGGCTGGCGACCGAGCCAATCACATTGGCCGCCGTCACCACGTCGAAATACGCCGCTTTGTCGAGAGGACCAATTCCCCTCAACTCGCGATGCTCAAGTATTGAGTCAAGCGGGGTGCCAGGCCGTGTCAACCCCTCGGGCAAGTGGTACATGGCCGCATAAGCGGCGTTGCAGACGATCAGATTCTTCTCGGAGTCGAACATGCACAATCCGTGCGGCATGTTGTTGATCGCCTCATCGAGCCGCGCCGTTTGATCTGCCAGTTCGCTTTCAAGCCGCGCCAGTGGCGAAAGATCATGAAAGGTCATCGCGGACGGCCCCTCCCGCCGAGGAGCCCCGGATCTGCACGACGAAACTGACAACGACCATCAGTTTGCTGCATGATGTTCAGTTCAGACCTCCATGAGCCAAAGTTTCTGTCCACAAATCTTGCCGGCTGGATAGGCATTATAGAGACGGGCCGAAGTTCACGCCGCCGCTTTACTGCCAACCAGACAACAACACATTGCCGATCGCCTGCAGCATCCGACAAAATTCATAATGCTTCGGTAATATCAGGACACCTGCCGTCAGAATCGCTGAAAAGGACGCTTCGAGACCCCGCCCTCCGGATCCGGCGATGGCGCTTTTGGCTCGCAATGCGGTCAGCCAGGTTCCATCGCAAGTTTTCGCACGAAATGTCCGGCCTCATATTCCAGCGCTTCGCTCTCCGGCACGCCCGATCCGCGGCGAACATCTTCTACTTCCCGAGATCGCAGGCGCGCACGGGGGTCGTCGAAGCGTATCTGCGGGTCTGGTACGGCGGACAGCAGCAGCCGCGTATAGGGATGGATCGGGTTTTCGATCACCCGCCGGGTTGGCCCCCATTCGACTATCTGCCCGGCATACATGACGGCAATGTCTTCGGCGATATAGCGAGCCGTGGCAATGTCGTGCGTAATGTAGAGCAACGCGAGCTTCATCTCCTGTTTCATCTTGTTCAGGAGGTTCAGAATTCCAAGCCGAACCGAGACATCCAGCATGGATGTCGGCTCGTCCGCGACGATCACTTCGGGTCTTGTGGCGAGCGCCCGCGCTATGTTGACCCGTTGGCGCTGCCCTCCTGAGAGCGCATGAGGGTATTTGCCAAGAACGATATCGGGCTCCAGCTGCACCTGTCGCAGCAGGTCACCGACGGCCGCTCGGATCGCGGCTGACTTGATCTCCGGCCGATGAAGCTTCAGCGGACGCGTCAGATGATAGGCGATAGTATGTGCAGGATTGAGGGAAGCGAAGGGATCCTGGAAGATCATCTGCACGGCCCGCCGATAGTTCGCGACGTCGGACGAGCCCGCCTCGGCAATGGACTTGCCCTTGTACAGGATCTGTCCGGCGGTCGGCTGGTATTCCCTCATCGCCATGCGCGCGCAGGTCGTCTTGCCGCTGCCCGATTCCCCCACCAGCGCCAGCGCACGGCCCGCATGCAGAGAGAAGGAAACCGAGCGTGCGGCATGCACGGTCGACGGCCCATGTCCAAAGGTCTTCGTCACGCCGTCGAGGGTCAGAATGGCATGGCTCACAACAGCGCGCCTCCATGCAACGAGGGGAAGGACGACCAGAGCTTTTTCGTGTAGTCGTGGCCTGGTGTGCGGAAGATTGCCTCGGCCGCATTTTCCTCCACCAGCCTGCCCGCCAGCATGATGCCGATCCTGTCGCAGAATTGCACCATCAGGCCGAGGTCATGCGTGATGAACAGAACCGAAAATCCGAATGTGCGCCGAAGATCGTTGATCCTTTGAAGGATCTCCCGCTGGACGACAACATCGAGGGCGGTGGTCGGCTCATCCATGATCACCAGCTTGGGACCAAGCGCCATGCAAATGGCGATGACGATGCGCTGGCGCATGCCGCCGGAGAACTGGTGTGGATAATCGCGCAGGCGATCCGGAGAAATATCGACGAGCCGCAGCATTTCGGCGGCTCGCTCGCGCGCCTGTGCTTTCGACATCGTCGTGTGGCTCATCAGAACATCGTGGAACTGGTCCTCGATCCGCAATACGGGATTGAGCGAGTTCATGGCGCTCTGAAAGACCATCGCCACTTCACGCCACCGGAAAGCTGCCAGTGCCTGCGGGGTCAGATCGAGCACGTCGCGTCCGTTCAAAAGGATCCTGCTCTGCCGGCGGATCAGCGCCGGGGGTTTGTGCAGACGGCTGATGGCAAAGGCTATGGTGCTCTTGCCGCATCCGGATTCTCCGGCAAGTCCGAAGACTTCGCCGGGTGCGATATCAAAGCTCACGTCGTCGACTGCGCGGAAGTCTTTCCTGTCGCCGATATAGTCGATGGTGAGGTTCTTCACCGAAAGCAGCGGACCGCTCAAAGGCGTCCCTCCCCCGACCGGGCAAGCAAGATCCAGCGATCACGCCAATTTCCCGTGCGAAGCCGCGGATTTGCGACCTCGTCGATTGCAAAGTTGAGGAGCGACATGCCGAGACCTAAAAGAGCCAGCGCAAAGCAAGGGATCAGGATCTCCCACCAGGCGCCGACCGAAAGAGCCGATGCCTTCTGGGCGTTGTAGAGCATCGTTCCCCAGGAGATTGCCCTCGGATCGCCCAGACCCAGAAATTCCAGCGTCGCTTCGGTGATGATTGCGAATATGACGCTGCCGATGAAATTGATCCCGACGATGGAAATCAGGTTCGGGAAAATCTCGAATGTCATGATCCGCCACCGCGGCTCGCCGATCATCTCCGCCGCCTTGACGAAATCCTTCTGCTTGAGCGACAGCGTTTCCGCCCGCGTGACGCGCGCTCCCCACGCCCAGGAGGTGAGCCCGAGGATGAGGGCAATCACAAAGGGGCTTGCCTGACCGATGAAAGCGGCGAGCACGAGCAAGAGCGGCAGATTCGGCACCACCAGGACCATATTGGTCAGAAAACTGATGACCTCGTCGGTTTTGCCGCCACGATAGCCGGCGATGATGCCGAGCGCCGTTCCAACAGCGGTTATCAGCAAACCCGCACCGAAGCCCACGGCAAGCGATGTACGGGCTCCATAAAGCAGACGCGCAAAAACATCCTGGCCAATGCGGGTGGTCCCCATGAGGTGGTTCCACGATGGCGGCTGATGCGGCCGCCCCACACGAGCGGAGGGGTCATACTGGGTCAAAAGTGGTGCAGCGATCGCCGCCAGCAGGACGAGTGCAAGAATGATCGCGCCAACAAGCGCCTTGCGGTTGCGCAACAGGCCGTCATACAGAACCCGCATGTCACAAAGCTCCCTTGAGCCGCGGATCAAGCAGGACATAGCTGACGTCCACGATAAAATTCGCGATCAGCATCGTTGCCGTCATGATCAGAAGCTGCCCCTGGATCACCGGATAGTCGCGCGCCAGGATTGCCTGATAGAGAATGTTGCCGAGACCCGGATAATTGAAGACGACCTCCGTGACGAGCGAACCTCCGAGGATCGTGCCGATTGCGATCGCCAACGAGGAAACGGTGGGCAAAAGCGCGTTGCGCGCCGCGTACCAGATCATCACGTGGTTATCCGACAAGCCCTTGGCGCGTCCCATCACCACATAGTCCTCGCCGAGGAGATTGATCATGTTGTTGCGCATCGTTACGGCAAACCCACCGGTCAGCACGGCGCAAAGCGTCACCATGGGGAGGAAGCCGTGGTAGAGGACACTGCCGACATATTGGAGGCTGAAGGCGGGATCGAGACGAGGATCGGCGGCATAACCGCTGGGAAACCAGCCAAGGGTGAACCCGAAGACGAAGACTACGATCAGCGAGGTCACCACGGCAGGCACCGAGGTTGCGAAGATCGCTCCGACAGAAACGATCACATCGAAGGCGCTGCCGCGCCGCCAGGCGGCAAGAACGCCAAGCAAGCTGCCGATGGTGAAACTTATGAGCGTTGCGATGCCCATCAGGCCCACTGTCCAGACGAGCGCCTGCCCGAGGACCGCAGTAACCGGGGCGGGGAAATATTTGATCGAGCGGCCAAGGTCGCCGGTGAAGATGCTGCCGAGATAGGTGAGATACTGCTGCCAAAGAGGTCCATCGACGAAGCCGAAGGTCAATTTCAATGACTGCAGGCTCTCCGGCGGCAGTTCGGCGCCTGCGCTGGAGAACATGATCTGCACTGGGTCGCCGGGCATCAGGCGGGGCAGGAAGAAGTTTATGGTCGCCGCCGCGACGAAGGCGGCGAGATAAAATCCCAGCCGGCGGAACAGGAAAGCCATGTGAACTCCCTCTAAGACGAGACGGCGCGGAACACGCCGCCTGCCAAAATCATCCCACCTTTATTGGGCCGGCCTCAGCGCCAGCAGATGCAGCAGACGCGCCGGGTTGATGCGTGAGATAGAGGGATTGACGAACGGGTTTTCCTTTGTCGACCAACCTGTGAAGCGCTTGGTGTTGTACTGATACCAGTTGGGGTTGTTGAACACCGGGATCATTGGCATGTTTTCGGCAACGATCCGCTGCGCCTTGTTCATCGCTTCCTTTTGTTTTGAAAGATCGGCGGTGTGGGTAAATTCCGTGACGAGCTTCTCTACCTCGGGATTGAACCAGCGCTGCGCGGTGAAGCGGGTCTTGCCCTTGTCCGATGCGCTGAATGCACGTTTATAGGGATAATAGGGCGAGGCCGAGGCCGGTAGGCTGTTGATCGCCGCATCGAACTTGCCGCCGATAAGGTTGGAGGTCCAGACAGCCTCTTCCGGAGTTTCGATCTTCGCATCGATGCCGACCGCCTGCATACCCTCGATGGCGATGTTGACGGTGTCGACCCAGTCGGTCCAGGAATTGGGAACGATGATGGAAAAAGAGATCTTGGACCCGTCCGGATTGTCCCGGAAGCCGTCGCCATCCTTGTCCTTGTATCCGGCCTCATCGAGCAGAGCCTTGGCGGCTTCGGCGTCATATTTGGCATATTTGCCGAAATCGGCCTGGACGGACGGATCTGCCCAGCTCTTGTAGAGTTCCCCCATCAAACCAGGGTCTTCGTTCAGCGTCGGATACCCATAGCCTGCAATATCGATCATCGTCGCGCGGTCGAGCGCCATGGAGGCCGCACGGCGGAACTTGACGTCATTGAAGGCCTTCTTGTTGTTCTCGTTGGCGGTTTCCAGGTTGAACAGGAAGGCGACCATGCTGCTTGGTGAATACCAGTAGTGGTAATGGTCAGGATCCTTGGCGACATAGACATTTTCGACATCAGGAATGAAAGACACGCCCCAATCGAGGGTACCATCCGCCGTTGCGGTCAGGATCTGGTTGTTGTCCGCAAGCTGCGGAAAGCGCAGGCAATCTACCTTGAGGCGCTCCGTCTCCCAATAATGAGGATTGCGGCATTGATCATAGGTCTGGCCCGTAAATCGAGGGATCTCGGTCATCGGGCCGCTACCGACGGGAGTCTCGTTGGCAAAGGTCACGGGATCAGCGATGTCCTTCCACACATGTTCCGGCACGATGGGAAGCTGAGAAAGCTGCTCGGCCGCAAGCGAGCTCGGATTGGCAAGCGTGAACCGGACCGTTTGCGGATCGACGATCTCCACGTCTGTAATGAAAGTCCAGATGCTGACGAAATCGAGGGCGGGGAACTTCTTCAGATAGTCATAGGTGAATTTGACGTCGGCCGAGGTAAGCGGCTTTCCGTCCGACCATTTGAGGTTCGGCCTTAGCTTGAAATCGATGCTCTTGAGGTCGTCGGCCAGCTTGAAGCTTTCAGCCAGCCGGAAGATCGGCTTGTTGCTGTCGAAGCGATTGAAGACCACCAGAGGCTCGTAGATGAAATCCAGCGTGCTTTGACGCGCGGAGGTCTGATTAAACGGATTGAAGTTGCGCACCCAGGTTGTGGCCGGTTCGATATTCGCCGTCAGCACGGTTTGCGCCATCACCGGCCCCGAAACCAGCGCCAGGGCTGTTGCAGCCGCAAGAACAACTTTATTCATCTCGTTCCCCTTTGTTGATTTTTGGCTCGACGTGCCGTTCACGCAAATGTACCTTGGAAAAGCTCCTCCACTTCCGCGTGAGCGGCACGATAATCGATCTTGAGATTGCCGAGACGGGCTCTGCCGGCGGCGATCCGCGTCTGAGCGGCATCCGTCAGCGGTCGGGCCGCCTTGGCTGCTGCCTCGCTTTCGGGAATGTCGCCGTGGCTGTGCAAGGCGATATCGAAACCGGCATCGAGCACCTGCCTGACCCGCTCGGGCAAGCTGCCGCGCAGCGATTCCATGAAGATGCAGTCGGAAATCAATACGCCCTCGTACCCCATGTCCCGGCGGATGACGTCATGCATCACCGGCGAGACGGAAGCAGGCAGTTCCTTGTCGTAAGCGGAGAAGACGACATGGGCGACCATGGCCCACGGCGTATCCTTCAAGGCGACGAACGGCCTGAAATCGGTGGCCTGCAGCGTCTCGGCCGAGGCATCCACCACGGGCCGTTCCTTGTGCGAATCCAGCGTGGCCCGGCCGTGACCCGGAATATGCTTCATTACGGGGAGACAGCCCGTTTCCATCAAACCGTCCACGACCTCGCGGCCGAGGGCCGCAACGAAATCGGGATCTGCGCCGAACGAACGCTCACCGATGACATCGCTCGTCGTTGGAAAGACAAGGTCGAGAACAGGTGAGCATCCGCTCGAAAGGCCAAGCTCGGTCATCATTGCCCCCATGGCACGGGATGACAAACGAAGGGCGCGCTTTCCGCGATCAAGATCTCTGCGGGCAAGCTCCGCAAATTGCGCAAAACTTCTGAATCGCGGCCATGGCCCCGCATCGAGATGCTGCACACGGCCGCCTTCCTGGTCGGTAAAAACCGGCGCATCCTCACGACCGACCGCCTCGCGGAAACGCGCGATCAAACGCTTGGCCTGATCCGGGCTCTTCAAGTTGCGGCGCCCGACAAAAAGCCCAAGGGGATTGGTATCCCGAAAGAGGGCGAATTCCTCGTCCGACAGTATCGGGTTCGGCAAGCCGACGAATAGAGCGAGCGGGGTTTTGGACACGTGCGAGCCTCCCGATGGGTTTCTATGTCTTGGTTGTGGTTCTGAGCATTCCCTCGTAGATCCCTTTGTCGGATGCAGGGATCACGATCGCGCCTGCGCTGCGGACGTAGAAATCCACAGGTCCGGCGTCGCCGACAAACGCATAGGCATGCCCAAGCGTCTTCAGGGCCTGCAGGCAGGCGGCGAGAAGCGCAATACCGATCCCTTTGCCGCGTGCCTCCGGGGCAACCCCTGTCGGACCGAAAAAGCCACGAGCCGTCACGTCGTAACAGGCAAACCCCTGGAGACCGGCGTCATCGACGGCGATCAGGCAGCCGACGGGCTGGCGCGAAAATGCGACCACCACCTCGCTTGCCCAATTCTCGCTGAACCGCGTAAGGACCCAGTCCCGGACAATATGCAATTCGGGCGCAAGAGGTGGGCGAATGGTCACGCCGGACGGCGCCACGGCTTGGGATAGAAGCTCATCGAATTTCCTGGAATATAGGCTGACAAGCAGATCCGGCACCCGCTGCTCCTGATATTGCATTATAATGTAATATGTATTGCTCTAGTGTTATAGTAGGAGCAATCTTGCGGCTCTTGTCAACGGTCAATTTTAAGGACCGAATCAGCTGCGGAGGGATGGGCTTCCCAAGTTACCGCAAAGAGGGCAGCATGACGGGGCGAGGCAATGGGTGGAGAGAACAATGAACTTGAAACCATACAACCCTGCCGAGGACGGTGCGGAAATGTCCTTCGAGGATCGGATGTCCTATTCCGACTACCTTCATCTCGAGGGGATTCTTAACGCCCAGAAACCCCTCTCCGGCGCGCATGATGAACTCCTTTTCATCATTCAGCATCAGACTTCGGAGCTTTGGATGAAGCTTGCCGTCCACGAAATCGCATCTGCGATGGCCGCTATCCGCGCCGACAATCCACAGCCGGCGTTCAAAATGCTGTCGCGCGTGGCTCGCATCTTCGAGCAGCTCAACAGCGCCTGGGATGTGCTGCGCACGATGACGCCAAGCGAATATACGGAATTTCGTGCCTCGCTCGGCAAATCTTCCGGTTTCCAATCCTATCAATATCGGGCCATCGAGTTCCTGGCCGGCAACCGCAATCAGGCGATGCTTGGCCCGCATACCCATCGTGCCGACATCATGGCCATGCTGGAAGACATTCTGGCGAAGCCGAGCCTCTATGACGAGGCTCTGATGCTGCTCGCACGACGCGGTTTCGATATCGGAGAGGACGCCGATCGCGATGACTGGCGGGCGGCCCGCAAGCCGAGCGAGAAGGTCCTCGATGCCTGGGAGCAGATATATCTTGCGCCAGAACGATATTGGGAACTTTACGAATTGGCGGAGAAACTAGTCGACTTCGAAGACTATTTTCGCCGTTGGCGCTTCAATCACGTCACGACGGTGGAACGGGTCATCGGTTTCAAGCGCGGCACCGGCGGTACCTCCGGCACGCAATATCTAAAGAAGATGCTCGAGGTCGAGCTTTTTCCGGAGCTTTGGCGAGTGCGGACGGTTCTTTGATCGAGAGGACCGGGATGAAGAGTATGCAGGCGAAGCGGCAAAACCAATTCGAGATATTGAAATGTCGCACAATCGGCGTGCAGGCGGTCGCGGCGCGATCGGACCGGCAGTTTGCCCGCCACACCCATGATCAATTCGGAATCGGCATCATCAGGGATGGCGCTCAGAAATCGGCAAGTGGCCGCGGCCCTGTCGAAGCTGGACCGGGTGACGTCATCACCGTCAACCCGGGTGAAGTGCACGACGGCGCGCCGATTGGCGATGCCGGCCGTTTCTGGCAGATGCTCTATTTCGATCCGGCTGTCGTCGCGAGCGCTGTTGCGGACATCCGGCAAGGCAGCGAGGGAAGTTTCGAATTCTCCGATCCGGTCATTTCCAAGCCGCTGCTCGCAGGAAATGTGCGGCGGCTCTTTTCGGCAATGACAAGCCGCGAAACCGGCGCTGATGTGAATAGCCAGGAATTGCTGCTGACCTTATTGGCTGATTTGGTCGATGTGCCGATTAAGCCGATGTCCGTTGCAAAGGAAATCGAGATGGCGCGGGAGCGGATCGATGATTATCCGGCGGCTTCCGTCTCACTCTCCGAGCTTGCGGGTCTGGCAGAGATGAGCCAGTTCCAGTTGTTGAGAGCTTTTCGACGGGCTACTGGGCTTACGCCGCATGCCTATCTCATCCAGCGCCGAATTCAGCTCGCCCGCAAGATGATTGCCACCGGCACCGGCCTTGCCGAAGCCGCACTCGCCAGCGGCTTCGCGGATCAGAGCCATATGACCCGAATCTTCACGAGAAGCTACGGCCTCTCTCCTCACAAGTTTGCGCGCGCGCTTCGCTGATCAACTCGGCGCGAGATCGAAGACGTGGTGGTGGATATGCCCATCGAACATCTCCATCAGACCTTTGGTCATCTCGCGGCTCTCGTATCGAACCGGCGACTGAAGTGCCGCTGCGAGCGCTTCGCGGCTTTCATACATGGTGGAAAGCACCATCGGATAGCGTGGCGCGCCCTCATCGCGCTCGATATTGTAGAGCACGCGCACTTCCTTGACGCCTGGGAAAGCCAGCCACATCGGCATCAGTTTTTCCGCGACATAGGCTTTGAAGCGATCTTCCTTGCCGGCATGGACGGCGCCTTCGAAAAAGGCTTGTCGAACGATCATCGATTTTGTCCCACTCAGTTGACCGTGGTCGGCGGCTTTTCGCCGGCGAAATGGGCGGCGATATTGGCGAGCACCAATTCACCCATAGCCACGCGCGTCTCCACCGTCGCGCTGCCCTGATGGGGCATCAGCACGGTGTTTGGTGCAGAGAAGAACTCTTCCCGGATGTTGGGTTCATTGACGAAAACGTCGAGGCCGGCCCCAGCGATCGTTCCGCCATTGAGGGCGGCAAGCAACGCATCCTCGTCGACGACCGTGCCGCGGGCGATATTGATCAGCAGCCCGTTCGGCCCGAGCGCCTTCAGCACTTCGGCATTGACGATGTTCCGGGTTTCGGCGGTCGCCGCGATGATCACGCAAAGCACGTCGCTGTCTTCCGCAAGCGCCACAGGCGAAGCGCAGGACTTCCAGGTGGTGTCCTTGACCGGCGACCGGTTCCAGTAGCGCACCGACATGCCGAAAGCTTCCGCACGGCGACCGAACGCCTTGCCGATCTGGCCGAGGCCCAGGATTCCGACCCGTTTGCCCTTGGGGCTGTGGCCAAGCGGAAACGGCTCTTTGCCCCAGCGGCCTTCGCGCACAAAGGCGTCACCCCTGGCGACGTGGCGAAGCGCCGCGAGCATCAGGGCAATGCCCGTATCCGCCACGTCATCGGTCAGCACGCCGGGCGTCGTGGTGACGTCGATATTGCGGCTGCGTGCGAAACCAAGATCCACCTTGTCGGTTCCGACGCCGTTGATGGCAATCACCCCGAGAGCCGGCAGCCTTTCGATCCATTCGTTGGTGATGCCGGTGCCGCCGCCGGTCGCGACTGCCTTGATTCTCGGCAGGGCAGCTTCAAGCGATGTCTTCTGGTTCGGGTCGTACATCCGGTGCACGATATAGGCAGCATCGAGCTTGTCCTCGATAAACTGCATCATCGGTTCCACGAGAAGGATGTCTGGTTTCACGTCGGAAACTCCATGGTTTAAGTGGACGGCGGTCAGGAAATCTGGCCGAGGAAAGTCCTCAGCCGTTCATTTTTCGGGTTAGCGAAAAATTCATCGGGCGTCCCCATCTCCAGAATTTCGCCCCGATCCATGAAGATCACCCGGTCGGCAACCTGGCGGGCGAAGCCCATTTCGTGCGTGACGCAGAGCATGGTCATGCCTTCCTTCGCAAGGTCGATCATCGTGTCCAGCACTTCCTTGACCATTTCCGGATCGAGCGCCGACGTGGGTTCGTCGAAAAGCATGATCTTTGGGTTCATGCACAGCGCGCGGGCGATTGCGACGCGCTGCTGCTGGCCGCCGGAAAGCTGGGCCGGATATTTTTCCGCCTGCTCGGGGATGCGCACCCGCTCCAGGAATTTGCGGGCGGTCTTTTCCGCCTCAAGCTTGGAAATGCCCCGCACCTTCATCGGCGCCAGTGTGCAGTTCTCCAGAACCGTCATATGCGGAAAGAGGTTGAACTGCTGGAAGACCATCCCGGTCTCCTGCCGCACGATATCGACGTTTTTACCTCCCGCGGTGAGATCGTGGCCATCGACCACGATCCGGCCGGTCCTGATCGTCTCAAGCTGGTTGATACAGCGGATCAAGGTCGATTTGCCGGAGCCCGAGGGACCGCAGATGACAATCCGCTCCCCCCGTTTGACCGAAAGTTCGATATCCTTGAGCGCCTGGAATTCGCCATACCACTTGTTGACGCCTTCCATCCGCACGGCCAGATCGGAAGCTCCCCGCGCGGCCGCGGCCGATGCGTTTGCATCTGCTTCATTCATGCGAGGAACTCCCTTTCAACTTTACTTCTTCGCTCCGGCAACGAAATCCGGCAGCGGCGCCCCAAGCCACTTCTCATGGATCTTGTTAAGCTCGCCATTCGCTTTCACCTTTTCGACGAAGGCATTGATAGCCGCCAGAAGCTCCGTCGAACCCTTGCGGACCGCAATGCCCTGGACCTGCTGGCTGAGTTGCAGCTTCTGGTCGAAGCGGCCAGGAGCAGCCTTTTCGATCTGCGCGGCGACGACGTTTGAAACGCCGATCAATTCGACCTGACCGGAGAGGAGAGCCTGAACCGCACTGGCATCGTCATCGAAGCGCTGGATCTTGGCGTCCTTCGGGGCGATCTTGGTGACCCCGGTATCCTGGGTGGAGGCGCGCGCAACGCCGATTGTTTTGCCGGAGAGGTCTTCGGGCTTCGAAACCGCCGTGTCCTTGGCCCCGAAGACGCCGATCGAAATGCCGGCATAGGGTTGCGAGAAGTCGACGCTCTTGGCACGCTCTTCGGTGATGCCGAGCGAGGCGACGAGCAGGTCGACCTGGTTGCTCTGGAGATAGGGGATGCGGTTCGGGCCGGTGACCGGAACGATCTGCACCTTCACGCCCAATTCCTTGGCGAGCAGTTTTGCGACGTCCGCGTCATAACCGTCAGGCTCGTTCGACGTGTTCATGATGCCGAAGGGCGGGAAGTCGACCAGCATGCCGATCTTGACGGTACCTGCGGACTTGATGCTTTCGACCGTCTGCGCCGAGACCGTCGAGGCCATCGCCCCAAGCATCAGGCCTGTGCCGATTGCCGCCATTGCCATACGTCTGGTAATGTTCATTTTCCTACCCTTTTCTGTTGTGCCGGGGTCCTCCCCCGGCTCGGGTCCCGTCAACGAGCCGTTGCCCGGGAAAATTTCGTTTCCATGCGTCGCGCCAGCACCGACAACGGCCAGCACAGCACGAAATAGACCGCTGCGACCGTTCCGAAGACCATGAACGGGCTGAAGGTCGCGTTGTTGATGATCTGACCCTGGCGGGTGAGTTCGGTGAAGCCGATGATCGCGGCAAGCGACGTCCCCTTGATGAGCTGCACCAGAAAGCCGACCGTCGGTGCCACGGCGACGCGGCACGCCTGCGGCAGAAGTATGTAGCGCATGCGGTTATAATAGCGCAGGCCGAGCGCCGTTGCCGCCTCCCGTTGTCCGGGCGGGACCGCCTCGATGCAGCCGCGCCAGATTTCGCCGAGGAAGGCGCTGGCATGCAGGGTCAAAGCGACCGCGGCTGCGAGCCAGGGATTGATCGCAAAGCCCAGGATGTTCATGCCGAAAAAGACCAGGAAGAGCTGCATCAGCAGCGGCGTTCCCTGGAAGATGCGGATGAAACCGGTCGCGAGAAGGCGGGGCAACCTGGAATCCGAAACACGCGCAAGAGCGATGAAGAGGCCACCTACGCCGCCGCCGGCAAACGCGATCGCCGACAACGCGATCGTCCATTGCGCCGCCATGACAATGATCCAGAATTCGCTCCAGCCGAAAGGTCTGATCAGCATAACGCCACTCCTATCGGCTCAAGGGATACTTGAAGGCTGCCTTCTCTATGACGGAGAAGATCGCGGAGAAGCCGACCGACATGGCGAGATACATGAGCGTGATGACGATATACACTTCGAAACTCGCGAAGGTCGCCGACTGCAGGTCGTTGCCGGCGGCAGCCAGATCGTCGGCCGAGATTGCCGAAACGACGCTCGAGGTCAGCATCAGGTAAATGAACTGGCTGGTCAGCGCCGGATAGACGGTGCGCAGCGCGGGCTTCATGATGACGTAGCGGAAAATCTGGAGCTTCGAGAGGCCCAGCGCGGTGCCCGCCTCCACCTGCCCCTTTTGAATCGACTCGATGCCCGCGCGGATGATTTCGGTCCCGTAGGCGCCGAAATTGACAACCAGCGCCAAGAGAGCCGCGCCGTTTGGCGTGAGGCGCAGGCCGAGTGACGGCAGGCCGAAGAAGATGAAGAAGATCTGCACCAGGAAAGGCGTGTTGCGGATGATTTCGATATAGGCGTCGATGATCCATCGCAAAGGCACCACGCCGGACGTCTTGCCGGCGGCGCAAAGGACGGAGACGATCAGCCCCAGGATCATTGCTGCGCAGGAAAGCTGGATCGTCAGCCAAGCGCCGATCAAAAGCTGATCCAGCCCTGCGAGCACGGGCTCGAAGTTGAAATTGTACACTTGGGTCCTCCCCAAAGATGCCGAAAGTGCACCGCTCCTCTGCGATACATCTGCATTTAGATCGATCTAAAAACTTTTCAGCCGCACGTCAACTGGATTAATCGTCTCAGACCGCCGCAGTTATCGCCGGTCCGCAGGATTGACGAATGTGGAGCTGCGTTTGCTGCACAATTCTTTCCGGTGGGCGCAGCGGATCAGCCAGCCGATTCAAGAGAAGCCGGGCGGCATTGTTTCCGATTGTCGCGGGTGCCGTCGAAACGGACGTCAACCGCGGTCGCATCGCCTCCGCGTCGGTTACATCGTCGAAGCCAATCAATGAAAAATCCGAACCGATCTTGACCCCGCAGTCGTAGAGCCCGGCGGAAAGACCGAGCGCTATGACATCATTGAAGCAGATGACCGCCGTTGGCGGGTCAGGGCGATTGAGGAGGAGATTTGCCGAGCTGGCAATCCCACCAAGCTGGTTCGGCACACGGATAATCATGTCCGCGCCGAGGCCATGAGACTGCATCGCCTCGCCGAAGCCGCTGATACGCTCATGGTAGGCCGAATGGATCGGGCCATGCACGGCAAAGGCAATACGGCGATGACCAAGCGACACCAGATAGTCGACAGCCTGATGCATGCCCCCTGCATAATCCACGCCGGCATAGTCTGCTTCATCGGAAATCTGGCGCAGGGCCTGCACCAGCGGCAGGTTCCACTCTGCGACGCGCCGCAAATATGTGGGTTCGGTACCCGCCGCGGGGCACAAGATGACACCATCGACGCCGTGCTCCCGCATTCGCTGCATCACCGCGTCCTGCCGGTCGGGCAGATCGCCGCTATTGGCCAGGATGACCACCAGACCTGCCTCGTCGATCATGGCCTCAATGCCGGAGAGCAATTCGGCAAAAAACGGATTGGTAAGATTGGGCACGATGACGCCGACGGTGTGACTGCGCTCTGCGCGAAGGCGTGCCGCGCCCATGTTGTAGACATAACCGAGCTCGCGCATGACCTCTTCGACCCGGGCTCTTGTCTCGCTTCCCACCAGCGGGCTCTTGCGGATGACCAGCGAAGCGGTTGCACGCGAAACATTGGCGCGACGCGCCACATCAAGGAGCGTTACGCGGCTTTTCTTTTGGTCTCGTGAGGGCATAAACGTCACTTGGCAGAGGTATGGGAAGAGGTCAATGATCCCTTCCTTATACATCGACCCGAGAACGGTTCCGGTCAATCCATCCTAACGCCCGGCCGTCAAGACGCTACGGCGGACAAGTCCTCCATTTCCAACAGGAATGCGAATTCATCGGCCAGGGCGGGAGAACAAGCCACCGCCGGTCCGCCATCCCGAAGCAGTTTTTCAAATGACGGCATAAAAACCGTGGCGCCCGCTTCAGCGGCGATGAGCATGCCGGCCAGCATGTCCCAGGCAGACAGATGCCGCTCGTAATAGAGATCGGATATGCCTTCAGCAACGCGAACCAGACCGATCGCTGCAGCTCCCATGCGGCGGTAGTCGATACCGCGCTCATAAAGCTTGCGGGAGACGGCGAGATAATCCTCAAAGTCGGTCCGTCGGGAATGGCCGAGGATGGCGATAGCATGGGAGGGATCGCTGGTTTTGGCGGCAGCGATCGGTTTACCTTCCTTGAAGGCGCCCTGCCCGCGGATCGCATGGAAAACCATGTCTTGCGCTGCGTCATAAATCACGCCGACCAGAATCCTGCCGCCGGCGACGAAGGCTATAGACACACCCCAGTGACGAAAGCCGCGAATGAAATTGGTCGTTCCGTCGATCGGATCCACCACCCACATGCCGCCCTCACCTGCCTCAGTCCCTTCATAGCCACCCCCTTCTTCGCCCATGAAGGAATCCTGCGGGAATTCTTCAAGCAATGTCGTGCGGATAGCCAGTTCGGCTCGCCTGTCGGCGACGGTAACGAAATCCTGCAAGCCCTTGTTCTCGACGTTAAGCGTCTCCGGGAGAGCTTCGGCGCGAAAGGCCGCGGCCGCCCTTCCGACACGGCGGGCGATCGAGATCGCAGTTTCGGCGCGGGCTTTCAGGAAAGTAATATCGGATGCGAACGCCATTTATGCGCTTCTTCTCTTGATCAGCGTTACAGGCGTGAACTCCACCCGCGAAACCGCATCCGGATCGGCCATGCGGCTGATGAGGAGATCGATCACCTGTTCCGCCTGCACCTCGCAAGGCTGGACGAAAGTGGTGAGGTCATAGGCTGCCCAGCTTGCCTGGGGAATGTCGTCATGCCCAATGACCTTTACCGACCCGTAGCCCATTCCCGCCCTGACAAGCCCGTCAAGGACGCCGCAGGCCATGTAGTCGTTGACCGAAAAGACGCCGTCGACACCGAGATTCAGAAGCCTCTCCGCCGCCTCATAACCGCGCCTGTAATCGTTGATCGTAACAGGAACCAGCGTCGCCTCGACGCCAAGGCTTGTGCAGCGATTCTGAAAAGCTTCCGCACGACGGCGTGAGGAATAGGAGACGGCCGTCCCGGCCACGACTGCCAGCTTTGCTGCGCCGACCTCCAGCAAATGATCGGCCGCGGTATAACCCGACATCCGGTCATCGGAAACGACACGGTCGACAAAGGGAAAATCTTCACCCTTGTTGATCAGCACGATCGGTACGCCTTCGGCGGCGCATTCCTCGCAGATATGCGAGGGCGGCGCATCGGAGGTGACGATGACGCCGGAAACCGCGTAATGCAGCAGCTGCCCGATGACGGTCGAAGTATCCGCCTCCTTGGAGGTAGGCAGCAGGATCGGCCGATAATTGCGGGCGATCAACGCCCGGGCCAGATGTTCGAGCTGCTGGGTGCGGAAGGGGTTATCGAGACCTGCCGCGACGAGTCCAACGAAATCCGACCGCTTGTTCGTCAGGCTGCGGGCGAGATAATTGACCCGATAGCCGAGTTCTCTGGCGGCTTGATAAACTTTCTCGCGGGTCTTCTCCGAAACGCTCGCGTCCGGCGTAAAGGCACGGGATACGGCGGCGCGGGAGACGCCCGCCGCCCGCGCCACGTCGAAAGAGGTGACGCGGCGTTGCTCCCGGGTCGTCCCGTTCGGCTCCCTGGAACGCATCAGGTCCGGCAGGTCGGTACAGATGCCGAGAACCGGCTGTGCCATGATATCCTTCAACACATCCGACCGCTCCTCGTGCCACAGCACGATCTCCTTGCCGTCGGAAAAGGCCTTTTCGACGAGTTCTTCGGTGACGAATTCCTGCGGGGTGTCGCTCGCCTTTTCCCAACAGAGATGCAGGATGTCGGCGCCTGATTCTCTTCCCAGCAGATGCGGATCGTGACCGATGCGGATCAGCACGGACAGCGGAAAATCGCAGCCCATCTCCCGCAATTCGCGGACCTGCTGGACATCGAACGAGCCGAGGCAGGCAAAGCGCTGGTTCATCTCTTTCAGATGCTGCCAGCAGACCGGCCCTGTGCCGGGCCGCTTGAGTTCCACATAGAGTCCGCAGCCGGTGGCGCGGCCAAGCTCAGCCACTTCCTCGAAGCTCGGTACGTCAGGCACGATCGCGCGAAGCTCGGCAAAACTCATCTGGGAAATATATAGGTCTTTGGCGAATACGCGTTCCAGGTGATCATCGTGGGAGATGACGACGACCCCATCGGCGGTCATCTGGGTGTCGAGTTCCCACATCTCGGCGCCGAGTTCGGCCGCCCTGCGAAAAGCGGCGAGCGTATTTTCCCGTTCATGGCCGCTTGCGCCGCGATGGCCGATGCAGAATGGCATCCGGCCCTTGTCTTCCGGCCACCCGAACCTTCTGAAGAAGGCAGCGAAGCTACGCATGGTCAAAGTCTCCGCCCATCTTCCGCGAAGACGAAGGCCGCTTCGCTGGAAAGGTTCCAGCGGACGCAGTCGCCGAGCCTCACGTCATCGCGCACCGGCTGGATCGAACGCAGTACGGAACCATCGGCAAGTACGATGTCGTAAAGGTTTTCCCTCCCCTGCGTTTCCGCAAAAGCAACCTGACCCTCGATTGCCAAATCGCCGTTGGGACCGAAATGCTCGGGTCGGATACCGAGCGTCACAGCCCTGCCATCACCGATGTCGCGAAGCGACCTGAGCGGTAGTCTGAAATTGCCGTCGCCGGAGACGAATGCCCCGCCCAATGCCTTGCCTTTCAGGAAAGAAATCGGCGGATTTCCGAGGAAACCGGCGACGAAGGCCGTGCGCGGATTGTTGTACATCTCGGACGGCGTGGCGATCTGGACAATCTTGCCTTCCTTCATGATCGCGATACGGTCACACATGCTCATCGCCTCCACCTGATCATGGGTCACGAGAATGGCGGTAATGCGTGTCTCCTTCTGCAGACGGCGGATTTCCGAACGCATCTCAAGGCGCAATTTCGCATCCAGATTGGCAAGCGGTTCGTCGAGCAGCAGCACGTCCGGGCGACGGATAAGAGCACGAGCGAGCGCGACGCGCTGCTGTTGACCGCCGGAAAGCTGGGAGGGCCGTCGAGCGAGGAGATTGTCGATGTGGGCGAGTGCGGAAATTTCCGCGACCCGTCTTTTGATGTCGCTGGCGGGCAACCGCCGCACCGTCAGAGGAAATCCGATATTCTCCTCGACCGTCATGTGCGGATAAAGCGCATAGGATTGGAAGACCACGCCGACATTGCGCTCCTGGCTCGGCAGGTTGGTGACGTCCCTGTCGCCAAATACAATGCGGCCCGCAGTCGGCCTATGGATGCCGCAAATCGCAAACAGGGTCGTGGATTTGCCGCAACCGGAGGGGCCAAGCAACGCCAGCATTTCTCCGGAGCCCACTTCGAGGTCCATCGCCTCGATGACCTTGGTGCTTCCGAAACTTTTCGAGAATTTGTCGAGGAGAATACGCATCAGCCCTTGGTGCCTCCGCCGTAGATGTTCATGAGATGCTTCTGGAAAAAGACATAGAGAATGAGGACCGGAACGACATAGAACACGCCGACAGCCTTGAAAGTGGCGAAATCGAAGTTGTTGTCGTCCGCAATCAGGCTCGCCAGGTAGACCGATAGCACCTGCACCTGCGCCCCTGGCGCAAGCACCTGCGGCAGAATGAACTCGCTCCACCCCGTGAGAAATGAGAAGAGGCCGAGCGCCATGATTGCCGGCTTGATCTGCGGCAGGACGAGTCTCCGCCAGACGGTGAACCGCGAGGCTCCGTCGACAAGACCTGCCATCTCTATTTCCCATGGCACGGTGTCGTAGAAGCCCTTCATCAGCCAGATGCCGAGCGGCATGTCGATTGCCGCTTTCACCAGGATGACCCCGATCAGCGAATTATAGAGGCCGACATACTGAAGCACGATGAAGATCGAGATGATGAGCGTCACCGATGGAAAGGCATGCAACACCATGACCCCGGCCAGCAATAGGCCGCGCGCAGGCACATTCAGCCGCGACAGCACATAACCCGCCATAGAGGAGATGATCAGGATCACCGCCGTGATGCTGGCTGCAAAAATGAAGGTGTTGAGGGTAACGAGCCAGATGCTGGCTTTGCCCGGTCGGGTCTCCCAGAGGAAGCGCCAGTGTTCGAGCGTCAGCTCATTCGGGATCAGCGAACCCGCCTCCGAATTGCTGATCGTATCGATGAAGAGATAGGCATACATCAACACCAGCGGCAGGCTGACCAGCGTCAGCAGGAAGATGACCGGCACGCTTGAGAAATTCACGGAAGTCTGAGTCTTATCGGCCATCATCAATCCTCGATCCACGGCTTGGAGATCAGAGTGTCGTAACGAAAGATGCGCAGGTAAATCAGCGACAGGACGATCCCGATAACCACCAGCACCAGCGCGAGGGCGGCGCCCAGGCCGTATTCCAGATTGCCGGTATAGTTGTTGAGCGCGGTATGGTAGGCGGCGAGCGACCAGACCTCGGTCGCCCGCCCCGGCCCGCCGCGGGTCGAAAGGAGGATTTCGTTGAAGGAGGCAAGCAGCGAAAGTGTCTGGTAGCAGGTGACGAACAGGATCGGCCAGCGCAGTTGCGGCAGGATGATGTAGCGGATCTGCTGCCACCGGCTGGCGCCATCCACCTCGCTTGCATGGAAATGCGTTTGAGGGATCGCCTTGATTGCCGAGGAAAAGACCAGCATTCCCATCGATGCGCCGATGAAGCCGTTGATCAGGATCACGAAGAACCAGGCGTTGTAGGCATTGTCGAGCAGATAGTTCTTCGGCGGGACCCCGAACTGGCCCAGAAACATGGAAATAAAACCATTGTCCCAGGTCAGCCATTTCCACATCAAGACATAGATGACCACCGGCGTGATGCGCGGCAGGAGCCAGACGGCGCGGAAGACGGAGGCGGTTGCAGGCGGCATATAGTGGGTCGTCACCGCCAGGAACAGCGCATAGCTCACGTTGAAGAGCATAAGCGTTACCCCGACATAGAAGGCGGTATTGAAAAATATCTTCGCCATGTCCGGCGAGCTGGCGATGACCCTGAAATTGTCCGTTGTCCAGACCCAGCCGGTATAGGTTTCTCGCGCGACCTTGTCCTGCTCCTCCGGCGTCAGCGTGAAGCCCAGCTTTTCCAGGCTGCCGATCAGTGCGTCGCGCGTCTCGAACCGGGTATTGAGGACCGAGCGGTTGAAAAGATCGGAAATCTGCTTCACCTCGCGGGTGGAAGGACGGTCCTTGAGCGTCTTTATGACCCGTTCCGCGTCGCGACGGGAGGCGAAAACCTGGCCGACATGCCCGTCCCTCAGTTCAACGGCATAACCCGGCTTCAGCTTCAACGCCTCCAACGCCGCCAATCCCTCGTCGTCTATGACAAAACGCGGCTCCGCTATGCCTGCTGCAAGCTCCGGCAAATCAACCTTGAGCCGGTTCACCGCGCCTTGGGTGACCTGATAGACGCCGCCGGAAATGCCGGTCGCGGTACTCATGTTGGTCATGGCGAAGATGCCGGTCAGGATTGCCGGCACGAGGTAGAACAGGAAGATCATGATTGCAGCAGGCGCGATCATGATTATGCCGAGCGTTTGCGATGTTCGCATGGAGAAACCTTGGGAAGAAAGGCGGGCGGCGGAGTGAAGCCGCCCGCAGTCCTGAGGGTTTTGATCAGCGGATGACGATGGCGCCGCCGAGCGTCGACTTCAGTTCGGCTTCGGCATCGTTGACTGCGGCATCGGCGGTCTTGGCGCCGGTCCAGGTCGCTTCCATATTCTTCCACATGATCGTCCAGTATTTGCCGAAATCCGCATTGTTCGGCATCGCATTGGCATGGGGCAGAAGACGCTCGGTAGCCTCCGAGGCCCAGCGGTTCCCGGAGTAGAGGTCGACCTTGGTCTCGGATGGAGAGATGCCGAGATGCGCCGACTTGATGGCATGCAGCGCATTGATGCGCGGCTCGGACGCGATCTTGACGAGATCGGCCGCGATCTGCGTCGTCTCCTGATCGTGACCGGCCATCAGGAGATAGGTCAAAGGATGGGTGAGAGTATTCGCCTTGCCGCCTTCGCCGGCCGGGATCAGCGTGAACTGGACGTTGTCAAAGAAATCCTTGAGCCCTTCCTGGTTCACCAGTCGTGCATAATGCCAGGTGCCGCCGTGCCAGATTCCCGCCTTGCCGGTGGCCACTTCCTTCCACCACTGGTCGCCGGGCATGCCGATGTGGTTCTTCTTGGTGACACCTGCTGCAACGAGGTCGGCGAAAAACTGATAGGTGCGCTTCATCGCGGCCTTGTCGAAGACAAGCTTGCCTTCTTCTTCCATGACGCCGCCGAAAGAGGTGTAGAACTGCCAATAGTCAGGGCCGTTATTGGTGCGCGGATAGAAGCCGTAGCCGGCCTGGACAAGACCCTTGTCCTGCATCTTCTTGGCATCTTCGAGGACGTTTTTCAGCGTATATTCGCCCTTCTCGACCTTTGCCGGCAGAGCTTCGAGATCAGCATCCGTATAGCCGATCGCCTTCATGTAAGGCTTCCAGAAGAAGAAGGGGCGGGATTCGGCGTCCTGCGGGATGCCGTAAACCGTGCCATTGAAGGAGGCGATCTCCATGAGGTTTGGGTAGATATCGCTGATCGGCCACGCATCGAGGTCGATATAATCCTCGGCCGGAACGATAAGACCCGCCTGAGCCCAGGGACCGATATCCTCATGGCCGGTCGCAACGATGTTCGGAGCCTTCTTGGCTTCTGCGGCAAGCGTCAGCGCCTGCTTGAAATCTTCCCAGCCGGAATAGGGCGTCTTCTGCACGATGATGTTGAGCTGTTCACCGCGGACTGCGGCTTCGCGCTCGAGAATGTCTGCGGCAATTTCGATCGCATCGACGCGGTAGTTGTCATTCGGACCGGAACCACCCGACCAGACGGAAATGCTGACATCTTTGGCGGAGGCAAAGACGGCGGTCGAGGTGAGAAGAACGGCGGCGAGCGCGGCGGATTTCAATATCGGAAGAACAGTCATGGTTTAACTCCCCGAAGAGCGAAAATGGCTGCTTCCGGACACCGGCAGGCACTGACCTCGTGCGGCGGAAGCGCTGAATTCATGATCAACGAGAGCGGTTTAGTGGGCCTCCATAACACCCGAATGACAAAATGTACGCGTGTGCAAAATTTTGGCGGCGATCCTCCAGCTGCTGCCGATCAGCGTTCCAGCGCAACTGTCTTCATCACCGCAAAGACTGGTTCTTCGAGTTTCAAGGAAAGCCGTTCGGCCGAAAGCGCGGTGATGCGGGCGAGTACAAAGTCGTCGCCGCAACGGATACGCACGCGCACCATGCCCTCGCCATCGGCCTCGATCGCAGCGACGCGACCCTCGACGATGTTAAGGGCGCTCAGGCCCTCCGGCCGCTTTGTCGCAACCATCACATCCCGTTCCGGGATATGCAGTCTGACCATTGCCCCAACCTCCACCTGCGCGGTCGGAACGATCAGCCGAAAAGTTGAAAGCCTTATCGTCGCCAGGTGGTGGACGGCGTCGATCGTCTCGACGGCGCCCGAAAGTACCACCCCGGCCTCCCGACGGTCCGACGATAGGAAGGAAAAGCCGCCCAAGATCTCCGAAGTGGTTCCAACCGCCTCCACCCGGCCATTTTGCATCATTACCACCTGGTCGGCCAGGCGCGCCACTTCCGCGGTCGAATGACTGACATAGACGATCGGTGTCGACGTTTCGTCCCGCAACCTCTCCAGATAGGGAAGTATCTCTGCTTTGCGTGGGTCGTCCAGGGAGGCAAGCGGCTCGTCCATCAGGAGCAATCGTGGTCCGGCAAACAAAGCCCGCCCGATCGCCACGCGCTGCTTTTCGCCACCGGAGAGTGTTGCGGGCCGGCGATCCAACAATCCGCCGATACCGAGAAGATCGATGATGTGCCGGAAGTCGCGAACGCGCGCAGACTTCGGCGCAAACCACCGTCCATAGTTGAGATTCTGGCGGACGGTCAGATGCGGGAAAAGCCGACCTTCCTGGAAAACATAGCCGAAGTGACGTCGATGCGCCGGCACGAATATGCCTCTTTCGGTATCGAGCAGCACCTGTTCATCGATCCGAAGGCTTCCCCGTTGCGGCTTGGAAAGCCCGGCAATCACCCGGATCAGAGAAGTCTTTCCTGAACCCGACGGCCCAAACAGCGCCGTCACGCCACGTCTGGATGCGAAGCGGGCGTCAAGCACGAAACCGCCCAGCGTCTGGCGCACATCTACAACCAGCGTCATTCGACCTGCACTCTTTTGCCGACCAGATAGGCCATGAATTCGGAAGCAAGCAGAGCGGCGGAAGAAATCGCGATCGCCACGATCGTCAGCCGCATGGCCCCCGCGTCACCGCCGGGCACCTGGGTAAAGGTGTAAATTGCTGCGGATAGGGTTTGCGTTTCGCCGGGAATGTTGGACACGAAGGTGATCGTCGCACCAAATTCGCCCATGGCCTTGGCGAAAGCAAGGATCATGCCGGCGATAATGCCGGGAAGGATCAGCGGCAGGGTGACGGTCATGAATACCCAGGCCGGGCTGGCGCCGAGCGTCCTGGCCGCCTCTTCCAGCTTACGGTCCACCGCTTCGACGGACAGGCGTATGGACCGCACCATCAGCGGGAATCCCATCACGCCGCAGGCAAGCGCCGCACCCGTCCATCGGAACGAAAAGACAATGCCGAGATATTCGTCCAGGAAGGCGCCTATGACCCCGCGTCGGCCGAAAAGGATAAGCAAGAGGAAACCGGTTACGACCGGAGGCAGGATGAGCGGCAGATGCACCAGGCCATTAAGAATCGATTTTCCCCAAAATCGGCCTCGGGCCAGCAGATAGGCGATCAGGATGCCGAAGGGCAGGCTGACGGTCATCGCGACGGCGGAAACCCACAGGCTCAGCCTGATCGCGGTCCATTCCTCGTCGCTCAATTGAAGCCAGTCCAAACGTCGATCCTACCCAGCACAATATATCACTTTGGATATATCGGGACGGCTTGGATGGCTAGGGTACTGCAGGAAAACTTCTCTTGTGATGCCGGCGGCGGGAGAGCTTTTGACTTCAAGCCAAGTCTCTCCCGGCGCCAGAAATATCAGCGCGCGGGCAATCCTGTCGTGCTGCCCGCGCAGGCTTGGGAAGTTCAAAGGCGGTTAGCGATTATCGCGGTTGGTTTTCTCGAAGATCGGTTGGCCGTGGTTGCGACCGTCGACGCGGATCTGATCGATGCTGCCGGTTCTCACGTTGTCGACCTTTGCAGAAACCTGGGTCTTGGCAGTGCCTTCGAAATAATCTCCTTCGGCAAGCGCGGAACCTGCAAAAGCGGTGGCGGCGATCATGGCCGAAATTACGGAGAGTGACGTCTTCATTGCTTTATTCCTTTCAGAGTGCATCCGCGGCTTAAGTTTGCGACCTGCCAGGCGGATGGGTATTCGGTATCTTGAATGAAATGCGCTCGTCTCAGGTACCGTCAGCGGTTGTCCCGGCTTGTCTGGCCGAAGATCGGCTGACGAGCGCCTTGGCTGTCGCCGTGGGACTGCTCGACACTGCTGGTCCTGATGTCGTCGACCGAGGAGTCGGCTCGGGCGGCGACCTGCGCCTTCGAGGTGCCGTTGTAATAGTCGCCTTCTGCAGAAGCAGCGCCAGCAAATGAAGCCGAGGCGATCATGGCTGCAGCGACGGTGGAAATAATGCTTTTCATGGTCGTATTCTCTTTCGGGCGGAGCCGTAAGAAATGGGCTCCGGGTTGGTCTTTCAAAGAAGCAGTCGCCTGCTTCTGGCCATGGAAATGGAGGTCGCGGCGCTCCTCCGGTAGGGCGTGATTTCCAAACGCAATGTTCGAGAATGGGGAACAAACGATCTCGGGCAGGCAGTCAACGCACCGAGCAACCGCCGAAGACGAACGAGAAACGGGCCCCAACAGGAGCCGTTTCCGTTCGTCCTTCCGAGGCGGCAATCACTTTAAAATTGTAAAGCCCTCTTTTTCGAAGAAGGGCGCAGCTTCGGCCGATTTGAGGAAATCAAGATAGGCGGAGGTTTCTGCGGATTTCGCATTTGCAAGGATTGCGATCGGGTAGACGATCGGAGGGTGACTATCTTCCGGGAAGGTTCCGACGACCGTTACCCCCGGATCCGCAGCGGCGTCCGTCCGATACACGATGCCATAGGGCGCTTCCCCACGCGAGACGAATGCCAGTGCGGCGCGGACGCTTTCAGCACCTGCAATGCTCTTTTCCACCGCCGGCCAAACGCCGAGCTTCTCGAGCGCAGCCTTGCCGTATTTTCCGGCCGGCACGGACACCGGCGCCCCCATTGCGAGCCTGCCGCCGGAAAGAAGGCCGGCCAGATCGAAGCCGGGCCTGATATCGACAGGTCTTGCATTGTCGCTGGGAGCAACGAGGACGATCCGGTTGCCGAGCCAGTTGAACCTGCTGTCCTGCTTCACGAGCTTTCGTTCGGAGAGATAATTCATCCAGTCGATATCGGCTGAAATGAAGATATCGGCGGGAGCGCCGGCCTCGATCTGTTTGGCCAGCGCCGAGCTGGCAGCGTAGGAAACGGTCACCGGCTTGCCGAAGGCCTTGTTGGCGTTGTCGAGGGCGTTTTTCATGCTGGCAGCTGCAAATACCGTCACCTTTTCCTGCGCCAATGCCGGGCCGAGCATCCCGACCGCCGCCATGAAAACGCCTAGGGCGAAGGCGAACGAGATGTTCTTCCAGGAGCGGCGATCGATGGTCATGAATGTCCCTCTTGAGTTAATCGAGATATCTCAGGGAATATATCGTCCTGCAATTTTTTTGACCAGCGTTATATCCGTTGAGATATCTTGCAGTACCCTTCGCGGCTGACATGGGAAACACTGTTGGAATCCAAGTGAAATGGCTCAAAGTAAAAAAGTGACACAAGCAAAAATAAAGGAATATCATCCTAATCACGTAAAGATCTTTTACACGAAGCAGGAATTAAATATATATCAAATAATATCTATGATCTAGTTCCGTATATTTATAATATGCTTAAATACAATTTACGATGATAAAGCAGATATTCTATGTGTCTACAACGCCAGATAAATATAATTGTCGCGCAACAGGAGATATTTAGCCAATTGACTAACAAAAACTCCAGCATCGCTCCTCCGCTTCTTTAACTACTGCTTCCACCACTCCGATTTCGCGGCACGTGCGTAACACGGCGATGACCTTTAGCTACGCGGACGAGACTACACCTACGCGCCGCCATCGCGCTAGGGGCTACGTCCCGCTTAGCGCTCCGCCGTCTTCTGCCTTGCAAGCTTTCGATCGATGCTTCGAGTGACAGAACAACCCTCACCCCTACCGATATGCCGAGGCCCTTCGCGGCCAATTAGCGAGACTTGAGCGCTTGTATCCGGGCATCCTGACAACTACCTCCTCGCCGACATCAGCCAAGGCATTCCTCGAATCGAACAAGGCGGAACGACGAGCCGTGAGTTGGCCCGCCGCAGCCAAAGGCTGGGGCATCTGGAGTCATTGATAGCCGACTGGCACATAGACGGTGATAAGCTCTACACCGCCTGGGTCGGCGACGAGATCGCAATCGGAGACGGGCTGGTTTCCTCCCCGATATCCCCGCCGCTGTCTCTTTCCGAGATTGAACTCGCTGAATGGGGTTGTCTGACGGCCTGCGGCCGTCAATTGGAGGAAGGTTGATCCCAACATGATTTGGTTTAATATGTCTTGGCGCGACCAAATCCGATGCTCTAGTGGCTGGCCGTTGGATGTCGCCGATACGCCCGTCATTGCTATCTGCCGGCGTTTTTGAGCAGATCGATCTCCTTGGCGATCGGCCCGAGCAACTTCCGTAGGCGATTTTCTTCCCTTTTATCGAGACGAAATCGCTGCGCGAACTCGCTGACGTACCAGAGTTTTTCTTTTCCGTATTGGCCTATTTTATGCGGAGGGATCGGATGCTGCATGACGATATCCTTTGACGTAGGTCAATCACCTGAAGTTTTCGAGATCGAGGACGATCGTGCTTTTTGGCGTTTTTGCGTAAACCGTCGCCGCAGCCCTTTGAATTCTAGGCCGCAGGGCGTCGAAAGAAGCCAGATAATCATCGGCGCTCGCAGTTCGCTGGCACAATTTATCGGCCAGCACGTCGCCGGATACAAAAAAACGAACCTCGAACATGCCGTCGTGCCCGAGAAAACGAACGCGTCGATGTGTTTCGTCATAACTACGCGCGGGGTTGAGGAAGGAGAGGGCCATTATCGGGCTCCTTCATCCTGCCATGGATCGACAGTTTGGTCTTTTGGCAAACCGCCAGTCCCAAGAACGTTTTTGAACTCTTTGCGACGGCCCTCCAGCGCGCGCAATAGCGCCTCCTTCGTCCTGTTTCCGTTTCGGAACTCCGAATGTAGGAAGACTGAGGCCATGTGCTTCGCGTCAGAACCGGCTTCGGCTTCAACACCCCTGAAACCAGCAGTTCTCAAGATATCCCTGATCATCGCAACATCAACGGGATCGATGTATTCAAGTGATGGATTGGAAGACATATTGTCCTCCTTTGTTGGGGCGAGGGTTCGCGCCCTCAAAGGCAGCGCCCGTGAAACGAACTGCTATCACTGATACATGTCGTGCGCAGCACCCTCAATTACAAGTCGAACTGGTAAAGTTGCAGCCTTTGCCACCTTCTATGAAACGAGAGATAGGCGTTAAGGCCCGCGAGCCAAGACCGCCGGGCTTGTGCGACTGTCGGAGGCGGCGCCGATTTAGTTTAAATTACCCCCAGAGAAGCGCTGATGGTAATATTAGAACTTTTAATATTCCGAAATCGGCTTATATTCGGAACTGAGCGGTGAATTCAGCGCGCGAAATAACGCGATATATCTCACATAAACCTTATAATTATTGGGAAATTCCGCCAACCTCCCCTATCTCCGGCGTGGAAATATTTTTGTTTACTTAGACCTTGAGGCGCCGCCGCTTCTAAGAAGGCTAGTCCGATCTCAGGTCATCCCGATCTTAGCGGTAAGATCCAGGAGGCCTCCATGACATTCGAGCACGCCGACGTGCGAACATCTTCCAAACCCTGGGGCAGCCACGATCTCAAACCCTGGAGCCGGTGCGGCAACAGCGAAACCGCAATCGGCGAACTCAGGTTTGATCGTCTGGAGACCCAGGCCCCTGTTCCAGCCCTGCTTTTCAAATTGCTCTTCACCAAGCAGAGACTATCTATTCAGGTTCACCCTGACGACGCCTTTGCGCAATCGATGGGGATGGCCAACGGCAAGACCGAGGCATGGTATGTGCTGTCGGCGGAAGACGGCGCCCAGGTCGCCATTGGGTTGAAGCGGACGCTGACCCAGCCGGAGTTGCGAGGCGCGATCGCGGACGGGTCGATTGCCGACCTTGTCAAATGGCAGACAGTGGCCGCTGGCGATGTGTTTTTCATTCCAGCCGGAACCATCCATGCCATCGGCCCGGGTCTTGTTATGGCCGAAATCCAGCAGAGAAGCGATACGACATTCCGCCTCTTCGACTACGGGCGGTCGCGCGAGCTCCACATAGACCAGGCGGTGGCGGTGGTCGATCTGGGGCCGGCGAAACCAGATAAGACCCCCACGTATCTTACCGTCGAACGGATGAAACTCGTATCCTGCGATTTTTTCGTCCTAGAAAGGATCGATCTTCCGCCAGACGCAAATTGGGAATTGCAGGCGCAGCGAGAGACCTGGGCCCTGGTCACAGCGGGTGACGCAACCATGGGATCGCTTCATGCCGGTGTTGGAGATGCATTCTTTGCCGAAGCGGATCGAGCCGTCATCAATGTCGGGCGCAGTGGGCTGACGGTTCTGCTGGCCTATGCCGACAGCGCACCCCAGCCCGGACTTTTGCGCGATCTCGACGATCGTAAACCTAACCTTGCGATCCGCGATTTACCGCAGGTGGGCATTTCATCAAGAAAACCCGCCAGCGTGTCGCTCCGCTCCATGGAGGGTCACCTATGACCAGCTTCAAGAATACCCATCTCAAGAATATTGCCTTCATCGGCAACTCATTGCCCCGCCGTTGCGGGATCGCAACCTTCACGATCGACCTGCAGCAGGCCATTTCAAAATCACCTGCTGGTGTGGAGACCGCGATCGTCGCGATGACGGATCATGGTCACGCCTATGACTATCCCGCCAGCGTCTGGCTTCAGATCCCCGACGAAAGTCCGCAGGATTACGTCCGTGCGGCGGAAGCTCTGAATGCAGGCGGGTTCGATGTCGTCTGTCTTCAGCATGAGTTCGGCATTTTTGGCGGCGAGGCCGGAAGCCATATCCTCGCGCTGCTTTCGCGGCTGGAGATGCCGATCGTGACCACGCTGCACACTGTGCTCGCACAGCCCAGTCCGGCTCAACGTCGCGTCCTCACGCAGATCATCGACACATCTGCGAAAGTCGTGGTGATGGCGGAAAAAGGCCGGGCGCTGTTGCGCGAGGTCTATGGCGTTCCGGTCGAGAAAATCGAGGTGATCCCCCATGGAATTCCGGACATCGCCTTCTGTGAACCCGACCTGGCAAAGACGAAGCTCGGGTTCGAGGATCGGTCTGTCATCCTGACGTTCGGGCTGCTGTCGCCCAACAAGGGCATTGAGATCATGATCGATGCCATGCCGCTGATCCTGAAGAGCCGGCCCGACGCCGTCTATGTGGTGTTAGGCGCGACCCATCCCAATCTCGTCCGCAACGAGGGGGAAGCATATCGTGAAAGCCTGGTTGCCCGCGCGCTGGATCTCGGGATTGAGAACCACGTGGTCTTCCTCGATCAGTTCGTCGACCAGGCGACGCTCCTGGACTTCATTTCCATGTGCGACGTCTACGCCACCCCCTATCTGAACGAGGCGCAGATGACGTCGGGCACGCTGGCCTATAGTTTTGGCCTGGGGAAGGCGGTCGTTTCGACGCCCTATTGGCACGCGCGCGAACTTCTGGCGGATGGACGCGGGATCCTCGTTCCTCTCAGCGATGCGGAGACTATCGGCAGAGAGATCGCGACTTTGCTTACCGACGATGTCCGGCGCAATGCCATGCGCTTGCGGGCCTATGCGAGCAGCCGGTCCATGACATGGCAGAGAACGGCCGAGCGCTATCTCTCGCTGTTCGGGGAGGCGACCCTGCGCAGACCTCGCCCCAATGCACTCGTACCGGCTGGCAATACCGTGGTGCGTAGGCTGCCTGCCTCTCCCGAACCGCAGCTCGCCTATCTTCTGTCGATGTGTGACGACACCGGGCTGTTCCAGCATGCCGTCCACTCGGTGCCCGACCGCTCGCATGGTTATTGTGTCGACGACAACGCGCGAGCGCTACTTCTGGCGGTCGCGCTCAACACACCGGGCGAGAAGCTCCTGCCGGAACCGTTGACGGCGCGCTTCGCGTCCTTCGTGCAGCACGCCTGGAATCCCGACGAAAAGCATTTCCGCAATTTCATGGGGTTCGATCGTCGCTGGCTCGAAGACAGAGGCTCCGAAGACAGCCATGGCCGAACGCTATGGGCCTTGGGAGAAGGTGCCCGTGGTGATGTCAATCCCTCTCGGAGACGATGGGCGACCGGCTTGTTTGCCGAAGCCCTGCCGACGGCCGAAGGTTTTCTCTCGCCGCGCGCCTGGGCCTTTACGCTGCTCGGGCTGGACGGCTATTGCGCGATACGCGGGGACGACATCTTCGCCAAACACCTGCGGCTGCTGTTCGCGGACCGTCTGATGGATCTGCTCACCCGCGTGGAGACGGAGGACTGGACCTGGTTTGAGGAAGGTCTCTCCTATGACAATGCGCGCCTGCCCCAGGCACTGATCTTGACCGGGCTTGCCAGTGAAAGGCCTGCATATGTCGCCGCCGGGTTGAAAACCCTGCGTTGGCTCATGATCTTGCAGACGGCCCCCCTCGGCCATTTCAGGCCGATTGGAACGGACGGTTTCCTCGACAGCCGGATGCCGCCGAAAGGATTTGACCAGCAGCCGGTCGAAGCCGCAGCCACCATCTCCGCCTGCCTTGCGGCATGGCGCGCTGACCACGGCAGCGAATGGAAAGACGACGCAGCCCGCGCATTTGCCTGGTTCCTGGGCAGCAACGATCTGTCGCTGCCGCTCGTCGATCTCGACACGGGCAGCTGCAGAGACGGGCTGCACCGCACGCGGGTCAACGAGAACAGAGGCGGTGAATCCGTCGTCTCCTATCTGCTGGGGCTGGTGGAGGTTCGCAAGCTCGCGCGCATAAGCGGCCATCCCGCAACATTCGTTCCGCTTCACGCCGTGAGTGCGTGAAGTTCAATCCAGATAAAATCGAGATTACTTTGTCACAAGCCACTTTTCTGAACCGTCAGGCCCTTTTCTTACGTCCCGATCCCGCGCGCGTCGTCGTGCGCCCGTTCAAGCCCGCGACCGAGCCCCGGGACCTCAATCCGACGGACAAGACACGAGCGAACCACATCGTCGATCGGGTTTTGACGCTCGACCACGAAACGGCGGAAAGCCTGCTCGCCGATGTCCTGGAAAATTTCGAAGGCCGCCACCGGAATCTGCTTGCGACGTTTGAAAATCGAGCGAGCGACATGGAGGAGGCATTCACGCCTCACGTCGAGTTTACCAAGGTGCAACGTCAGCTCGTCGGCGCCTATTTTCTGCATGAATATTCCTTCGAGGCATCGGCGTTGTTCAACCCAAGCATCGTCGTCCATCCGGATCAGTCCGGAGTCCTCCAGGGCAGCCGGCGGTTCATCCTAAGCCTGCGCGCCGTGGGCGAAGGGCATGTGTCCTCGCTGACATTTCGAACCGGATTGATCGCGGAGGATGGAAGCGTGGAAATAGAGCCGACCGCCCGGCTTGCCTCCACTCCGACAGTGCTCACGCGGATATCGGACCCGCTCGGCGATCCCGTCGAGCTGAGCTTCAGCGCCCGGCAGCATATCAGCGAGCGGGTGATCTTTCCGATCACGCCGGCGCAGTCGAACGGCATCGAAGACGCGCGTTTCGTGGCATTCGAGGAAGGTGGGCAGAGGACATTCTACGCGACCTATACGGCCTATAGCGGCAAGGCCATTCGCTCCGAATTGCTGGAGACCAGCGATTTCATATCATTCCGGATGACCCCGCTCGGAGGATCGGCAGCAAGAAACAAGGGTATGGCACTGTTTCCCCGCAAAATTGATGGCCGCTATGCGATGATCGGACGACAGGACAACGAGAACCTCTATCTTATCTATTCCGACGACCTTTATTCTTGGGATGGAGGGGAACTGATCCTGCAGCCCAAATTTCCGTGGGAATTCGTTCAGATGGGAAACTGCGGCTCACCGATCGAGCTCGACGAAGGATGGCTGCTGCTGACCCATGGCGTCGGCGCAGTCCGCAAATATGCGATTGGCGCAGCGCTGCTCGATAAACAGGATCCGTCCAAGGTCCTCGCCCGCTCGAGCGAACCACTGGTGCGGCCGGAGCCCTCGGAGCGGGAGGGGTATGTGCCGAACGTCGTCTACACTTGCGGCGCCATGCGCCACAACGACCAGATCGTCCTGCCATACGCGGTATGCGACACATTCTCGAATTTTTCGACGATCAAGATTGCAGATCTTCTGCGAACGCTCGACGGCTGAGCTATTTCGCTTCTGCCGCTGAGGTGAACAATACCCGCTCGCAGCTTTTTGCTTTTCGAAGATCCCGGACGCCGCGTCATGCCGCCCCCGGGATCGCCTGTGCGTGGATAACGCCTGCCATCTATCAACATCTGAGACAGATGCAGGATGATCTCAGATAAGGTGGTCGTCTTTCTTCGCTGACAGCGCGTGGCGACGTGTGCGGTCTGCTGTCAATTTCTTATGTCCTTCTGCCGCGGCCTCGCGGATTTGATCGAAGCGGCTGTTCTCGGCCTCCTTCGGCACGGGTTCAGAGGCTGCGTTCTTTTCGAAACGGATCACGCGTCATTCTCCTGCTGTGACAGATAAGGGAGCGCCCCGATGGGGCGCCAGAGCGAGCGTTGAAGAGCACGGCTTCAGGCGGAGAGCGCGGTGCTGCAGCCTTCGGCGATGTTGCTGTCGATGGACGTTTGTCCCGGCATGGTTGCCCAGCCACCGGCTTCGATGAACTGGCGCTTCTTGTAGCTGTCCGTGAGAGCCTTGAATTCAGTCAGCTTTGCGGCGGCATCCGGCGCAGTCCTGAACCGCTCAACGCATATGGCTGACGCAAGTTGTCTGCTTGCCGTCTCGCCCGCAGTCGTCGCCGCCTTGAGGGAGGTGCCGCCCGTTACCCAGCCGCCCCAGTTGAATCCGACCACGATCGTGGCGACTGCCGTCACGACGCAGGCCCAGACGAGGACGGCTTTGGATGGCTGATAGCTGTCGAACCGCTGGAATATCGATGTCTTGCTGCTGCTCTGCATGGCCATTGGAATATCCTTTTATTGATGATGAGGAACCGCTCCCCGGTCGCGCCGGCCGAGCGGGTTAGGCACTGCTCTGCTCTCAGTATCCCATACCGGCCACGCTGCCGTTGCCGGCCGCAGGTTCCTTCACGGGCACGTCTGCAATCATTGCTTCAGCGGTGATTAGAAGTGCTGCGATCGAGCCGGCATCCTGCAGGGCAGTCCGAACCACCTTGGCGGGATCGACAATGCCGGCCTCGATCATATCGACATAGGTTTCCGTCTGCGCGTCAAAACCCTGATTGGGGTTCGTGCTGTCGGCCAGTTTTCCAATGACGATCGAGCCTTCGGCGCCGGCATTGTCGGCGATCTGCCGGATCGGGGCTTCCAGCGCCCTGAGCACGATCGAAATCCCCGCCGTCACGTCGGCATTCTCGCTCGTCAGTCCCGTCAGAGCCGATTTTGCGCGCAGCAAGGCGACGCCACCGCCTGGAACGATCCCTTCTTCGACCGCCGCGCGGGTGGCATTGAGGGCGTCGTCGATCCGGTCCTTCTTTTCCTTGACTTCAAGCTCGGTCGAGCCGCCGACACGGATCACCGCGACCCCGCCGGAGAGTTTCGCCAGCCGTTCCTGCAGCTTTTCCTTGTCGTAGTCGGAGGTCGTATCTTCGATCTGTGCCTTGATCTGGCCAATACGCGCAGCGATCTGGGATTTTTCGCCAGCGCCATCGATGATCGTGGTCGTATCCTTCTCGATCAGCACGCGCTTGGTGCGGCCGAGCATGTCGAGCGTGACATTTTCCAGCTTGATCCCGAGATCCTCGGAGATCATCTGGCCCGCCGTCAGAAGGGCGATGTCGTCCAGCATGGCCTTGCGGCGATCGCCGAAGCCCGGAGCCTTGACCGCCGCGACCTTCAGGCCGCCACGCAACTTGTTGACAACCAATGTCGCCAGCGCCTCGCCTTCGACATCCTCGGAGATGATTAAAAGCGGCTTGCCGCTCTGTACCACGGCTTCCAGGATAGGCAGCAATGCCTGAAGGTTGCCGAGCTTCTTTTCGTGGATGAGGATATAGGGATCCTCCAGCTCTACGCGCATCTTCTCCGTATTGGTCACGAAATAGGGCGAAAGATAACCGCGGTCGAACTGCATGCCCTCGACGACATCGAGTTCGGTCTCGGCCGTCTTGGCCTCCTCGACCGTGATGACGCCCTCATTGCCCACCTTGTCCATAGCGTGGGCGATCATCTCGCCCACGGTCGCATCGCCATTGGCGGCGATCGTGCCGACCTGGGCGATTTCGCTCGATGAACTGACCTTTGTGGCGCGCGCCTTGATCTCTGCCAGCACCGCCGCAACCGCAAGGTCGATGCCGCGCTTCAAGTCCATGGGGTTCATGCCGGCGGCGACCAGCTTGGCACCTTCGCGGAAGATGGAGGCCGCAAGCACCGTTGCGGTCGTGGTGCCGTCGCCGGCAAGGTCGTTGGTCCTGGACGCGACTTCGCGCACCATCTGTGCGCCCATGTTCTCGAATTTGTCGGCAAGCTCGATTTCCTTGGCGACCGAGACACCGTCCTTGGTGATGCGTGGCGCGCCAAAGGACCTGTCGATGACGACATTGCGACCCTTTGGGCCGAGTGTCACCTTGACGGCGTTGTTGAGCAGTTCGACACCGCGAAGCAGGCGATCGCGGGCGTCGGTGGAGAAGATGATTTCCTTGGCAGACATGGTCTGGTCCAGTTCGGTTTTGAGGTACAGGATCGGAATGCGACGGATCAGGCAGCCTTTCCGGCGGGCGCTCCGGTCTTCTCCACGATGCCCATGATGTCGGACTCCTTCATGATCAGAAGGTCTTCGCCGTCGATCTTGACCTCGGTGCCGGACCATTTTGCGAACAGGATGACGTCACCGGCCTTCACATCTAGCGGGATCAGCTTGCTGCTTTCATCACGCAGGCCGGGGCCGACGGCGATCACTTCGCCTTCTTGCGGCTTTTCCTTGGCGGTATCGGGAATGATGATCCCGCCCTCGGATATGAGATCGCCTTCGGCGCGTCGGATGACGACGCGGTCGTGGAGGGGACGGAATGTCATGAGAAATCTTTCTGCTGCCGGCGTATAGGGCGGCTGCAATTTCTTTATAGGCTCTCTGGCACTCGATTGATAGGATTGCCAAGAAAAATATTATTTAGGGAAAGGATAGTATTTTTTGATCCATATGGACCTAAATTGGAACGCGCCAAAATAATTATTCATATTAAGCATGTCTTGTCGCGGTGAATTCTTCCAATAAGGCGGCCCAAGAATTCAAGCCCGCCGCAGACCCTGAATTTGGTCGTAGACTTTTAATCCCAAGGACGGTTTACATCTTCATATGCAAGCCGCAATGCTCTCTACTTTTGCTTGGTGAACCTGTCGGAAAATCGGCCAATATATGCTGCACGATATTACCGCAACAGATGTCGCGCATCGAGATCGACTGGGTTTCCCCTTCCTCGTGATAGAGGGCACTTGGGGGCTTTTACCCGTTGGAGCTATTGACGCCCAAACCGACAGGTGACCCTATGAATATCCAACGGACTGTTTGGAGGCCCAGGCGGGAAAAACGTCTGGGCCTTCTCTTTGAAGCTGAGAGATGCTGAGTTAGTGAGCCGCCTCCGCGGGCCCTAATCAGCTCCGATGATCCGCAGCCGATCCTGATGGCGACTGGCGGGCTCCAACGCCCTGCTGTAGTCACTGTCGTTTTCAAAGCCCCTCTCCCACCAAGGGTATCCCAGCGACCAACAACATATCCGGTCGGCATGTGTTTGCCACCCAAGGGCACTTACTTCTTAAGCGGTGAAGCTATGAGCAACGCGGACTCATTCCCCGATAGGTGCTAGGATGCTCGCGATTGATGAACGCAAGGACCATTCCGGTCGTTGCCATCCTTCATGAGGATCGCATGACCCACGAAACAATGAGGTATGCCGTTCGTCAAGAACTTGATCGCAGCTGGACAGTCTTCGATGTCTTTACGGGACAGCCCGCGAAACCTTCGACCTGGGCACTGGTAGACCTTTCACAAGGTCAGGCCGGCATGTACTGCACTATTGTTAACGCAAAGGATACAAACCGACGTCACGGCATTACGCAAGGATGATGGGGTCACCCGATGATGGGGGGAAGCTACTTCGTGCGCTATCCGACCGCAACTTCTTTTGCCGCTGCTGGTTCGGTTGGTTTTGGCTCGAGGTTCTGACGCATAGTCACTTCTTCCTCCTCTATTTCCTGCACGACCATGTAGTCGATCTGGAACGGTTCAGCTTCCCGATATCGAGGCTGCGAAAAAGGAAGCGGGTGCCGGAATCGTCAGTGAAAACTTTGCGGCGCAGGGGGAAGAAGGTTGACTGCCTGCTTCACAATCTTGCGAAGCTCCTTCCAATGGCGCAGGTCGCCTTCCGCGATGCGTTCTTCGAATGCGGAGAGCATCCAACCAGCGGCTTCGATAGCGCCGACGGTTCTGCAGGCGTTGGCCGTGAACTGCCTATTCGCTAAACCGCGAGCTTCTTACTGGCGATCCTCAGCTTGACGAGGACTCCGCTTTCGGACCAGTTATGGCTAATCGTTCCGCCAAGGTGTCCCGTCATTATGCGTGACAGGAGCTTACTCCCGTACCCGCCAGCACCTTCTGGGGGCGAAACCTCGGGGCCTCCCTGCTCCGTCCAGACCACCTCCACGTCGTCGCCGATCATACTGCCGGACACGTCAAGCGTACCTTCCGGGACTGAGAGAGCTCCGTACTTCAGGGAGTTCGTCGCAAGTTCGTGAATGAGGAGCGCAAGCCCGGTCGCCGCCGCCTCTCCGACGCCCATGCGGGGGACAGCGACTCTGATCCGGCCTGCGAACGCTCCTTCCTCTTCGTAAGGCGCTAGCAGTACCGTGAACAGGTCACCGAGCAAAGCGGCTTCGCCTTGGTCACCGGGCAACGGTCGGACGAGATCGTGAGCTCGCCCGAGAGCCTTCAGTCGCTGCGTCAATTGCTTGGCCATATCCTCAATCGAACTCGACGACCGAGACGTGATCTGGGTCAGCCCAGATGCGACGGCAAGCAGATTCTTGACGCGATGGCTCATTTCCCCTGCCAGTAGCTCATGTCCCTCTTCGGCCTGTTTTCGCCCGGTCACGTCAAGAAAAATGCCAGTCATATTCCGGTTCCTGATACCCTCGTCGTTGCCTTGGCCACGGGCGGAAATCCACCTGACATCATGGCCGACCAAAATTCGGAAGTCGATTTCGTACGCGCCGACGATAGCACGCGTTGCGGAGAATGCCGCCCTCACCCGGTCACGGTCGGCCGGGTGAATTTTCGCAGACAAGTCTTCGAAGGAGAGTGGCCCCTCCCGCGACACGCCCCACAAGCGGTAACCCGTGGGGTCCATGACAAACACGTCCGTGTCGACATTCCAGGACCACATAGCCACCCCAGCGGCATCAAGCGCATGGCGAAGCTGCTCTGGTCCCCAGTCCAGATGGTCTTCGGTATCGTGCGCCGTCATGAAAACTCCCTGAGCATTGTCCCTTGTCAGGGAAGCGGACCGCCGCCTTAGGATGGGATCAGGGCTTTTTAAGGCGTCTGCTGACCAGAGCTTCGGCGGCTGGGCGATAACCCTGTGCCTCTTTGACGAGACGCGCTTGACGAGCCGGGATGTCTCACTTCACGGCCCTAGATGATCGATTCGACTTCCTCGATCGCACGAGAGCGTGCAAAAAATTCCGTCTGAGTATGCCGGAACGCGATCTCAGCCTGCTGTCGCGATTTTGGATGTGTCTGTGTGGTGGGTGGTCCAAATAGGCCGCGAGAACGGGAAAAGGCCAGGCTGTTCGCCTGGCCTCGCAGATATCTTGCTTTCGACAGTCCCAGTACATCCGTGGTCAAGGGAAAGCAGAAACCTGATCAAGCCGACTGAAGATTGCAGGCCGACATCTTGCCCGACTTGTTGTCGCGCTCGAGTTCGTAGCCGATCTTCTGGCCTTCTACGATTTCGCGCATTCCTGCGCGCTCGACGGCGGAAATGTGTACGAACGCGTCAGCGCCGCCGTTGTCAGGCTGGATAAAGCCGAAGCCCTTGGTGGAATTGAACCATTTTACTGTGCCTGTGGTCATGATGATGAACCCTTTCAAAGCAAGATTGAGACTGATCCCAGAGCCAAAGCCCTGCGGATGGTGATAGCGATTGATTTTGAAAGGGAAGTTCGTCAGGCGCGGTGCTAATCGCGCGGCAACCAAAGTTCAGCAAGCAAAAGATCGATAAACCACCAATAGAACGAAATCATTGAGAAGTCAACTTTTAGTTTTGGTCACAGTTGAATAGTCCCATCTGCGCGGTACTTACGTCGTATGGAAAAAACCCAGATAGAAGACATCAATGGCCAAATCCTCAAGCTCCGGACGGCTTTACCGATCTGGGGTGTCGAGGCCAACGATCTCGTCGAACTCGCCCGCAATGCGGAACGCGCGGCGGCGAAGATTGACGAGAGAACGATGCAGCGAATGCGCGGCCTCATGGAAACGACGACCGGCTGGCATAATACGCTCCTCTATTGGGAGGAGCAGGACGCAGCACCGGACTTGAGCGCCGACTTCAGGGTATTGCGTGGATCGCTGGACGCAATGCGGAAAGTGGTGGCCGACGCCGCGGCCTCGTTCGGTATGTAGTTTGACGGGCTGCGAGCGCGAGCAAGCCATCGTGACCCTGCGTCAGGGTCTACACCCGAGTACCTCCGACAGCATTTCCGAGACCTCACGCCTGCCACGTTTGCTCGCTGGAGGGCCCGACTAGAGGGACATGAGCGCATTGACCGGGCGATCGCTGGACCGGATTATTTGATGAAAGTAGAATAGGAACCAAGCCTTCACGGCAGGACTGGAACCCTTCGAGCCCGAATTAGCTTCCTTTTGGCAGCCTATTATCAACCTAGCAAAGATATTCCCGCTATTGTACTGAGCACGATCGTCCACGACACTAATCTAATGGTTATTTGGGAGCGGCCGCAGACGTTTTTACAGAACGGTCTAGGGGAAGCTGGTCTACCTTAACCTGAACCCATGAGCATGATGAGCCGCCTCGTTTGAGATGAGAACCGGCCGCCCTAGTGGCGCAGCCGAGTAAGGAGTGATTGATTCAGACCTTCGCGGTCTGACCTGCTTCCTTCAAGTTTGCGAACTTGATCGTCGTCTGGCGAAGATTGGCTTCGAGCCATTTTGCCATGGCGACCTCCTCGTCGAGATTTGCCTGGAGACCCGAAACCAGCCCGGGAAATCCGCCTAGTTCGGCGATGGTGATAAGAGAATTGTAGGCTGCGATTTCGAAGTTCTCGAAAGCGAAGTTGGCGAAGCTGTTCTTGAGGATCTCGTCGCCTGCGACCGTATGGCTGAGAGCAGCCATAGTACCGACGGCCGACAGCGCCATGTCTTTCAGTGAGGAGTGATCTTCCGCGAGGCTGGAGAGGATTTCCTCAAGGCGCGCGATCTGCCCCTCGGTCTCGCGAACATGTTGCTCGAGCTTCGTCGCGACGTCGGGATAGTTTTCGATCCGCTTTATCTGAGGCTTCATGATGGAGAGCGCTTGGTTCTCCATCGCGTGCGCGTTCTTCAGTCCGGTTACGAAGATTTCGCGGGTTCGGTTCTCTACCATGATGCTTCTCCATTGTTTGGGGATGCAAACTGAATGGCTTCATCAAAGTTCCGCCCTCGCCGATCTCATGAAGACGAAGATCGAGGCAAAGGGATGCCGGCGCACCGCGATGAACGCCAACGCTGGCAGTGGACGGAAGCGCGCCGCGTCGGCCGTCAGGAGGGTCGTTATCCAAGATGTCCAGGAGGTGATGGCCGGACCTCTGTAACAAATCTCGGAGTTGTGCAGAAAGGACAAGCCTAGTGAAAAGTACAAATCCCAAAAGACCATCGCAATATCAAGGAGTTAAGTTGTGTCATTCCAACGATTTTGAGCCGCACAGGAATGATTTCCACCTGATACCTATTTGATTTCATTGGAGTGGTGGCGCATTTTGCTTGAATTCCAGCACTTTCTTAACCTCCGCCGGGTCACCCACGATTTTTGATGGATACGTCCAAGCCTCCAGTGCGTTAAATCGGCGGGACAGAGAGAGACACTATGAACAGCATTCCTGCCTTATTGCTGGCTTTGGCCGCTCTCATCGTGATCGGATTCTACGTTTTTTCCTTTTTCAATATCCTCGCGGGATGATCCTTGCGCCGGTGAGCTTTGGAGATGGCGTGGCCGGGAGTTGGTTCCCCTTCACCGACCCTTGTCTGCTCGTGCCTCAGATAATATGGTTTGATACCAAACTATCTTGCTGGTCTGGCTCCGTTACGTTAGTTTTGCGGCGGGGAGGACGGCACGATGACAGAGAAGCTATCGGTAGAGCGGGCGGACGACGCGCGGGCATCGTCTAGGGACACCCAAGATCTCATATCCTCGATATTCCAAAACCGCATCGGCTATCACTTGCGCGTGGCGCAAGAGGCTTCGTTTCAGACTTTCGCGAAGGCGACCGGAAGGGCCGATCTGAAGCCCGGCTGGTATGCACTGCTGACTGTGCTGGCTCAGCGCGACAGCATGACGCCATCGGAACTCAGCCGTATCTGCGGCCGAGATCGCTCGACCCTCACGTCGACCCTGAAGGACCTTGCCGATCGGGGTTTGATCGAACGCCAGTCAAACCCGGATGACCAGCGTAGCTACAGTGTCAGGCTCACCGAGGATGGTCGCAGCATGCAGGAACGGCTCCAGGTAATTGCCGATGCGCATGACAGGCTTCTCGAGGAGATTGCCGGTGAAGACAAGAAGGTTTTCCTATCTGTGCTTGCGAGGCTCAGTGCGGTCCTGAGCTGAAGCCCGACGTTCGCCTACCGTCCGAGCGACCGGATATTGGCGGCAAGCTCCGCCGCAAGACGCAAGGCGGTCCCTGTTGCCATCACGAGCGGCGGCAGGACCAGCCATTCCAGTGTCCATGCAGCACCCGACCGCTCCTGCTCGTGAACCATCGATTGCTGCAGGGCGGAAATCTGCACGGCATTGAACCGGGCAAGGGCAACCAACACTTCGGCAGCCACCGGATTCTGCTTGTGAGCCATGGCGGAGGAACCGCCTCCGCCGGCAAGCTCGATCTCGCCGCCCATTTGAGCAAGCAGCGCCACGTCCTGGCCGAACTTTCCAAGCGATCCGGAAATCATCGTCAGAATGCCGCCCAGTTCGACTACACGGTCCCGCTGGCTTTGCCACTGGGCGGCGTCGCCAAGCGAAAGCCTGAAAGCCAAGGTCTTGCGCACGAGCTCGGCCTTCTCGCCCAGTTTTTCCAGCGTGCCTGCTGCCCCGCCAAATTGCACCGCAAAGCCAGTGGTTGAGAAATTCTCCAGCCGCCGGCGATAGCGCGTCAGCGGCTCCCGCCATGCGCGGATACGATCAGCTACGGAGATGGGGATCGCTGCTTGCATGCGGGTACGGCCCATAAGAGACCGAGCGCCGAAGACCCGATCCATCTCTTCAAAAGCGTTTTCGATCGAAAAAAGGCGATCGTTGAACAGCCCGCAGAGCGGCTTCAATCTGAGAACCAGCGCAGTGTCGATAACGTCCTGACTGGTGGCACCGAAATGCACATATTGTGCCGCCTCGCCGCCGACTGCCTGGCGCAGTTGCCGCACGAGTTCGGGAACGACAACGCCGTCCAGCCCGGTTCCGGCGCGAAGCCTTTCCAGATCCGGCACGAATGTTTGACACGCTGCGCTGATTGTTTGCGCCGCGTGTGCCGGAATGACACCCGCGCTTTCTTCCGCGCCGGCCAGGGCATCTTCGAATGCCAGCATAGCCTTGATTTCGGCCTCGGCCGAAAACAGTCGTCCGGTCTCCTCGTCGCCGACAAGACCGGACAGGTAGGGGTGGTCGAAAGCCGAAAGGCTCATGCCGACTCCTGAAATTCTTCGTTTCTCAGATATCGAAGAAGATAGTTTCGTTTTCGCCTTGAAGATAGATATTGAACGTCACCACCGCCCCGTCACGCTTGCCGATCAGGGTGGGAACGCGAACCCGGTGCTCGATGCGCGACAGGATTGGGTCCGCCGCATTGGCCTCGTCCTCGTCGGAGAAGTACATGCGGGTGTTGAGGCCGAGATTGATGCCGCGGGCGACAATCCAGAAATTGACATGCGGGGCCATCAGCCGGCCGTCCCGGAAGGGCACCTTTCCCGGCTTGATCGTCTCGAAGGCGAATTCGCCGGTCGCCATGTCGCCGGGCTGGCGAGCCCAGCCGAAGAAGTTCGGATCGGCCTTGCCACGGGTTTCCGAGGGGCTGTTGTAGAAGCCGTCCGCGTCGGCCTGCCAGATCTCGATCAGCGCGTCCTTGAGCGGCGTGCCTACGCCGTCATAGACGAAACCGCGAATGGTGATGCGCTCGCCGCGGGTCTTGTCGTTGACCAGCGAACCGGAGCCCAGATCCTCGGGATAAACGCCGGTGATGCCTGAAAAATTCGGCGTGCAGCCGATATGGACATAGGGCCCCGCTGTCTGGGAGGCCGATTCCTTGAAGTAAGTGAGCGGCTGAACCATGGATCAATTACCTTCCTTGCGGTTCTCGAAAAATGTCGAGCGGCGGCCGCGCAAGATGATGTCGAATTTATAGGCCCGCATGTCGTGCGGGATAGTGTTTTGCATGTCGAGAGCGGCAATCAGGCCCTTGATGGCGTTCTCGTCCGGAATGGTTTTGACGATGGGACAGATCCAGACCATGGGATCGCCTTCGAAATACATCTGGGTGATCAGGCGCTGGGCGAAGCCATGACCGAAGACCGAGAAGTGGATATGCGCCGGGCGCCAGTCGTTAACGCCGTTCGGCCACGGATAGGGGCCGGGCTTGATGGTCTTGAAGAAATAACCGCCGTTCTCGTCGGTGATGGCGCGGCCGAAGCCACCGAAATTCGGGTCGAGGGGCGCGAGATAAGTTTCCTTCTTATGGCGGTAGCGGCCACCGGCATTGGCCTGCCAGAACTCCACCAGCGCTCCCGGAATGCCAACGCCGCGCTCGTCCAGCACGCGGCCGTGGACGAGGATGCGTTCGCCGATCGCCATCTCGCCGGGCTTGGCATAGTTGACGATCAGGTCGTTGTCGAATTCGCCGAGAATGTTATGGCCGAAGACGGGGCCGGTAATCTCGCTCTTGGTGCCTTCAAGCGAAATCAGCGCACGCTGCGGCGAGCGGAGCACCGAAGTCTTGTAGCCGGGCGTGAATGCCGGCGGGTGCCAGGCCCTGTCGCGAGCAAAGAAGGGTGTGGTTTCGGGTGGCATATTTTTCATCTTACCTCCTCCGCGGCCTTTTCCGCGTCCATTTCGGCGTAGGTCGCCTTGGCCACCTTGAACGCATGATTGGCGGCCGGAACCCCGGCGTAGATTGCCACATGCATCAGGGCCTCGCAGATATCGTCTCTCGTCGCACCGGTATTGGCGGTGGCACGAATGTGCATCGCGACCTCTTCATAATGGCCAAGCGCGGCAAGCAACGCGATCGTCACCATGGAACGTTCGCGTCTAGTCCAGTTCGGGCGGGACCAGAGTGTACCCCAAGCGCTTTCGGTTATGAGTTGCTGGAACGGCTGATCGAACGGCGTCTGGTTCGCCTGTGCACGGTCCACATGGGCGTCGCCGAGCACCGAACGGCGAACCTTAAGACCATCGGCATAGCGGTCGGATGGCGCTTGAGCTTCGGCCATGTCTATTCCTTTTCTAATTCTTCGATGAAGCCACGGATCAGGGCGGCGTAGGCGGCTGGGGCCTCCACGCACGGGATATGCGCCGCGCCTTCGATGACCTCGTAACGTGAGCCGGGGATGAGATCGGAAAGAGATTTCACCACGTCGGGCGGCGTGGAACCATCCTCGCGGCCAACGACGCAGAGCGTCGGCACGGCGATTTCCTTTGCCGCAGCGGTGAAGTCGGCATCGCGGATTGCCGCGCAGGTACCGCTGTAGCCGCTTACGGGCTGACGCACGAGCATATTGCAATATGCTTGGTATGCCGCGTTTTCCGGCCTGCGGAAGCCTTCGGTAAACCATCGCTGCATGATGGCCTCCAGAATGCTGCCGATTCCGTTTTCTTCCACCGCCGCAATGCGCGCCGCCCATATCTCGTTCGTGCCGATCTTGTGGGCCGTGTTGGAAAGCACAAGCGCCTTTACCAAATCCGGCCGGCTCTTATACAAACCCTGAGCAATCAACCCGCCGACGGACAAGCCGCAGACGATGACGCGAGACAGCGCCAGGTGATCCAACAGGCCGGCGAGATCGGAGACGTGATCATCGATTGAATAGGGCGGGCTTCCGAGGCCGGACAGGCCGTGGCCGCGCTTGTCGTAAGTCAGGATTGTGTAGTCCTCGGCAAGCTTCGGCAGAACCTGATGCCAGATGCGGCTATCGGTTCCGAGCGAATTGATGAAGACGATGGTGGGCCGGCCGTCATCCGCACGGCGGATGTCGTAATGGATCACGATATCGTTAATGTGCACAAACTGCATCCGCGCCTCCTCTCGCACTGGTAGATTGCACTAGTTTCTGGTTAGGTAAAATGATATTTTCAGCATGTTCTCCTAACCCCAAGGTTATTTGATCTTGATCAATTCTCGAGTCAAGTTTCGACACTTGCATACATTTGTCGAAGTCGCGCGTCAGAAAAGCGTCGTAAGAGCTGCCGAAATACTCCACGTGAGTCAGCCGGCTGTGACAAAGACCATCCGCGAACTGGAAGATGCCTTGGGCGTTTCGGTATTCGAGCGCGAAGGGAGGGGCATCCGCATTACCCGCTACGGGGAAGTGTTCCTGCGCCATGCCGGCGCCGCGCTGACGGCGCTGCGGCAGGGCATCGACTCCGTTTCGCAGGAACTCTTCGATTCCGCTCCTCCCGTGAGGATCGGCGCTCTGCCGACGGTGTCGACCCGCATCATGCCGCGCGCCATGGGGTTGTTTCTGGCCGAGAAGACCGGGAGCCGTGTCAAGATCGTGACCGGGGATAATGCGGTGTTGATGGAGCAGCTCAGGGTCGGCGATCTCGACCTCGTCGTCGGCCGGCTGGCTTCCCCGGAGAAGATGACCGGCCTTTCCTTCGAACACCTTTATTCCGAACAGGTGGTCTTTGCGGTCCGGTGCGGCCATCCGCTGTTGGAAAGCAAGCAGTCGGTTTTCGAGGGGTTATCCGATTATCCGGTGCTGATGCCCTCGCGCGGCTCGATCATCCGGCCGTCGGTGGAGCAATTCCTTATCGCCAACGGCGTCGCAAGTCTGCCAACCCAGGTGGAGACGGTTTCGGATGCATTCGGACGCGCCTTCGTCAAATCGAGCGATGCGATATGGATCATTTCGGCCGGTGTCGTTGCAGCAGAGATTACGGACGGCAATTTGGCAGCCCTGCCGATCGACACCACCGAGACCCGGGGGCCGGTGGGGCTGACCATGCGGGTCGACGCAGAAACCTCGACACCGCTTGCCATTCTGATGCAGACCATTCGGCAATCCGCTGCCGAGATCATGCCTGCCCGGTAATCAGCTAGCCCGCAACTCCGGAAACTTATTGCGCAGCTCCTCCATCGAACCGACCACGGCGTCATCGGCGCGCAGTGTCACCGATATGTTGTCGGCAACGTTCAATGTCTCTTCGAAATGCACCGGAATCCGGTTTCCATCCTGCCGCACCAGGGTTGCCTCCTTGCGGAACCCGTTTTTCAGCAGCCAATCGCGGGGCGCCGTGAGGCTGACGGCGACGTGGAAGGCGCCATCGTCCTCCTTGCGAGCCTTGAGCTTATAGGTGACGGCCGATCGACTGCCGCCGATGTCGATTTGCCCCGGATAGCCAGCTTCCTTGATATGTTCGGTCATTTGTCACTCCTTCCATGCGGCGAATCCTAGGGACAACCGAGTGCCGCTCGGTTTGTTCCCCACCACCGGCAACCGGCTGATCAAGCCTGGTTGACGGTTGTCAGCCGCCGTGATCGAAAGATGCCGGACTTCGAGGAGTGAGAAATGGAAGACAGGAACTTTCTGGCGGCGCTGTTCCACGCCGCCGTCAATGCCGCCGATCCGCTGACCGGTATCAGGAACCATCTTCCCTCCCCGCCAAATGGCGGACGCACGGTCGTAATCGGCGCAGGCAAGGGAGCCGCGCAGATGGCGGCAGCCCTTGAAAGCGTCTGGCAGGGGCCACTCTCGGGCCTGGTCGTGACGCGCTATGGCTACGGCTGCCGCACAAATTCGATCGAGACCCTGGAAGCCTCCCATCCGGTGCCTGACGCCGCGGGGCTTGCCGGTGCAAAACGCCTGGTGCAGGCGATCAGCGATCTCAACGAGCGGGATCTTGTCATTGCGCTGATCTGCGGCGGGGGCTCGGCTCTCTTGCCCGCTCCGCCGGAGGGCCTGACGCTCGACGACGAGATCGCGCTTAATGAGGTCTTGCTTGCCTCCGGTGCGCCGATCTCGGCGATGAACGTGGTTCGCAAGCATCTTTCGACCATCAAAGGCGGACGTTTGGCCGCCGCCACCAAGGCGCGCGTCGTCAGTCTTATCGTTTCGGACATTCCAGGGGACAATCCAGCATTTGTTGCCTCCGGCCCGACCATACCCGACGACACGACCAGGCATGACGCTCTCGCCATCATCGAGCAGTACAGGCTGGATTTGCCCGATGCGATGCTTGCGCATTTAAATTCCTCTGCGGCCGACGCGCCAACACCCGACGATCCCGTCTTCTCCCGCCACGAGCATTTCGTCATCGCCTCCGCCGGCGTCTCGCTCGAAGCCGCAGCGGAAGTAGCCCGCGCAAATGGGGTTACCCCCCATATCCTCTCCGACTCCATTGAAGGTGAAGCCAGGGATGTGGCACTGGTTCACGCGGCCCTGGCCCGCGAGGTGGCCTTGCGTGACAGACCCTTCTCAAAGCCGGCCGTCCTGCTATCGGGCGGCGAGACAACCGTTTCGTTGCGTGCAAAAGGCGGCCGAGGCGGACGCAACGGTGAGTTCGCGCTGGCTCTTGGGCTCGCAATCGATGGTCACCGGATCACCGCGCTTGCAGCGGATACGGACGGTATTGACGGTTCTGAAAACAATGCCGGCGCCTTTGCCGATGGCACGACGGCAAGACGGCTACGTGGAGCGGGCCTGGACGCCAGGAAGCTCCTTGACGCCAATGACAGCTTCACCGGCTTCTCGGCGATCGGAGACGTCTTTCAGACGGGGCCGACCGGCACGAATGTCAATGACTTCCGAGCCATCCTGATAAGGTAGAACAACCCGGCCAAGTCCTGCCGAAGTTCGAGCAGGAACGGAACTACTGCAACTGCGGCTTGTGCAGGAAATCATTGCGATCGGCGGATCGTACCCTCAACCATGCTTCGCGCCCATCGCGCAGGATGCGCATGGGGATCTCCGATCCCGGCGGACCCGTCTTCCAGAGCTTGCGGTAAAAATCGGCAAGCCCGTCGATCTCGTCGTCGCGAATTTCGGAAATCACATCGCCTCGACGAAGCCCTGCCTGCGCGGCCGGCCCGTTTTCGGTGACGCTCATTACTACGACCTCGCCATTGTTTTCGGCCGAATAGGCCCCGAGCCATGGGCGAGGCAGACGATTGAACTCGCCGCGATTGAGAAGATCGTCTAGGATCGGCTTCAACAGGTTGATCGGCACGGCCATGTTGATATCGGCGATCTCTCCGCCTCGGCTCATCTGCAGTCTGAGCGAACCGATTCCGATCAGCTTACCTTCCGCGTCGATCAATGCTGCCCCGCCCCAGGACGGATGCGCCGGCGCGATGAAGATTGCCTCCTCCAGAAGATATTCCCAATAACCTGCAAATTCCTGCTTGGCGACGATGTTACCGCGTATGTAGTGGCCTTCGCCATCCGCAAGCACAATTGGGTCGCCAAGAAAGGCGCCATCGGAATCGCCGATCGACAGCGCCGGCAAATCGAGCGGGGCAAGCGCCTGGACCAGGCCGAAACCGCTTTCCTGATCGTAAGCCAGCGCATGTGCCGGCACGACCTTACCGTCATGCCTAGTCAGCCACACTTCCTCGGCTTCGGTGATCAGATAACCGATCGTCAGCACCAACCCGTTCTCGCGAATGACGACTCCGCTTCCTTCCCGGCGGGTGCCGAGCGTATTGGCCGTAAAGGCATTCTCGGGAATTGATGCTCGTACGGCCACGACGGACCGCAAAATCTTCTCCGTATCCATGATGCAAATCCTGATGAGGCGCTTACTGGCTCAAAACCCCGCAAGTTCTGCAGGATCAAGCCGTACCTGCTATTAAGGTATGAATATGAAGGGCCTGCGGCAAGGGGGGCTATCGAAGCGGCAAGACTAAACGCCTGGCTCCGAGTGCGACATTGGTTCGAGGTTATGGGTCTGACCTATCTATGCGGTTTTCCGCAGTGCTGTCCTGCAACCTAGAACGGACACAGCTCCTCGCTCGGGAAGAGCTGTGTCCAGAGACAATCAGCTCGCCGGAGTTAGTGTTACCGACGTTCCAGTTGCGGCAAGGTTGAGGCCGAGCTGGCCGGTGACGCTCACTGTCTGCAGATGGATGGAACCGGAGGTCCCGCCGACGAGCAGGTTGGCGCCGACGCCTGCGCCGACAGTCGCTTCGGCCGTGGCTCCCTGATAGAGGCCGCCCAGCGACCCGTGGTGATATCCGGCGGTGGGGGCGAAGACGGCCCAGATCAGGCGCGAACGGGTGGTAAAGCCGACATCGATGCCCATCTTGCGGACAACACCTGTATAGTGGTCGATCGGCTCGCTACCGATTGCCGACGTAAAGGCGCAGTCCGCTTCCTTGGCGGAACCAAGAACGTAACCGACACCGCCGCCAATCGTGCAATCCAGATAACCGATGCGCACGCCACCGCGCTGATCCGGTTCCTCATAGGTCGGAACCGGGTCACGGCGGGAAATCACGTCAGCCCCAACGGCGGCTCCCGCGCTCGTAATCACTGGCAAGGCGGCAATCGCCACCACAACAAATTTCTTCATCCCTGTACTCCTTATACTATCGTCGCCGCTCCTATGCCCAAGCTTCGAGCGAGCCGGCGAAGCAGCGTTGGCTAACGCATGTGGCGGAAGAATGATCCCGGTGTGGCGGCGCACAATTTGTCACGGGGTTGGCGTCAACGTGATGACGCGGCGGGTTCAATCGCGCGCTATTCCCGATCTTAGGGGTCCGTGTATCCCAGAGCCCGAATTCTGATCTCGAGATGACCCGGATCCTGAAGGAACAGGATTGCTCCTGAGGCTTTCGATTCCGCCGGGACGTAGTCGAAGGTGATATCAGCTTCTTCGACTGCCTGCCCCCCATCGATCAACTCGCCCCGCACGACGACGGCCGCCGCCGTCTGGTTGGCCCTGTTGAAGATCTCGAACTCCACTCGATGTCCACCCTCGACTGCCGCGCGGCCGGTAATGGTGACCGCAAATTCAGGGGGCAGATCCTCTTCCATCAACGCCTCAAGACCGATCCAGCCGATCATGGCGATAACCAGCAGCGCCGAAACCGTGCCGGTGACCCATTCTATCCAGTGGGGGTCTCCAGTTTCTCGATGTGGTCGCGTGGATATCGTGGTCATGGCTGCTCCCTAAAGGATAAGCCGGGCGGCGGCGGCACCGATCGCACCTGGAAAGGCCAATACAATGGCCGACATCAGGGCTGGCGTTGCGGCGCTGTCGTCGAGGCGGCCGAACGTCCAGAGGACGTAAAGGCTGATCAGCATAGCCACCATATAGCCGGGCAATGTGAAACGAATGAGAGCATGCCACCGGGGGGTGTTCTCCCCAAGCTCATGCGCACCTTTGAAGGCAACGGCGTAGACAAAGCCATGCATGATAGCGATCGATATGACGATCATCATCAGCGCGTGCCAGGGCGTCATCTTGAAGGAGATCAAAATGATCTCCTCAGTCGGAGCGACATTCAAGCTGAGGAACAAGGCGCCGACCGCCATGAGAAACAGCTCTCGGCTATAGCTGGTGGACATTTCGTCCGGAACCGCGTCGCCCTCTTTACCCTTACCTTGCCGACCCTCTTCACCGCTGCTCTCATCGCTCCCCGCCTGCCCGCCGAGTTGCGACCGGCCAAGCAGCGCCCCGATGCTCGCCGGAACCGCCTGGATGGCAATTTTTCCGATGATTTCAGAAAACGGCATGTGCTGTTCAAGGTCACCAAGGAGTACGAGGACGAGCCCACTCATAACGATGCCGAGGCCATAGGCTATGGTCGCGTCGCGGATCGCCTCCTGCCATGTGGACGTATGTTCAAACCCGATGCGATCGGCGAGCACGATGAGAAGCGGAATGTTGACCGTTAAAAGGAGGAACAGACGGAACCGATCAATATAGAAACCGAGCTGCCAAAGCTCCATCGTCATCAGCATCGGCATGCCGAACAGCATTGCACCGGCGGCGCCGCGGCCTAAGCCGACCAGCAAGTGGCGAGACGGGCTGATATCGATTTGCTGGCCCCTCGTCACGCTGCTCAAGATCCTCCTCCTCAGTCAGACAGGCGGACCTAAACACATGGAGTGAAAAAATGTTCCGAGAGCCGATCAGGAAGACGAGAAAGCGTTACGGTCAATCTTCGTATCTGCCGGTTTACCGGTCGAAGAGGTCTTGCCACTGTTTTTCACCGATAAGACAATCGGTGCCGGGCACGCCGGCGGCTTTCTGTACGGTTGCGGGAGGTGTGATTCCGCTGATCTCCGTCACAAGCTTGCGACGCACGGCAACGGCAAAATCCTCGATCTTGTGGACCGGCAGCACGAAGGAGCCGGGTCCACCGATGACGCAATCCGCATAATATTTGTCGAGGCCGCCCGGTGCGCCGGAAGGGCGCAGCATAAGCGCCAGCCCATTGATGACAATGCCCGCCTCCATCGCCTTGTCACGGGCGGGAACGACCGGATTGCCGGAATTGTTCGGACCATCGCCGGAAATATCGATCACCTGACGCATGCCCCGATAGGAATTCGCAACGATCATCGTCGCGCCCTGGGCAATTGCCGCGGATATCGACGTCCGTCGTTGTGTATTGATCGGTCTCGCTTCAAGCAGGTTCGCGAAATCGATCGCATCCTGCGCCGTCTCGATCACCTGCCACCCTATGACGGAATTCGGCACCACATCGCCGGCCCACTCGAAATAGCTGATCGCGATCTTGCCGAGCAGCCCCGTTTCCACCGCCTCGATGAACTCTCTGTGCTTGAGGGCCTCGACATAACCTTCCCGCTGAATGCGCACTTCTTCGTAATCCATGGAGCGGGACGTATCGACGGCAAGCACCAGCTCCACGTCGACCTCCCCACCCCCGGCCTGTGCCATGACCGGCGTGGCGGAGAGACTTATCAGCATCGCGAGTGTGGTAAGCATCGGCAATCCCGTCACTGCGTTTGAAGTCGCAAAACTGTAACACAGCCGCGTCAGCGGGCGACTCCCGGTATTCTCGATCCCTTCAACTTTCGGTGATGGTGGAGCTCTCGTGCCTCTCCTCGGCAACAAGTTTTGCAAGAGTTGCGATGAGACGGCGATGCTGATGGGAATGACGCGAGCGAACATTGGTGGCAGCGTAGGCCGTTTGGGCGATCACAGGCGCATCCGAGACGATTTGCGCAACCTCTTTCTTCACCAGGTCTTCGGCAGTTGCACGCGTGACATAGGCGGCACCGCCTAACGTCGTGATAAGTTCGGCGATCATGAGGTTGCGACCGGTCGAAAGGGGTGAGGCGGAAAACTGCGGCAATGCCAACCTGTGCGCGCGGTCGAAGGCTGGTGAATAGTTGGCGTATATATAATCCTGCTGCCTTATGTTGCTGAGCGTTGTCGCTTGCGTGCTCACGAGAATATAGGAGATCTCTCCAAGCCGTTCATAATGCAGGTCCGGCAGGTGATGGGGCGTATAGAGAACGGCGAGATCGAGATCGCCGGCGCCAAGATCGCGATTCATCTGATTGGAATAATCCGCCTCCAGATAGATCGACATGCCCTGCAATTCTTCACGCACCGCCCTCAGAAAACGTCCGGCAAACATCTCCGCGACGTCATGTTGAATGCCAATCCGCATTGCCCGCTCGTAGGCGCCGGCGGCCTCGACCGCGCGTGCTGCCTCATGCCATTGCTGTTGCAACGCCTTGGCATGGTCGAGCAGACGCATCCCGGCCACCGTCGGCACCGTACCGCCCTTCCCCCGAACGAAAAGCTTCCGGCGAAACGTTGCTTCCAGCGCATTCACGCGGTGCGAAACCGTCGATTGCGTGATGTTGAGGCGCTCGGCGGTGCGATTGAAGCTCCGCGTCTCCATGAGGTCCAGGAAGGTCTCGATCAACTCGAACTGCATGGTTTCCAATCTAATCGAAATCTTCGATCAATAAAGCCCGAACTTCCAACTTGATGCCAGTCAATTCAGCTGCAAATCTCCCTGTGAAATCAGGGGAACAGCAATGGCGGAACTGCCGGAACGGGCGCGCGTGGTGATCATCGGCGGCGGAGCGGTGGGTGCATCGTCGCTCTATCATCTCGCCAAGGCCGGCTGGACGGATTGTGTGCTGATCGAGAAGAACGAGCTGACCGCCGGCTCCACCTGGCATGCGGCGGGCAATGTTCCGACGTTTTCGTCCTCCTGGTCGATCATGAACATGCAGCGTTATTCCGCCTCGCTCTACCGCGAGCTGGGAGCGCTCGTCGACTACCCGATGAACTACCACGTTACCGGCTCGATCCGGCTGGGGCACAGCAACGAGCGGCTGCGCGAGTTCAAGCGCGTCGTCGGCATGGGCCGTCACCAGGGCATGGACCTCGACATCCTCTCACCCGCCGAGATGCGCTTGAAATACCCTTTCCTCGAAACCCACGAGCTGACCGGCGCGCTCTACGATCCCTATGACGGCGATATCGACCCGGCGCAGCTGACCCAGGCGCTGGCGAAGGGCGCCCGCGACATGGGCGCCAGGGTGATCCGCTTCTGTCCCGTCACGGCAGCGCGCCGGGAGAAGGGCGAGTGGGTCCTGACCACGCGGAAGGGCGAGATCGCCTGCGAATACGTCGTCAACGCGGCCGGTTATTATGCGCGCGAAGTGGGAAAACTCTTCGGCCGCGACGTGCCGATGATGGTGATGAGCCACCAATATATTCTGTTCGACGAAATCCCGGAGCTTGCCGCCTGGTCGAAGGAGGCCGGCCACAAGCTGCCGCTCTTACGCGATGTCGACAGCTCCTACTATCTCCGGCAGGAGAAGACCGGCATGAATCTCGGTCCCTACGAGCGGAACTGCAGGGCGCATTGGGCCACCCCTGACGATCCGATGCCGGAGGATTTTTCCTTCCAGCTTTTCCCCGACGATCTCGACCGGCTGGAATGGTATCTGAACGATGCCGTCGCTCGCGTGCCGATTCTCGGCACGGCCGGTCTTTCGCGAATCATCAACGGGCCGATCCCCTATGCGCCGGACGGCAACCCGCTGATCGGGCCGATGCCCGGCGTGCCGAATGCATTCGAGGCCTGCGTCTTCACCTTCGGCATCTGCCAGGCGGGCGGCGCCGGCAAGGTTCTGGCCGAATGGGTGACGGAAGGCGAAACAGAATGGGACATGTGGAGCTGCGATCCGCGCCGCTACACGGGCTTCGCCTCCGACCCGGATTATTGCGTCGCCAAGGGCATGGAAATCTACGGCCACGAATACGCCATGCATTTCCCGAAGCACTACTGGCCAGCCGGCCGCGGCCAGAAACTCTCTCCGATCCATGACCGCATTGCCGCGCTCGGCGCCCAGTTCAAGCCTTATAACGGCTGGGAACGCGCTATGTGGTATGCCAAGCCGGGCGACGATACATCCGAAGAAGCGACCCAGACCTGGAACCGAGAAGGGCCGTGGAGTCCGCGCATAGAGGAAGAATGTCTCGCGGTCCGCGATGCTGCCGGCATTCTCGACCTGCCAGGTTTTTCCCGCTACCGGGTGGAGGGACCGGGTGCCACCGAATGGCTCTCCTCGCTGATCACCGGCAAGGTGCCGAAACCTGGCCGCCTCGGGCTTGCCTATTTTGCCGACGACAGGGGCCGCATCGTCACGGAAATGTCGGTAATGGCGATCGAGGAGGACTCCTTCTTCCTCATCACCGCCGCGACCGCGCAATGGCACGATCTCGACTGGCTGAAAAAGCACCTGCCAACCGATGCGGGCTTCGCCATCGAGGACGTCACGGAGCAGTTTTCCTGCCAGATCCTCTCCGGTCCGAAGAGCCGCGACATCCTTGCCGAACTCTGCGATGCCGATCTTTCGGCTGGTTGGCTCACCCACCAGCCAACAAAGATCGCCGGCCACTCCTGCCATCTGCTGCGCGTCTCCTTCGCCGGCGAACTCGGCTGGGAAATCCACACGAAGGTGGAGAATACCGGGCACGTTTTTGACGCCGTCTGGGCGGCAGGACAGAAACACGGCTTGAAGCCTTTCGGCATGGAGGCTCTCGATTGCCTCAGGATCGAGAAAGGCTACCGCGCCTGGAAGGGCGACCTTTCGACCGATTACACCATATTGCAGGGCGGGCTCGAACGCTTCGTCGATTGGTCGAAACCGGACTTCAAGGGCAAGGCCGCACTTGCCGCGGAGAAGCAGCAGGGTGTGAGGAAGCGTTTTGTTACCCTCGTCGTCGAGGCCGATGATTGCGATGCGCCTTATATGTCCACCCTCTGGCATGGCGGACAGGTCGTCGGCGAAACGACTTCCGGAAACTGGGGCTACCGCGTCGGCAAATCCATCGCGCTCGGCATGCTGCGCGCCGACCTTGCCGAACCCGGGACCGAACTCGAAGTCGAAATCTTCGGCCACCGTTTCAAGGCGGTCGTGCAAGCGGAACAGGCGCTCTGGGACCCGGCGAATGAGAGGATCCGCGCATGAAGACGATCCCCTCGAAGGCCCGGGCGGTCATCATCGGCGGCGGCGTCTCCGGCTGTTCGGTCGCCTATCACCTTGCCAAGCTCGGCTGGACGGATGTCGTGCTGCTCGAACGCAAGCAGCTCACTTCCGGCACGACCTGGCATGCGGCCGGCCTGATCGGCCAGTTGCGGGCCAGCCAGAACATGACGCGGCTCGCCAAATATTCCCGCGATCTCTACGTGCAGCTCGAAACCGAGACCGGCATAGCCACAGGCATGAAGCAGAACGGCTCGATGACCGTTGCGCTGACCGAAGAGCGGAAGGAAGAGATCTACCGCCAGGCCTCGCTCGCCCGCGCCTTTAACATCGACGTTCGCGAGATTTCGCCGGAAGAGGCGAAAGCGATGTATCCGCATCTCAACATCGGCGACGTGAAGGCGGCAGTCCACCTGCCACTCGACGGCCAATGCGATCCGGCCAATATCGCCATGGCCTTGGCGAAAGGCGCCAGGCAGAACGGCGCGACCATCATCGAGAGCATCAAGGTCACCGAAGTACTGACCAAGGATGGTCGCGTCACCGGCGTCGCCTGCGAGCAGGCCGGCGAGCGGTACCTCATCGAGACGGAAAACGTCGTAAACTGCGCCGGCATGTGGAGCCGTGATCTGGCGGCGCGGTCGGGTATCGCCGTGCCGCTGCATGCCTGCGAACACTTTTATATCGTCACCGAACCGATTGCAGGGCTGACCCAACTTCCCGTGCTTCGGGTGCCGGACGAATGCACCTATTACAAGGAGGATGCCGGCAAGATGCTCGTTGGCGCCTTTGAACCGGTGGCAAAGCCCTGGCCGCCGGCTGGCGAGAAAATCCGGGAGGATTTCTGCTTCGACCAGTTGCCGGAGGATTTCGACCATTTCCAGCCGATCCTGGAAATGGCGATCGACCGCATGCCGATGCTGGAAACCGCCGGCATCCACACCTTCTTCAACGGCCCGGAAAGTTTCACCCCCGACGACCGTTATTATCTCGGCGAAGCGCCGGAACTGAAGGGTTATTGGGTGGCGGCCGGCTACAATTCGATCGGCATCGTCTCCTCCGGCGGTGCCGGCATGGCGCTCGCCCAGTGGATGAACGACGGCGAGCCCCCCTTCGACCTCTGGGAGGTGGATATCCGCCGCGCCCAGCCCTTCCAGAAGAACCGGCTCTATCTCAAGAACCGCGTCACCGAAACGCTCGGCCTGCTTTATGCCGATCATTTCCCCTATCGCCAGATGGCGACCGCCCGAGGCGTGCGCCGTTCGCCAATCCACGAGCACCTCAAAGCCCGCGGTGCCGTGTTCGGCGAAGTGGCCGGCTGGGAACGCGCCAACTGGTTTGCGAGACCGGACCAGCAACGCGAATACCGCTATAGCTGGCAGCGACAGAACTGGTTCGACAATCAGCGCGAGGAGCATCTGGCGGTCAGGACCGGCGTCGGACTGTTCGACATGACATCGTTCGGGAAAATCCGTGTCGAGGGCCGCGATGCGATGGCTTTCCTCAACCGCGTCTGCGCCAACCAGATCGATGTTCCGGCCGGCCGCATCGTCTATACACAAATGCTGAATCGCCGTGGGGGCATCGAAAGCGATCTCACCGTGACGCGGTTATCCGAAACTGCCTTCCTGCTCGTCGTGCCCGGCGCCACGTTGCAACGCGACCTCGCCTGGCTCCGGAAAAACCTCGGCGAGGAATTCGCCGTCATCACCGATGTCACCGCCGCCGAAAGCGTGCTCTGCGTCATGGGTCCGAAATCACGTGAACTGCTCCAGAAGATCAGCCCAAACGACTTCTCCAATACGGCGCATCTCTTTGGCACGGCCCGCGAGATCGAGATCGGCATGGGATTGGCTCGCGCTCATCGTGTCACCTATGTCGGCGAACTCGGCTGGGAGCTTTATATCTCGACCGACCAGACGGCGCATGTCTTCGAGACTTTGGAAGAGGCGGGCGCCGATATCGGCCTCAAACTCTGTGGCATCCACACGCTGGATTCGTGCCGCATCGAAAAAGCTTTCCGCCATTTCGGCCATGACATCACCGATGAGGATCACGTGCTGGAAGCCGGCCTCGGTTTTGCGGTGAAGACGGACAAGGGGGATTTCATAGGCCGCGATGCCGTGCTGCGCAAACAGGATTCCGGCCTCGACCGCCGGCTGGTGCAGTTCCGGCTGACCGATCCCGACCCGCTGCTCTTCCACAACGAGGCGGTTGTGCGCGACGGCAGGATCGTCGGGACGATCACGTCGGGCAATTACGGCCACTTCCTCGGCGGCGCGATCGGGCTGGGTTACGTGCCCTGCAGGGGCGAGAGCGCGGCGGATATGCTGGCTTCGAGCTACGAGATCGAGATTGCCGGCACGAGGGTGAAGGCGGAAGCGTCGTTGGCGCCGATGTATGACCCGAAGGCCGAGCGGGTGCGGATATAACCGCAATTTTCAAGGAGACGACAATGCTCGCATCCGAACCGACTAAAGACCGTACAGATGGCGACCGCATCGACCGGCTGATCGCTGAACACCGCCCCGGCTACGGTCTTGCCCGCCCCTTCTATCACGATCCTGACATCTTCGAACGGGACATGGCGCGGGTCTTCTTTCGCCACTGGCACTGCCTGGCGCATGAAAGCGTTATCCCCAACCTCCACGATTTCGAACTCTTCAAGCTCGGCGCCGAACAGGTGATCCTGACCCGCGCTGGCGATGGGACAGTGCATGCGATGCTGAATGTCTGCCGTCATCGCGGCGCCGAGGTTTGCACGCAGGAAAGGGGCAATGCCAAGGCTTTCGTTTGTCCTTACCACGCCTGGACCTTCGCGAATGACGGCCGGCTGAAGGCAGCCCGGCTGATGCCGAAGGATTTCAAGCGTGAAGACCACGGGCTGAAAAAGCTCCACGTCCGCGTGGTCGAAGGCCTCGTCTTTCTCTCGTTTGCGGAAAACCCGCTGGATTTCTCCGAGGTGGAAAACCTGCTGCACGCCACCTGCGGGCAATATGGCTGGGCTTCCGCCAAGGTCGCACATCGCCAGAGCTACTCGCTCGACGCCAATTGGAAACTCGCTATCGAAAACTATGTCGAGTGCTACCATTGCGGCCCGGCGCATCCGGAATATTCCGAGACACACGCGCTGGAACAGCCGCTGCATATGATCGAGGAACTGAACGCGGCGATGGAGGCGCGCACCTGCGCGCTCGGCATCGAGGTCGGTTCCGGCAATCACTGGGAGACCTCGCGGGAAGGCCGGGAGGCGATCCATGCCTTCCGATATGCGCTTTATGACGGGGTGAAGACCGGCAGCAAGGACGGCCAGCCGCTCGCCCCTTTGATGGGCCGATTTTCCGATTTCGACGGCGGCGTCACCTCCATCCATCTCGGCGGCACCAGCTTCCTCGTCTGTTATGCCGACCACGGTATGATCTACCGCTTCATCCCGAAGACGGTCGACACCTGCGAGATGGAGCTGATCTGGCTGGTGGATGCCGGGGCCGAGGAAGGCCGCGACTACGATCTCGAAAAACTCACCTGGCTCTGGACGGTAACGACCGACGAGGACAAGGCGATCATCGAGCACACCGCCCGCGGCGTGGTCTCGCGTTTCTTCGTGCCCGGCCCGATCGCCCCTATGGAACAGAACGAATTGCGCTATATCGGCTGGTATCTGGACGAGATCAGCCGGGCGTGAGGCACAGATGAAGAGATTGTCGGGCAAGTGCTTTTGCGGCGCGGTGGCATATGCCGTCGAGGATGCCTTTGTCTACGCCGCCATCTGCCATTGTTCGAATTGCCGCCGCACCACCGGCTCGGCCTTCAAGCCGTTCGCAGGAATCCCCCGCGAAAAACTTGCGCTGACCAAGGGCGCCGATAGCCTGCTGATCTATGGCGGCCCGGACAATCACGATGCCCATTGCCGCGCCTGCGGTTCGCTTCTTTATTCGCTGGTGCGCGAGGCGGCGTGGGTGCATGTGGCGATGGGAACGCTCGTGGATGCGCCAACCATCCGACCGACACATCATATCTTCGTCGGCTCTAAGGCGCCGTGGTACGAGATCACCGACGACCTGCCGCAATATGAGGGGCACAAGAGCGCCTAGGCCTTGGCCGCCAGCACCATCAGCCTTTCGCCTTCGAGGCGGTAGAAAACGCGGTCTTCCTTCCGGTCGCCGCCGAGTTCGTCATAGAAGCGCAGCAGCCTTTCGTTGGAGCGTGCCGCGGTCCAGTCGATCCGGCCGAAGCCGCGCTCGACCGCCAGCGCGGCCAGCCAGGTAACAAGTTTCGTGCCGATATCCTTGCCGCGCTCGACATTGGCGACGTAGAGGTCTTTCAAAAAGAAGCCGGGCTTCAAGCCCGGGCCGGGATAACTGGCGCCGAAAGCGGCCATGCCGACGATGCGGTCAGTCTTCGCCACCAGGATTTCGGAAGCTTGCGGGCGGCTGCGGATGCCTTCCAGCACAGCCTCGTGCGGCGGGCAGAAGACGCCGTAATAGGCCTGCATTTCCTCAAGCAGCGAGGCGAGATCTTCCGCATCAGCCAGTTCGAAAAAGCCTATATCCAAATCTATCATCCCAATGAAGCTGCCAGGCCGAAACCGCCAAGCCTAGCCCCGAATTTTTTCACGAATGTTGCGGCCGGTGTTGACTTCTTCCTCTCCATGAACAGAATGGGAACATCAAAAGGGACTGCCATGTCAAAATCGGAAAAGTTCATCGTCCTGCCATTCAAGAAGGTACGGGGAAACATCGCGCCGGGCGAGATGCGGGCAGCCTCCAACGCCGCTTCCGCGGAGAAGATCGCCCGCGCCATGGCCGAACGCTTTGTCGGCGTGGCCGCCTATTCCGTTCAGGTGGACATGGAAAGCGGCGACATGTCGGACCCGAAAGTCTTGTGGCAAGCGGGCGAAATCGCCGACATCGCGGCGTAACGGCTATTTCCCCTTCCAAACCGGATCGCGCTTCTCCGCGAAGGCACGTGCGCCTTCGAGCTGGTCTTCGCTGGAATAGAGCAGGTCGACCGTCTTCAGCTGGCGGCGGGTGATGCGGTTCATGGTCGTCTGGAATCTTTCGCCTTCCGCCTCCCGCACCACTTCCTTGATCGCCGCATAGACGAGCGGCGGGCCGCTTTCGAGCAGCCGCGCCAGGTCCCAGGCGCGTGCCATCAGCCTGTCCGCCGGCAGGATTTCGTTGACGAAACCCCAGCGATGCGCCTCCTGCACGTCGAGCCACCGGCCGGTCAACAGCATATCCATGGCGATGTGATAGGGAATGCGTTTCGGCAGCTTGATCGAGGCGGCATCCGCCACCGTTCCTGAACGGATTTCCGGCAGAGCGAACGTGGCGTGTTCAGCCGCAAGGATGAGATCGGTCGACAGCGCGATTTCCATCCCGCCGCCGCAGCAGATGCCGTTGACGGCGGCGATGATCGGCTTGTTGAGGTCGCGCAGCTCCTGCATGCCGCCAAACCCGCCCACGCCGTAATCACCGTCAACCGCGTCTCCGGCCGCTGCCGCCTTCAGATCCCAGCCGGGGCAGAAGAACTTTTCGCCCGAACCGGTGATGATGGCGACGCGCAGCGCGTCGTCGTCGCGAAAGTCGCGAAAGATCTCGCCCATGATGCGCGAGGTCTTGAGGTCGATGGCATTCGCCTTCGGCCGGTCGATGGTGACTTCCAGAATGCCGCCATCGCGGCGGGTCTTGATGGGTCGATCGGTCACGATATCCTCCTTCTCACCAGCGCATCTACCGCCACGACACCCTCGCCTTCCGGCAGCACTAGGACCGGGTTGATGTCCAGTTCATCGATATCTGCCGCGTTGGCTACAAGATAGGCCGCAACCGCTGCGACCGCCTGCTCAAGCGCTGGGATATCGCCCTTCGGTGCGCCGCGATAACCGTCGAGCAGCTTCTTCACCTTCAGACCGGATATCGCGGCCGAAATCGCCTCCGGCGAGGCCGGCAGGGTGATCAGCGCGGAATCGTCCAGAAGCTCGACCAGAATGCCGCCGGCGCCGACAGTCATCACCAGGCCCGCCACCGGATCGCGCGTCGCGCCGATGATAATCTCCGCCACCGGCCGGCCGGCCATCTTCTCGACCAGATAACCGTTCGCGGTGCCGGCCATTGCATGTGCGGCGGCAACGACTTCCTCGGCAGTCCGGAGATTGAGCTTCACGGCGCCGGCCTCGGTTTTGTGGGCAATACCGCGGCCCTTCAGCGCCACTGGAAAGCCGAGTTTTTCCGCCGCCGGTCCGGTATCCTCGGGTTCGATCTCCACCAGACCGGGCGGCACCGGCAGGCCGAAGGCGGAAAGCTCGCGTTTGGCTTCGTCCTCGTTGAGCGTCACGACCTCCGCTGAGCCGGGCGCGATCCTGAGAAGCGGTTCGGGCGCGTGACCTTTCCAAGCAGCACCGATGAAGGCCGCGGTCTCGGCGGCGGCGAGCGCTTCCTCGACGCCGTAAAAAGGCACGAGGCCATCGCGCATCAATTGCTTGGCAACCTGTTCCGGCAGGTTTTCCGCCATGCTGGAAACGATGCCGGCATTGGCGCCGGTTGCCCTGCGCGCTGCAACGACCGAGTTGACGGCTGTCAACCAGTCGGTCGCGTCGCAGCGGTCGAGGCGGGGGAAATCGAGCACGACGAGGTTCAGTGCGTACCCGCCCCGCATCATCGCCGTGAAGGCGGCCGTCTGTTTGTCGCCGTTGCCCCAGACGAAGGTATGATAGTCGAGCGGATTGGCGAGCGTCACCATCGGGCCGAGCGCTTCGCGCAGCGGCTTCAACTGCTCTTCCCTGAGCGGCCGATAGGAAATCCTCCGCTTCACGCCGGCATCGGCCATCAGCGAAGCCTCGCCGCCGGAACAGCTCATGGAGGAAATGTCGGCATTTTCCAGCGGGCCGTAAAGATGCAGCAGTTTCAGGGTTTCCAGGAGTTCCGGCAGGGTCCCGACGCGGCCGATGCCAAGACGCTCCAGCAGCGCAGAGGAGACACGGTCGTTGCCGGCCAGCGAAGCAGTGTGCGAGACGGTAGCGAGCTGCGCGGCTTCCGATTTTCCGACCTTCAGCATGGCGACCGGCTTTTTCAAGCGGCGAGAAAGATCGGCCAGCCGCTCCAGGGTTTCGAGATTGTCGAAGCCCTCAACATGCAGGCCAATCGCCGTGACGCGGGGATCCTGGATGACTGTGCACGCGAGTTCTGCAAGCCCCGTCTGAGCCTGATTGCCGGCAGTCATCAGATAGGCGAGCGGCAGGCCGCGTTGCTGCATGGAAATATTGCAGGCAATGTTGGAGGATTGCGTCAGCACCGCCACGCCCCGGTCCACCCGCAGCATGCCGTGCTGATCCGGCCACAGCAGCGCGCCATCCAGCATGTTGATGAAGCCGTAGCAGTTCGGCCCGAGGATTGGCATGTCGGCGGACGCCGCGACCAGCGCCGATTGCAGTTCGTCGCCATCCGCAAGCTCGCTTGCTGCTTCCCGGAAACCGGAGGCGTAACATACGGCCCCGCCTGCCCCGCGGGCGGAAAGCTCGCGGATGATCTCGATCGTAAGCTGCCGGTTGACGCCGACGAAGGAGGCGTCGGGTGCGGCGGGCAGATCGGCTACCGTGCGATAGCATTTGCGGCCAAGGACTTCGTCGGTCTTCGGATGGACGGGCCAGATTTCGCCGGCAAAACCCATCTTGTCGCATTGCTCGATGACACGCCGGGCCTCCTTGCCACCAAACACGGCAATGGTCTTCGGGCGGGTCAGGCGGTCGAGGGAGCGTGGCATCCTCAAGCCCCCAGCGGCCGCAAAAGATCGCGGCTGATGATGTGCCTTTGAATTTCCGACGTGCCGTCCCAGATGCGCTCCACTCGCGCATCCCGCCAGAACCGCGCCAACGGCAGGTCGTCCATCAGCCCCATGCCGCCGAAGATCTGGATGGCTTCATCTGTGACTCGCGCCAGCATTTCGGTCGCGAAAACCTTGGCCGAAGCGATCTCGCGGTTCGACGGCAGACCTTGGTCAAGCCGCCAGGCGGCCGACAGCGTCAGGAGGTCGGCTGCGTCGATCTCGGTGATCATGTCGGCGAGCTTGAAGGAGACGCCCTGGTTGGCGCCGATCGGCTTGCCGAACTGCTTTCGCTGGGCGGCGTAGTTCAACGCATAGTCGAAAGCCCGCCGCGCCCGGCCGACGGAAGTGGCGGCGACGGTGAGGCGCGTGGCGTAGAGCCAGTCGTTGGCGATATCGAAACCCTTGTGGACCTCCCCGAGGATCTGTGCCGACGGCAGGCGGCATTCGTCGAAGGTCAGGATGCAGTTCTGGTAACCGCGATGCGAGACGGAGTTGTAACCCTCGCGGATTTCGAACCCCGGCGTGCCGCGATCGACGAGGAAGCAGGTGATCAGCTTCTTTGGCCCACGCGCCGTTTCCTCCTCGCCGGTGGCGATGAAGACGATGACGAAATCGGCGATATTGGCGTGGGAGATGAAATGTTTCGTGCCGTTGACGACCCAATCACCACCGTCCTTCCGCGCGAAACATTTCATGCCGCGTACGTCTGAGCCGGCATCGGGCTCGGTCATGGCGAGCGCATCGAACTTTTCGCCCTTCACCGCGGGAAAAAGATATCTTTCGCGCTGTTCGGCATTGCAGGCCATCAGGATGCCGGAGGGGCGGCCGAAGAAGACGGTGAGCGCCATCGACCCGCGACCGAGCTCCCGCTCCACCAGGGTGAACGAGGTGTGGTCGAGGCCTGCGCCGCCCACCTCTTCAGGGAAATTGCAGCCGAAGAAGCCGATCTCCCGGCATTTGCGGGCAATCTCCTGGCCGAGTTCGGGCGGCACGATGCCTGTGCGCTCCACCTCGTTTTCGTACGGGTAGATTTCCGTCTCGACGAAATCGCGGACGGTCTTGACGATCATCTCCTGCTCGTCGGTCAATCCGAAGTTCATGTATTCCCTCCCGTCGCCGGCTTTCGATCAGCGCTTCTGCCCCACGGACCGCCCAGCCCCTTCCGGCGCGGGTAAGTCCGCATGCGCATCGATCAGCGGCTGCAGCCTGCCCATCACCTCCGCCCCCGGCGCCACGGCCTTGCCCTCGGCCGAGGCGACATGCAGCATCAGGTGTTCGCAGGTCGCAAGCAGCACGCCATCCGAGGCGCGGCTGAGAGACATAAAGCTCTGCAGCTTCTTGCCATCGGATGAGGGCAATATCTGTGCGGTGACCTTGAGGAGATCGCCGAGCTTGGCTTCGTCAAGCAGCCGAGTGTGGGTCTCCACCGTGTAATAGCTGTTGCCGACCGCGACGTAATCCATATCGACGCCGATCAGGCGGAGCAGCGCGTCGCTGGCATCGGCGAAGCATTGCGCGTAACGGAACTCGGTCATGTGACCATTGTAGTCGATCCAGGACGGATGAACCTTGATCTGCAGGAGGTCGAGCGGCTCCTTGTTGAGCTTGGCCGCAGGTTTCGGCGAATTTTTCCAGAGATGTTTTTCAAATTCGGCGAGGATTTTGCCAGCGCCCCAACCGCGCCCTGCATCCCCGCTCTTCAGCGCCTGCATGATGCCGACGAGGTTTTCGTCGCGGATGCGTTCCAGGTCGCGAATACCACGGGCGCCGGATTGGGCGTCGGATTGGGCCGCGATCTTGTCCACCAGCGCATCATCGAGATCGACGACATCGGTGAGCTTCGTCCAAGGCCAGGAAAGGCATGGGCCGAACTGTGCCAGGAAATGCCGCATGCCGGCCTCGCCGCCGGCAATGCGATAGGTCTCGAACATGCCCATCTGCGCCCAGCGCATGCCGAAGGAATAGCGGATCACGTCGTCCAGCGTTTCTGTGTCGCAGATGTCGTCGTGGATCAGCCACAGGCCTTCACGCCAGACGGCTTCCAGCAGGCGATCGCCGACGAATGCCTCGATCTCCTTTTTGATGATGACGCCCTTCATGCCGATCGGGGCGAGCTTTTCCTGTGCCGCCTTCAACGTTTCGGCGGCAGTCTTTTGACCGCCGACCAATTCGGCGAGCGGCAGCAGATAGACGGGGTTGTAGGGATGGGCGACGAACATTCGCTCCGGATATTTCATGTCGCGCTGGAGATCGGTCGGCATCAGGCCGGAGGTCGAGGAGCCTATCAGCGCCTTGGGGTCAGCGGCCGCGTCGATCTGAGTGATGACGTTGCGCTTCAGTTCCAGCCGCTCGGGCACGCTTTCTTGAATCCAGTCGGCGCCTCTTACGGCCTCTTCGACCGTCTGGCAGAAAGTAATTTTCCCTTGCGGCGGCAACGGCGCCATGGTGAGCATGGCATAGGCGCGTTCGGCATTGGCGAGCACTTCGCCGACAATGCGTTCAGCCTCCGGATGCGGGTCGAACATGTTGACGTCTATGCCGGCGAGCACGAAACGGGCGGCCCAGGCTCCGCCGATGACGCCGCCGCCGATGCAGCCCGCTTTTTCTATCTTGCTCATGGCGATCACCGTTTTGTCAGCTTGAGTTTTTCACGCACGGCAGCCGGGCCGATGATCCTGGCGCCCATGCCCTCGATCACGCCGACGGCCTTCTCGACGAGCTGTGCGTTGGTCGCCAACTGCCCCTTGCCGGCATAAAGGTTGTCCTCCAGACCGACGCGTACATTGCCGCCGGCGAGAACGGCGGCGGCCGGATAGGCGAGCGCATTGCGGCCGATCGAGAAGGCAGAAAACGTCCAATGTTTCGGCACGTTGTTGACCATGGCCATGAAGGTGTTGAGGTCGTCCGGCGCGCCCCAGGGAATGCCCATGCAGAGCTGGATCAAGACGGGATCCTCGATCAGCCCTTCTTCCACGAGCTGTTTGGCGAACCAGAGATGGCCGGTATCGAAGGCCTCGATCTCGGGGCGCACGCCGAGTGCTGTCATCTGCCGCGCCATCTCGCGCAGCATGGAGGGCGTGTTGGTCATCACGTAGTCGCCGAGGGAAAAGTTCATCGTGCCGCAATCGAGCGTGCAGATCTCCGGCAGGCATTCGGCGACATGCGCGACACGCTCGGTGGCGCCGGCCATGTCAGTACCATTCGGATTGACCGGGAAAGGCGCTTCGACATCGCCGAACACCAGGTCGCCGCCCATGCCGGCGGTGAGGTTCAGCACTACGTCGATATCCGCTGAACGGATGCGATCGTTCACTTCCTTGTAAAGTTCCCTGTTGCGGGCCGCAGCACCCGTTTCCGGGTTCCGAACATGGCAATGGACAACCGCCGCTCCGGCTTTGGCGGCGTCGATTGCGGATTCCGCGATCTGTTTCGGGGTGATTGGAACGTGGGCGGACTTGCTCACCGTATCGCCGGCGCCGGTGACGGCGCAGGTGATGAAAACGTCGCGGTTCATCTCGAGCGGCATGCTTCCCTCCTTTTTCGTCCCGTCCATTACGTGTCGGAAAAGCGAACAATGCTTTGCACAATCGGTGCCGTTCCATACATTGTCGGTGACCATGATTGCCGTGGTACGGCTCACAATGCGAGCGGGTGCATTGACCGCTTGTGTTGCTGCCGGTCGCCGATGCGACAAGCCAGCACCTCAACAATTCGCCTCGCAGTTGATGCCTATCAAAGAGCGCTGTGGCGGAAGAGCGCATAGACAAACCTGACTGATGCATGCAACTAAGCAGCGGCAGATCGATGGCACCCTGCAGGCGAAGACGCTACCGTGAAAAAACGCAGACCGCATAAATGGAGCATGATAACCGCGTTCATCGCGGCGCATGCACTCGTTGTGCAGATGCTGCTAGCGTCTCTCGGCATGGGGACCGCGCTTGCCGCGCCCCTATACGATGAATTCGGCAATCCTCTTTGCATCACGCATGTGGAAGGCCCCACCGATAACGGCGACAGGGATCACTCTCAGGCCCTCCAATGCTGCACCCAGGCATGCAGCACGTTCACCTCACTTTTTGCGGCACCGGCTCCAGGCAATTTCCTGGTGAACCGGCTGCCTGTTGTTGCGACAAAGATTCGCATCGACGCTGAAGCGGGATTTGTGAAGCGACCGGAAACGGAACCGGGAAGGCCACGAGGTCCGCCACTCGACATTTAGTCCTTCGGTCAAGCAAGTTCCGCCTCGGGATGTCCTCGCCTAGATGACAATCCAGCCGGACCGCACGGCCGTCCATTTCCGTATTCACTCAGACCAACAATACACGCCAAGCGCCACCGGCCGCCGGCTTGTCATCGGCCGACCGCTGTCGGCATCCATGGAGAATTCTATGTTGAAGAAGATCATTGTTACCGCTGCTGTTACCATGCTCACCAGCACCGCAGCATTTTCGCACGTCACTCTTGAGGGAAAAGAAACCCCGGTAGGAACGACCTATAAGGCAGTGCTGCGGGTACCCCACGGCTGCGAAGGCAAGCCGACAAACGTCGTACGGGTCCAGCTTCCGGAAGGGTTCTACGCCGTCAAGCCGCAGCCCAAAGCAGGCTGGAAGCTTGAGAAGGTCAAAGGCGCCTATGCTAAGGCCTACGACAATCACGGAACGCTGGTAAGCGAGGGGGTCAAGGAAGTTGTCTGGAGCGGCGGCAATCTCGGTGACGATGAATACGACGAATTTGTCGTTCGAGGCACGATCGCAAGCGACCTCAAGGCTGGCGGCACCTTGTATTTTCCAGTGGTTCAGGAATGCCCGGAAGGGCTGAAGGAGCGCTGGATCGAAGTTCCAGCTGAAGGCCAGAAGGCATCTGATCTGGAAATGCCCGCACCAGGCGTCAAGCTTTTGCAAAGACTGAGCAACTGACACCTGGGCATGACATTGACGATGACGTCGCTTCGAACGAAATTCCTGCCGTTCAGCATTCTGCGGCAAATTGCTCTGGCGATGCTGCTATGGCTGGGCCTCGCGGCGACGGCATCTGCCCACGCTTCCTTGAACGCGACCGAGCCACGCGATGGCTCGGTCATGGCTGTATCACCGGCGGTCATAAGGCTGACGTTCAGCGAACCCGTCTCACCGACCAGCCTGAAATTGACTTTGCCCGACGGCCGCCCGGTCGTTCTTGATGCCTTCGTCGTCAAGGACAAACTGGTCGAGGTCGTCCCGCCCGCCGACCTTTCGAACGGCACCCATGTGCTCTCCTGGCGGGTCGTCTCCCAGGATGGTCATCCGATCGGCGGCTCGATCATCTTTTCGATCGGACATCCGGGCGCCGCGTCTCCTCGGATAGGAGACGGGGTGGACTGGCAGGTGCGGGTTGGTCTCTGGGGCGGAAAGATTGCGCTGTACGTCGGCCTCTTCTTCGGGATCGGCGGAACTTTCGCGGCCTCCTGGTTCGCAAACGGGTCAAGGAACGCACTGCAGCCCATCGTCACCGCGCTTCTGGCTGGCTTCGCCGGCACGATGATTTCAGCAGGATTTCAAGGACTGGACACCGTCGGAGAGCCGATCGGGCGGATATTCGATGCCGAGGTCTGGAAGGCCGGCTTCGCCACCAGCTTCGGCCGGACCGTCGTCTTCATGTTTGCGGCGCTCGCGCTTGCGGCTCTCGCTCTAGCAAGCGGTCCAGGCCGGAGTGCGCGGTGGATCTCGCTCTCGGCACTGGTCACGGCGGCCTTTGCCCTGAGCCTGAGCGGGCACGCCAGCGCTGCTGAGCCGCAATGGATCATGCGACCGGCCGTTTTCCTCCATGTGGCGGCAATATCCTCCTGGGTCGGCGCCCTGCTCCCTCTCGCAGCCGAGTTCAGAAGAGGTGGCTCTGACGCCGCAATCGCGCTCCGCCGCTTCTCGAACTTCATTCCGCTTTCTGTCGCCGTGCTGCTCATTGCTGGCCTGATATTGACCTATATACAGGTTCTGAAGATCGAGGCGCTCGTCACCACAAGCTACGGACGGGTTCTTCTCATCAAGCTCGGCCTTCTCATCCTGCTCTTCGCCCTAGCCTGCATCAACAGGTGGAGGCTGACGAACCGGGCGGAACGCGGCGAGACAGCTGCCGTCAAACAGCTCATACGTTCGATAGTGGCCGAAAGCCTCGTTGTGCTTCTCATACTTGGCGTTGCTGCCACCTGGCGCTTCACGCCGCCGCCGCGCTCGCTGATCCTGGAGGCGTCCGAGCCTGCGGTTGTCCATATCCACTCCGCAAAGGGAATGGCGGAAATGCAGGTCACCCCCGGCAATGCCGGCCCGGTAACGGCAGCCGCAATAATCATGAAAGAGGATTTTTCTCCCCTCGATCCTCAGGAAGTGTCCTTCGTGTTTTCAAATCCGAAGGCAGGAATCGAACCAATCAGGCGTAAAGCCGACAGGCAGGAAGGCGGTACCTGGAGTGCCAAAAGTCTGGTGCTGCCCGTGGCGGGTGTCTGGATCGTCAGGGTCGACGTCATCGTCAGCGATTTCGAGATCATGAAGCTCGAAGGCGAGGTCGAGATCAAGCCGTAGGTCAGGGCAAGCTCTTTTCTCCGCTCGAATGCGCCTTGGCCATCACCTTCCTCAGTTCATCGACGGCATTGGCGCTGGGCAGCACGTCGCCCTCCAATTCGTCCGGCATATGCCAGCCCGGATCCACACCTTGCATATTGGGCAATTCATGCGCGATCCCCTTGTGGCAGTCGATGCAGGTCGCCTTGCCGCTCAGGAGATAGCGAGTGTGGATGTCAGCGGCGCGCTGGGTCTGCTTGGAGAGATCCATCGCCACGGATGAATGACAGTTGCGGCATTCCAGGCTGTCATTCGCCTTGAGCCGATGCCATTCGTGCTGCGCCAGACGCAGCCGTTCGTCCAGGAATTTCTGGCGGGTGTTGATCGTACCAAAGATCTTGCCCCATACCTCCTTCGAGGCCTGCATTTTGCGGGCAATCTTATCTGTCCATTCGTGCGGCACGTGGCAATCTGGGCAGGAAGCGCGCACGCCGGACCGGTTCGAAAAATGCACCGTGCGCGTCATCTCCTCGTAAACATTGGCCCGCATTTCGTGACACCCGGTACAGAACTGTTCTGTATTGGTAAGCTCCAGCGCCGTATTGAACGCTCCCCAGAAAACCACCCCTCCCACGAAACCGCCAAGCGTCAGGAATGCCAAACTCAGAGTAGCCGCGGGTGTACTGAGAATTTTCCAGACCCAGGCGGCCAGCCTTTTGATGCGTGCAATCAAGCTACTTTCCTCCCAGATGCTCGACGCCCATTTCGCTCATGTCGCGGAACGTATTGCCGACAAGCGGCTGCACCTCCGCTTGAGGCACATGGCAGGCGGTGCAGAAATAGCGCCGTGGGGAGACGTCCGCGAGCATCTGCCCCTCGCGGGTCATGTAATGGGTGACGCTGATCATCGGGGCGCCTGCGCCCTCGGTGAATTCCCGCTTGTGGCAGGAAAGACAGCGATTGGTATTGACGGAAAGCTGGTAACCTTCGATCGAATGGGGAATGACCGGCGGCTGGTCCGGGTAGGCCCGCATTTTGCGGACGTCGTCCACGTTCCATTTCGGCATCGGCTTTGCGGGAACCATGTCCATTCCGCCAGGTGGTCCCGACAATTCCCGAACCATTTGAGCGACTGCGAGGTTCGTTGAGAACACTGCAGCAAAGACGGCAAGGGCGGCCAAAAAGGAACGGAGGATTATGCGACGGGGAGAATCTTCACAGCGCATTTCTTGTAGTCCGTCTGTTTCGAGATGGGATCGGTAGCGTCTAGGGTGACCTTGTTGATCAATTGACTGGCGTCGAACCATGGCACGAAGATCACGCCCGGCGGCATGCGGTTTCGCCCGCGGGTTTCCACACGCGACCGGATTTCACCCCTTCGGGAAACGATCCTGACTTCCATTCCCTGATTGAAACCACGTTTCCTGGCATCATCGGCGTTCATGAAACATCGGGCGCCAGGGAAAGCCTTGTACAGTTCCGGTACGCGCATGGTCATCGAACCGGAATGCCAATGTTCCAAGACGCGACCCGTCACCAACCAGAAATCGTACTCCTTATCGGGAGATTCAGCCGGAGGCTCGTAGGGAACCGCGAGAATGACGGCCCTGCCGTCCGGACGACCATAGAACTTTACCCCCTCGCCGGACTTGACATAGGGATCATAACCCTCGCGATAGCGCCACTTGGTCTCTTGGCCATTCACAACCGGCCAGCGCAGGCCGCGCTCCTGATGATATCGGTCATAGGGCGCCAGATCATGGCCATGACCCCGCCCAAAGGACGCGTATTCCTCGAACAGCCCCTTCTGGATATAGAAACCAAATGCATAGGCTTCGTTGTTCGGGTACGACTGATCGACCTCGCTGAGCGGGAACTGGTCTACCTGCCCATTCTTGAACAATACCTCGAACAACGTCTTGCCGCGGTAATCCGGATGTTTGTCCAGCATTTCCGCCGGCCAGACCTCATCCGTGGTGAAGCGCTTTGAGAATTCCACCAACTGCCACAGATCGGACCTCGCTTCGCCCGGCGCCTGAACAAGCTGATGCCAGACATGGGTACGGCGCTCGGCGTTACCGTAGGCTCCTTCCTTCTCGACCCACATCGCCGCAGGCAGGATCAGATCTGCCGACATGGCGGTGATCGTCGGGTATGCGTCGGATACCACGATGAAGTTGTCTGGATTGCGGTAGCCCTGATAGGTCTCGTTCTTCGTGTTCGGTGCAGCCTGAACGTTGTTGTTGACCTGCACCCAATAAAAGCTGAGCTTCCCATCCTTGAGCATGCGGTCCTGCTGCACGGCATGGTAGCCGGGTTTATCCGGAAGAAGGCCTTCCGGCAGCTTCCAGATTTCCTCCGCATGGTGGCGGTGTTCAGGATTGGTTACCGTCATGTCGGCCGGCAGCCGGTGTGCGAAGGTGCCGACTTCGCGCGCGGTACCGCAGGCCGACGGCTGACCGGTCAGTGAAAACGGTCCGTTGCCCGGTTCGGAGATCTTACCGGTCAACAGATGGAGATTGTACAGCATGTGGTTTGCCCAGACGCCGCGGACGTGCTGGTTGAAGCCCATTGTCCAGAGCGACATCACCTTCCGGTTCGGGTCTGCGTAGAGGTCCGCAAGCTGCTGCAAAAAGCCCGGATCCGCACCCGTCAGGTCTGCCACTTTTTCAAGGGTATAGTCGGAAACGAACTTCTTGAAACTTTCGAAGTCGGTCGGCTCCATGTTGGCGGGGTTGGCCGCATTGGCCGCCTTGAGCTCCAGCGGATCTTCCGGCCGCAGGCCGTAGCCGATATTGGTCACGCCCTTCATGAAGGTCGTATGGTTCCTGACAAATTCCTCGTTGACCTTGCCGCTGGTGATGATGTGGTTAGCGATATAGTTCAGGATGGCGAGATCGGTCCCGGGCGTGAAGATGACGGGAATATCCGCAAGATCCATGCTGCGGTGAGTGAAGGTCGACAGGACGGCAACCTTGACGTGCTGATGTCCGAGCCGCCTGTCCGCAAGGCGCGTCCAGAGGATCGGATGCATCTCCGCCATATTCGAGCCCCAGAGCACGAAGGCGTCCGCATTTTCGAAGTCGTCGTAACAGCCCATCGGCTCATCCATACCGAAGGTGCGCATGAAGGCGTAGGCAGCCGACGCCATACAATGGCGGGCGTTGGGATCGAGGTTGTTCGAACGGAAGCCGGCGCGCATCAACTTGGTTGCAGCATAGCCCTCGAAGATCGTCCATTGGCCGGAGCCGAACATTCCGACTGCTGTCGGCCCCTTCTCCTTCAGTACCTTCTTGCACTGGTCGGCCATCACATCGAAGGCTTCATCCCAGCTTACGGGCTCGAACTCGCCATCCTTGGCATATTTCCCGTTTCGCTTTCTCAAGAGCGGCGTCTTCAGGCGGTCTTCGCCATACATGATCTTGGAGAGAAAATAGCCCTTGATGCAGTTCAGGCCGCGGTTGACCTCGGCCTGCATATCGCCGTGGGTGGCAACGACCTGGCCTTCCTTGACGCCGACCATGACCCCGCAACCCGTGCCGCAGAACCGACATGGGGCCTTCGACCACTTGATCTCCAGCGACTCTACCCCGCCAGGTACCGGCTGGGCGCCTGCCGGAAGCGCGATCCCGGCAGTCGCGGCCGCTATCCCCGCCGCATGCGCCTTGATAAGGTCACGCCGCGTCAATTCTCCGATCATCAGACATTGCCTCCACGTTTTCGGAGTGTTCGAACACCATATTGGCGGCCACCACCCCGTCGATTGCAGATATTGCCGAGAGAGACGCACCGAGCTCGCCGCTGCTGGCGCCTTCGATGACAACAACGATCTTGCCGCCCTGCATGGCGTGAACTTCCACCCTCTCGATCGCCGCCAAATCCCGCACGACGCGTTCTTCGGCTTCAGGCCTCACGACGATGACGGCGCTGGAGATGTAGTGGCGGTTCGCTTTTTCAGGCATGCGTCATCCTTCGGCGCTTGCTCAAGGCCGTATTTGTCTGAAGCCTGCGGACGCAGGCACGGCGCCCGCCAGCTTGTTTGCCAGCGATCAAGGAGGGACATCGGCCGGCAAGCCCAACATCGGTTGCAAAGCCGCGCGCCGCATTACGCAAGGAGGTGGGCGAGACAGCCACCCTGCCGGTATCAGTCTTTCGCCAGGAAAATGACGCCGCAAACATCAGAACACCTCAATGACCGGGAGGTCCGGGCGGACCGGTGATAATCTGGTACATCCAAACGAGAAAGCCGTAGCCGCCCACCACTCCGACAGCCACGATGGGCCAGATGCCGAATGCCAGCACAAGGAAAGTGAGGAACTCCCTCCACCGGCTTCGGGGCAGCTCCTCGTGTTGCTGAAGGGGAAGATCAGGCACGCTCACCTCCTCTGGGGCCATCTCTTGCTCTAAGATGGATCATCGTCCGAACTCGTCAACCCGGGTCTGCACCCTATTCTCGCCGCCGCGGAAGGCGAGGCGACTATGACTGAGACTAGCGCATCGACGGTTCCGTAACTTGCGCCAGCGCAAAGACATATTGTCTGCAGCCCGGCACATCTCGCGCATGAAAGCAGATGTCACTCCTCGTCGCCACGCAAGCCTTCAGGATTTCGTCAGCTTCCTGGAAAAGCGCGGCAGTCTCAAACGGATAGCCCGCCCCGTTTCCCTGGTTCACGAAATTACCGAAATCCACCGGCGCGTGCTTGCGGACCACGGGCCTGCGCTCCTGTTCGAACAACCCGTCGACGCGTCGGGAACAACGCAGACCATCCCGCTTCTGGCAAATCTCTTCGGCACCCGCGAACGGATCGAATGGGGCCTGGGCCTTGAGGCCGGAGGGCTTCCTCAACTTGCCGCCTTCCTCGCCGAACTGCGTGAACCGAAGCCGCCGAAATCAATGCGTGACGCCTGGCAAAAACTGCCTCATTTGAGGGCCGCCTTGTCCATGAACGCGCGTCCGGTTTCTCGCGCCCTCTGCCAGCAGGTTGTCTGGCAAGGACGTGAGATCGACCTCGACCGGCTGCCGATTCAATCCTGCTGGCCGGGGGAGCCGGCTCCCCTCATCACCTGGCCGCTGGTCATCACTCACGCGCCGGACGACCCGAGCGATCTCAACGTCGGCATTTACCGCATGCAGAAGCTCGGCCGAAACCGCCTGATCGTACGCTGGCTGGCAAATCGAGGCGGCGCCCGGCATCATCGCATGTGGCAAGCGCTCGGCCGCGACATGCCGGTAGCCGTCGCGATCGGAGCCGATCCTGCGACGATCCTTGCCGCCGTCATGCCCCTTCCCGACGGGATGAGCGAACTCAGTTTTGCGGGTGTCCTGAAAGGCAGACGGCAGGAAACGACAACCGGGCTGACGGTTCCCCTTCCCGTTCCCGCGCAAGCCGAAATCGTGCTGGAAGGCACGGTCTCTGCGACCGAGGCCGCCGAAGAGGGCCCCTACGGAGACCATACCGGATATTACAACGCCGTCGAGCCGTTCCCCGTGCTTAGCCTGTCGGCCATCACCATGCGTCACCAGCCGATCTACCTCTCGACCTATACCGGCCGACCGCCGGACGAACCCTCACGGCTCGGCGAGGCCATGAACGATCTCTTTCTGCCGCTGATCAAGGGGCAGTTCCCGGAGATTGTCGACCTCTGGCTTCCCCCGGAAGCGTGTTCCTATCGCGCCATCGTCGTCTCGATCAACAAGCGATATCCGGGTCAGGCAAGGCGGATCATGATGGGATTGTGGTCGATCCTACCGCAGTTCAGCTACACCAAGCTCATCATCGCAGTGGATCCCGATATCAATGTCAGAAGCTGGCCGGACGTCGTCTGGGCGCTTTCGACGCGCTTCGACGCCAGCCGTGATCTCCTCGTCGTAGATAGAACACCGATTGATTACCTCGACTTTGCCTCCCCGCAGCCCGGACTTGGCGGCAAGCTGGGCCTGGATGCGACGAGCAAGATCGGCGCCGAAACCGAGCGGGCATGGGGCGAGGTGCTGACCATGCCTTCCGAGGTGGCCGACAGGGTCGACGCCCTGTGGGCGTCGCTGGGGCTCGACGGCAATCGTCATGACCATTGAAGGAACAGTCGATCCGCGACCGTGAAAGACGAAAGACCCAACTCGATCAACCTCAGGAGGACAAGATGACCGACCTCGCACTGGACCAGACCGTCAGTTCAATTGCCGCAACGCTGCCGGGCGCGGCAGAGCTCTTCCGCCGCCATGACATCAGCTTCTGCTGCGGTGGCAACGTACCTCTCGGCGAAGCGGCGCAAGATGCGGGCCTGGCACCCGAAGCTCTGCTGGCCGATCTTAAAGCGCTGGCGCAAGCTGCCGGGCGCGACGCGCCGTCCGAAACGAAGGAACTCATCTCTCACCTTCTGAGCCGGTATCACGCCACCCACCGGGAAGAACTCGCCTGGCTCATCCCGCTTGCCCAGAAGGTCGAGCGGGTCCACGGAAGCCATCCTTCGGCGCCGGTCGGACTTGCTGACGCTCTGGCCAAGCTTCGGGACGATCTCGATGCTCATATGGCGCGGGAAGAGCAGATACTTTTCCCGATGATGCAACGGGGCGGCAGCCCGTCTATCGGGCATCCGATAGCCGAGATGCGGCATGAGCACGATGACGAAATGGAGCATCTGAAGGCCATCGAGCATGTGACGCACGGGCTCTCCCTGCCGGCCGGCGCCTGCGGCTCCTGGACGGCTCTCTATACCGGGCTGCGAAAATTCACCGACGATCTCGTCACGCACATGCATCTCGAAAACGCCGTGCTCTTTCCTCGTTTCGAGAAGGCAGAGTTGGCGGATTGACCACCCGCTCTTCGGAGTCCGTCTGGCGCTCGCTGTGGGATGCACCGCACCGTCCGCTGTTCTTTCTGGCCGGTCTTTGGGCATTCATCACACCCGGCGTCTGGTTGCTTCCAGAAAGTCTCTTGCCGGATCGGGCAAGCTGGCACCAGAACGAACTATTGTTCGGGATGGGTGGTGCGGCAGTGGGTGGTTATCTGCTGACCGCGCTACCTGCCTGGGCAAAACGGGGGCCGATTCCGCCGCCGATTTCGAAGCTCGTCACCACCCTCTGGATTGCTGCACGCGTCGTCGCTGCTTTCGACGTCATGCCCTCTCCGGCCCGCGCGCTCGGAGGCAGCATCTATTTCTTCAGTCTGGCCCTGATCCTTGGATATTATCTCCTCTTGGCCGGAGCCTTGGGCCGGCTGTGGGCCGTCTTCGCAACGGCCGCGCTTGGAACGGCTGCCGCGCTCTCCTTTTCAGGCGGAGGCTCGTGGGTGCCTCTGGAAGAAATGACCGGCAATCCCTTTCTGTTCGCCATGATCATCATCATCGTGGGCGGCCGGGCCGTGCCCGCATTCACGCGCCATTGGGTCCAACAGACCGGCGATATGGCGTTCGGATGGGACTGGCCCTGGCTTTCACGCGCAGCAATCCTCACCGTTCTGGGCGCTGCCTATCTCGGCACGGTGAATCATAATACCGTGGCAGGTTCTCTTTTCGTCGTGGCGGCATTGCTTCTGTCTGCGCGGACTGCAGGGTGGTGCGGTTACAAGGCCTTTCGTTATCCGGCATTGCTCATGCTGCATATCGCGTGGATGTGGACGCCGGTCGCCTTGCTGCTCACCGGCTCATCCCTGCTCAACCCGCACTGGCTTACACTGAAAGACGCGGTCCATGCCGTCACCATGGGCGCCATGGGTACCATGATCATGTCCATCATGATGCGGACCGCCATGGTCCGTAAGGGTCGTCAACTCGTTCTCAGTCCAGTAATGGCGGCCGCTTTCTCGCTTATCTGCCTGTCGAGCCTTCTCAGAATATTCGGGGCATCGCTTGGCCATGGAATTGTCGATCCCATTATCTCGTCGGCCGGGTGCTGGATGGCGGGCTGGGCGCTCTTCTTGTGGAGCTATCTGCCTGCATTGACAGGGCCGGTGCGGAGACCCGTCCTCAGTTCGGGACTGAGATCCGACACCGATCGGGAGTGAGCAGCCCGAACCTGCAGCCGATCAATTGCCTTTGCGGTTTTTTTAAACTGCAACCTGTGGCAGCTTCCGGAAAGCGGAAGCGGGACACCAACATGCCGCTTCCGCTCACTGAAGATATTCATGGCCGGGATGCGTAGGAATAATGGCTTACCAGAGTGCGACGTTGCCAGAGGGCGGGCCATTTGCCGACGAGCAGCATTTCGATATTCTCGTGCTGCCGGAGACGAACCTGATCCTCGTGGCCTCGGTCATCGAACCTCTTCGTGCCGCCAACCGTATTACCGGCCGCGAGCTTTATCGCTGGAAGCTTTTCTCGCCGGATGGTCGTCCTATCGAAACGAAGGCCGGCATACCCATCCCCGTCTTAGCTCCTTTCCGTCCTGCGCGCGAGACGGACCCGCTCTTTGTGCTCTCAAGCTACAGCTGGAAAAAAAGCACCACGCGCGAGCTAAAATTCCTGCTCTCGCAAACGGCACGCCATCGCTCCTTGATCGCCGGTATTGAAGCGGGCTCCTTCGTTCTGGCGGACACCAGCTTGCTCGACGGTTTTTCCGCCACCACGCATTGGGAAGACTTCGAAGATTTTTCGGCCGCCTATCCACAGGTGAACATGATCCGGGAACGCTTCGTTATCGACGGCAAACGCATCACCACCGGCGGGTCGCTGCCGACATTGGATCTGATGCTGGAGTTGATCCGGCGCGCACATGGCTATTCGCTGGCGCTCGAAGTGTCGCGTCTCTTCATCTATGAGCAGGAACGCACCCGCGGCGACCTCCTTCAGATGCCGGCGATCGGCAACATGCGGATCATCGATAGCCGCGTGCAAGCCGCCATCAGGCTGATGGAGGAAACGGTCGAGGCCCCGCTTCCCCTATCCCGGCTGGCGAGGCGGGCGGGCGTGAGCTCCCGCCATTTGCAGGACATTTTCCGCGGCACGATGGGGGTTGCACCGCGCGAACATTATCTTGCGCTGAGACTCAATGCCGCTCGCCGGAAGGTTATCGAAACTCGTGCTACTTTCGCAGACATCGCTGCCGCGACCGGTTTCAATTCCGCCTCGGCTTTTTCACGCTGCTACCGCGCCCATTATCGTGAAAGTCCGAGCGACACCCGCCGCAGGCTCAAAGCGAGGATCTGAACGTCACTTCTTTAGGATCACCCAGAGCGCATGCACAATGCCGGGCAGCCAGCCAAGCAGGGTCAGCAGGATGTTCAACCAAAAGTGCAGGCCCAGACCCACCTGCAGAAACACGCCGAGCGGTGGGAGGATGAAAGCAAGGAGAATGCGGATGATGTCCAAAAGAGTTCCTCCAAGTGGAAATTCCGCGGACAACGTTCCCCGAGGAGGAAGGTTTCAGCCGATCCTCACGTCACCAATCCGCGGAACCTGCTTGTGCCCTCTCCGTTTCTCCGCTACCCCGCTTACATAACCATTTCAGCAAGAAGGATCACCGCCCAGTGATGGCTGAAGATCTGCAGTCCAAGAACGCAACTTCCACGGAATGGAGGATGCAGCATCCTCGCGCTGTCTATTTCCTCAATCAGACGAGCCACGCAGTGCGGAGCCGGCTCGAATTGGGGCTCGCCTCACTGCAGATAACTCCAATCCAGTACACAGTCCTCAGTGTCATTGGCGCTCGAGACGGCCTCTCCTCGGCCGATCTCTCCCGCCGCTTCTTCGTCACGCCGCAGACGATGAACGAACTGATTGCGGGCCTACAGCGCCGCAAGCTCATTGTCCGCAAGGAGGATCCGGCCAACCGCCGGATTCTCCGAATGAGTCTGACTGCGGAGGGCAAGCGGCTGGTCGAGGCATGCGATATCGCGGCCGATGCAATCGAGCGCGAGATCTTTTCCTTTCTTCCGCAAGAGACATACGAGCAGTTCCGCGATCTCTGTCGTCTGATCGCCCGCAATCTGCGCGAGCGCGATGAGGCAACAAAGCCGGAATGACGAATGCGGCGCGGCCGCAAGCGTCTGAATCCTGACCCGTTACCGAGCCACCTGCGCCCGGACATGAGAAACGCTACCTGACCTGACGTCTTCAAAGGGCTCGACCAACCGCCCTGTCATTTTCGATACGCGTGACGCAGCCGGCGAGCTTGGCCAGGAGCAGGTCGAAATCAATCGGCTTGGTCAGGTAGTCCGCCGCTCCGGCACGCAGGCCCGTCAGCACGTTTTCCTTGTCCGTCAGTGCCGTCAGCAGGATGAAGGGAATGTTGGAAAGCTCGGGGTGATTGACTTGAATTTCGGCAAGCAGTTGCTGCCCATCCATGATCGGCATGGAGATGTCGCAGATGACGATATCCGGCCAGTGGGACAAGATGACCTCAAGCCCTTCCTGCCCATTGGCAGCCTCCAGGGTCTTGAACCCGGCATCGGTCAGTTCCTCGACGATCAGCTGGCGAATGTCAGCTTCGTCATCGATGCAAAGTACGGTCATCATTGGGGCATTCCTTATGCTGCCTGTTTGACAAGATTGGCGAGAGGTCCGTCGGTTGGAAGCGCAACGGTGAACGTCGTTCCCTTACCAAGAGAGCTTTCAACGGAAACGGAGCCGCCATGAAGGTCGATAATCTGCTTGACGATATTGAGACCGATGCCGGTGCCCGCGATACCGCTCGCGCTACGGGCTCGATAGTAAGGCTGGAAGAGCTTGGGCAGGTCCTCGGCATCCATGCCGATGCCGCCATCGGCAATCGACACGACCGCCATCCGGTCTTGCAACCAGGCAGTAATATGAATGTCCGGTGCCTGCGGAGCATATTTGGTGGCATTGGACAGAAGGTTTGTAATGACCTGCTCGATTGCGGCGCGATCGGCAAGAACCGTCTCTGGCAATTTAACCAGATCCCGGTGAAAGACGTGCGATTTACGGATCTCGGCTTGGCGTTCGCAACAGCTCTCAATCAAGTCCGTTAGCGAAAACCGCTCCAACTTGATCTCTGCCTTTCCGGTTTCCAGTCTGCCCGCAGACAATATGCTTTCCATAAGATCGACCATACGCAAGACTGCCGAGCGTATCTGGGCCGCTTTTTCGGCGACATAATCGGGTTTGCTGCTGGCCTTGGCGCGGGATAGGCGCTGTGCCGCGGCATCGATGACGGCAAGCGGGGTGCGAAACTCATGGGAGGCCATTGCCACGAACTGGCGCTGCAGGGCATTCACGTGACGTTCCTGGGCCAAAAGCCGGTCAAGCTCTTCCCGCTGCCGTTCGATTTCCATTGTCCGGAGCTTGACCGTCTCCTCCAGCTCGTCCCGGTGGCGCATCAACGCGAGCCGGCTTTCCGATAGATCGACGGAAGTCTTGTGCAAACCCCGACCAAGGAAGATCACCACGCCCATTGCCACGACGGCGCCGGCAAGACCGGCAGGCGCGATCTGTTCAATCAGCATCATGCCCGGACGGATCGGCTCCCAGACAAGGTATCCGAGCGGTTGCCCCGCCGTCGAGACGATCGGAACCGCCGCCAGGGACGGTGGCGACGCGCTTGCATAGTGCAATTTGTCGAGCCGTGCATAGCGGCCGATCTCACCAACGACGGCACTGTCGAGGAATTTTACGGCAACGGTGACATATTCCTGCCCAGGAGCCAGGGACACTTTCTCCGAACTCGGTACGATCGGTCTTGCGCTGACAACGGCGGGATGGCCGTCGATGTTGACGATCTTGGTCTCGAAAATTTCGGCGATTTCCGGTTGAGCAACATCTTCCTGGCTGGCCCGCTTGCGCAGGACTAGACGAATGGCGTCCCTCAGCGCGGTCACCGACTCGGCATCATTGAGGAATGTGGGAACCGGGATATCCTTGCCGTCCCGCACAACATAAGCCAGTTCGTCCTGCGGATTGAACACATAGGTCCGGTCATGGCCGAAATATTGATGCATCCAAATGCCGAGATTGTAGGAAACCCATTCGCGCGGCCCGGTGGGGGCGAAAAGCACGGCATCATCCCAGGTGGTGACGCTTTCCAACTCCCGCGCCACGGCCCTCACCTGCTCATCAAGGCCTTGCTTGACGAAGTCCTTCTGCCGCTCCATGGCGATGTCGTCGACCTTTGTCGATGCAAGCCAGGCAAAGCCTGCGATGAGAACCGCAGCCAATGCCGTCAACAATGTGAGCACGAATGTGACGTGCGATTTGATCCGATTGTCCTGCTGCATGTCCGCCGCTTTTGTTTCGACGCATCATTCATCCCAAAATATTACATTATCCTAAACTTTGAATGCTAAGGTTGAGCATGCATCCGACTCCAGCCACCGGTTTAGGATCAGGATGAGGCATCTGTCACACCGCAGGATGGACGTTTGCTCGCGGTGCTGGGCTACAGCCAGGAAGCTGGCCCTTTCGGCAAACGCCCTTCCGGATCGATGACCTCGATTTTGGGAAGTCCCGCACCGTTCCAGCGCCAAAGCGCGACGCAGGTGCCCCCGGGCGACATGAAGGACGGATAGACGACGCCGTCAAACCCCAATCCCATCAACCTTCCCCTGAGGGCGTGGGTCGCCGGCAGCCGCCCGGCATCCAGGTCGGCCCGCCATTCGCATCGATGTATGGTCTCTTCGATATCGAATTCCGCCAGGGTTTCGGAATTGTTGAGGTCGGCCAATCGCGCGCCCTCTAGCCGCAGTTGAGCGATCAGGGCCGGGTGCTGGACGAACCCCTGATTGTATTCGGCCCATGCAGTCGACAGTTCGAGCGCAGCGTAGATGGCCGGCGCTCCGACGGGATTCCAGCGCCCGCCAAAACGCGCCGCTCCCTCCCCGGAAAGCGGTGCATGGGCCCAGCGCGGCACATAAGCCCGCCACAGCACCAAAGGGGCAGAACCGGCGTCAGGCATAGACGCCGGAACGCACCGCTTCCAGATAGGCGAGAACCTTGTCCGCCTTGCCCTCGCCCACCAGGTCATAGGCGGTCTTGCCGGCCCATCCCGGGATGGGCTGATGCTTGAACCAGATCGCCGCGCGGTTTTCGTCTCCCGCCATCTCGCTCGCCATCGCGAGAATGCGGACAACGGGGCTCAACGCAGCATCCACCTTACGGGCTCCGCTCTTGGCCGTCAGAGTGTTGCGGGCGACACCGATCAACTTTGCCAACTCGGCGTGAGTCACGCCTAGCAGATCAGACACCCGCCGCGGCGAAAGGAATGAAGATTGCGGAGCACCAAAGGACGCCGCCCCGACTTCAAAGGCATGGGCAGGCATTGAGCGCATTCCTTTCAAAATTTGACATCTTGTGGATCAATATGAGGAAAAAATGTTTCCGTTTCAAGATCAGTGTTCCCCTCCATCGGCCAATCAAAAGGAGTTGAGTTTTACGGATCGACAAGAGACCCTACATAAGCCTGGGCTGGCCAGGAGGATTCCGTTTTGCAGTTTCACCATCTCGTTGCGCCCATCGTCGTGCTTCTGGCTCTTTGTTCGCCGGTTTCTGCACAACAGCAGCCGAACGCGGACGAACCCCGCGAACCTAGCCACTCGACGGAACAAGGCGCCGCCGGCGGTATATTCGCTTTGATCCCGGCTGACGCAACGAAGGAACTCCTGTTCAAGGGGCGTTCCGAAGAGGTCCCATATACCGCAACGGCCGGTACGCTTGATCTCTTTAGTCAGGACGGCACCCGTTCCGCAAAGATCTTCTACACCGCCTATGTCGCCAAGAACGGCACCTCGGACCGCCCGCTCACCTTCGTGTTCAATGGCGGTCCCGGCGCGTCTTCCGCCTATCTCCATCTGGGTCTCGTCGGCCCGCGGATCCTCGAATTCGGTGAGACCGGCGACAACGGCACAACGCCCGCCCTCAAGGACAATCCGGAAAGCTGGCTTGCATTTACCGATCTGGTGCTGATCGACCCAGTCGGTACCGGCTGGAGCCGCCCCGCCAGCGACGACGCCGCAAAAAGCTTTTACGGCGTTCGCCAAGACGCCGACAGTTTAGCCAAAGTCATTGCTCTCTATGTCCAGAAGAATAATAGGCTCGAAGCGCCGAAATACCTGCTGGGCGAAAGCTATGGAGGCTTCCGCGCCGCCAAGGTGGCTGTTTCGCTAAAGAACACACAAGGGATCCTAACCTCCGGCATCATCATGCTGTCGCCGATGATAGAAGGGCGCTTCCTCGCCAATTCGGACGACCCTTTGAGCGCAGCGCTGCAGCTTCCCTCGCTTGCGGCAGCCGAACTCGAGCAGAAAAACGCCTTTACCCCGGACAGGCTGATCGAAGTCGAACGGTTTGCGATGCATGACTATCTTGCTTCGCTCGCAGGCCCCTTTCCCACCGGACCGGCTGCGGATTCCCTTTATAACCGGGTTGCTGCGCTTACCGGCATTTCGAAGGAGGCCATTGCCCGCACACGCGGCTTCGTCGGTGACATCTATGCCAAGCAGATGGCAGGCGAAAGCCGGATCGTCAGCCCTTATGACGCATCTTACGCGGTACCTGATGCCTATCCTGAAGACGTCTACAGCCGTAATGACGATCCGATACTGGATGGTTATACGCGTGCCTACGGCTCTGCATTCGCCGCCTATGCGCGTAATGAACTGGGCTTTGCGAGCGACATGACCTACAATCTTCTGAACGAGGAGGTGAACCGCCGCTGGGAATGGAACGGCGGGCATAGGGGAGATAGCCGCACCCTTGCGAGCGCCTCAACGGATATTCGTGATTTGCTCTCGACTATTTCCACTTTCCGGTTGCTGGTCGCCCACGGTTACAGCGATGCCCTGACGCCTTACGGCGCCAGTCGCTATGTTATCGACCACCTGCCGCCAGCGCTCGCGGCTGGCAGGACGGAGCTTCAGCTGTATCGAGGCGGGCACATGTTCTACACCCGTCCCGATTCCCGACACGGTTTCGCGACGAATGTAAGGGCCTTCTACGAGGCTAAACCGTCCAATTGAAGATGCACTCAACCCAAAGGCGCGAGGAGGCCGGAATGTCAGAGGCATTGGTGAATGTCAGATATATGGTCGATGATGTGGAAGCCTCGGTACGGTGGTACACGGAGAGTTTCGGGTTTACGCTGCTTTCCCTTCATCTGCCGGCCTTTGCCGATGTGAAGCTGGGTGCATTACGGCTCTTGCTCAGTGGCCGGACAAGTTCAGCGGGGCGGCCTATGCCGGACGGGGAATTGCCACGTCCCGGGGGCTGGAACCGCATTCATCTCGTCGTCGGCGATCTCGCCCAGGAGGTGGCGCGGCTTACTGCAGCCGGAGTCAACTTCCGCAACGACATCGTGACGGGGCCGGGAGGCTCGCAGATTCTGGCGGTCGATCCCTCGGGAAATCTGGTCGAACTGTTTCAGCCCGCCTGACATCGATGTGGTCGAGAGTCGGCTTCTCGCCAAGGCTTAGGGACGTTCCTCCCCTCCCTTTCGGGAAGGGAAATCCAAAAAATCAGGCGCGCTCCAGCGCTATGGCAATCCCCTGCCCGACGCCAATGCACATCGTGGCCAAGGCGTATCTGCCCTTGCGGATGGACAGTTCGAGCGCGGCCGTACCGGAAATGCGGGCGCCCGACATGCCGAGCGGATGACCAAGCGCAATCGCGCCGCCATTGGGGTTGATATGATCAGCATCCTCCGCAAGCCCGAGTTCGCGCAGAACAGCAATTCCCTGGCTCGCGAAGGCCTCGTTCAACTCGATCACGTCGAAATCTTTCGGTGTCAGCTTCAAGAGCGCGCAAAGCTTCTGCGTTGCCGGCGCCGGACCGATCCCCATGACGCGCGGGGGAACGCCGGCGGTCGCACCGCCCAGGATCCGGGCGATCGGTGTGAGGCCATATTTCCTCGCTGCGGCTTCCGAAGCGATGATCAGCGCTGCCGCCCCGTCATTGACGCCGGATGCATTGCCCGCAGTCACCGTGCCGCCCTCGATCTTGTTGACGGGTTTCAACTTGGCAAGCGCCTCGATCGAGGTCGTACGCGGATGTTCGTCCTTGCCGACGACAACCGGGTCACCTTTTCTCTGCGGTACAGTGACCGGGGTAATTTCCTTGCTCAGGCGCCCGTTTTCCTGCGCGGCAGCCGCCTTCGCCTGCGAACGCACTGCAAATGCGTCCTGGTCCTCGCGGGAAATCTTGTAATCGATTGCCACATTGTCGCCGGTCTCCGGCATGGAATCGACGCCATACTGCTTCTTCATCAACGGGTTGACGAAGCGCCAGCCGATCGTCGTGTCGTAAATCTCGGCATTGCGGGAAAAGGCAGTCTCCGCCTTCGGCATCACGAAGGGGGCCCGGCTCATGCTTTCCACCCCGCCGGCAATCATCAATTCCGCCTCGCCCGCCTTGATAGCGCGGGCAGCAGTGATCACGGCATCCATGCCTGAGCCGCATAACCTGTTCATCGTCGTCCCGGTCAACGAAACCGGCAGTCCGGCGAGCAGAACCGCCATTCGGGCAACATTGCGGTTGTCTTCACCCGCCTGATTGGCGCAGCCGTAAATCACGTCGCTGACAGCCTCCCAGTCGACCGAACCATTGCGCTCCATCAGGCTCTTCAGTGGGATAGCGGCAAGATCGTCAGCACGGACGGAGGAAAGCGAGCCACCGAAGCGGCCAATGGGAGTGCGGATATAGTCGCAGATAAACGCTTCAGTCATCATCTCTTCCTAGAGTTCAGGCACGACGAGATCGCCTACAGGCCCCTCGATATGAAGCTGTGCGCCGGTCATTGCCTGCAATTCGTCCACGGTCATGCCGGCTAGCTTTTCGCGCAGGACGAAATGGCCGCCTACCACGTCGACGACGGCATGGCTCGTGTAGACACGGGTTATGCAGGCAACCCCGGTTAGAGGGAAGGTACATTTTTCGACCAGCTTCGGCTCACCGTTTTTTGTGACGTGTTCGGTGATCACCGACACCTGCTTTGCGCCATGGACAAGATCCATGGCCCCACCGACGGCTGGCACCCCCTTTGAACCGACCCGCCAATTGGCAAGGTCCCCGTTCTGAGCGACCTGGAGAGCGCCGAGAATTGCAACGTCGAGATGGCCGCCGCGCACCATGGCGAAACTATCGGCATGATGGAAGAAAGCTGCGCCCGGTTTCAGCGTTACCGCCTTTTTCCCTGCATTGATGAGGTCCCAGTCTTCCTGACCGGCGGCGGGCGCTTCGCCGAAATTCAGGATACCGTTCTCCGTATGGAAGATCGCCTGTCGGCCCGGCGGCTGGTAACGGGCCACCATTTCCGGGAAACCGATCCCGAGATTGACATAGGCACCGTCAGCAATATCCTGAGCGGCACGCCAAGCGATCTGGGCGTTGGAAAGCTTGATATCTTCCCGCGTATTGATGCAGCTTGTATCGACTGTCATACGTAGGCCACTCCGGCTCGAATGAGCTCTTCTTCCTGCTGGGGATTTTCCACCTCGATGACCCGATCCACGAAGATGCCGGGCGTGACCACATGCTCGGGATCGATTTCGCCAGCCTGCACTATCTTCGAGACCTGTACGATCGTCTTGGCAGCCGCCATACACATCAGCGGATTGAAGTTGCGGGCGGCCTTGTTGTAGGTCAGGTTGCCGTAACTGTCGCCGAAATGCGCCTTGACGATTGCGAAATCAGCCTTCAGCCAGCGCTCCTGTACGTAATGTCGACCGTCAAATTCGGCGATTACCTTGCCTTGCGCAAGCTCGGTCCCGTAAGCGGTCGGCGTATAGAAGGCCGGAATACCGGCGCCGCCGGCGCGAATGCGTTCGGCGAGCGTACCTTGCGGCACCAGTTCGAGCTCGATCTCGCCGGCGAGATACTTGTCCGTGAAAGCGCGCGGATCGGACGATTTGGGAAACGAGCAGATCATCTTCCTGACCATGCCCGCGTCGATCATTGCCGCAATGCCGATCCGCCCGTTGCCGGCATTGTTGTTGACCACGGTGAGGTTCTTCGGCCTCTTGTCTATCAAGGCGTGAATGAGCTCGATCGGCGCGCCGGAACCGCCGAAACCACCGATCATGACGGTCGCGCCGTCATGGATTTCGGAAACGGCTTCCGCCAGGCTCCCGACTGTTTTGTCCATCTTGGTCTCTCTCCCATGGATCTGAGATGCCGCATTAAGGTCTGGGAGGGGCCAGAGGTCAACATGATTGTGCGATATTTGATATTTGTTCATATATCGCACAGAGGAGACAGACAACTGGTCGATTGGCAATTTCCAGATGCACCGCCTCGCCCGAATACCCGCCGGCAGCGCAGACAGACGCTCGCTGTCAACCGGTGATGAGGAATCCGCTCTGTGTCTCCGCCAGTTCAGTCCGCTGCGTCTCAATACGGGAGACTGAGGCCCCCGAAGGCCCGAGCCTGAAGCGTTCGATCATGGTCGAGATCGCACTGCCGGATCCTGAAATCAAAGCGGCTACAGACCCATCCGTTTCGTTGCGAACCCAGCCTGTCAGACCTAGCTTCATTGCTTCGTTGCGTGTCCAGACACGGTAACCGACCCCTTGCACCATACCCGTTATCCGCACCAGGACCGCCTCACGATCATTAGGCATAGCTGCCTCCCATTCGACAACGATTGTCAAAACGGAGGCTGGGCGGGCGGCAAGAAATATCGAACAACTATTGTAACCGCTTTTGCAGCCTCCTGACGCTGTCACTCTATAAAACGCCCGTAAAAAAGCTAGGTTACCTTGGCCGCAGCGACCTCGAAGTGCGTCGACGTCGGCTTGAGACAGTCGAAAAATAATCGGCTAAATGGAAAGGGAGGCACGGCAGGGATTCAATTATGCGGGAAACAGATTTCATCGGCGGCTTTGCGAAGGGCCTACGCGTGATCGAAGCTTTCGGGCAAACCCAGCCGCGTCTTTCGATCGCGGACGTTTCGAAGCTGACGGGGCTTGACCGTGCCACGGCGAGACGTTGTCTGCTGACGCTCTCCGAGCTCGGTTACGCAGATTACGATGGAAAGTTCTTTGCGTTGACGCCCAAGATCCTGAGGCTGGGGCATGCCTATCTGTCGGCGACCCCACTACCTCAAATCGTCCAGCCTTTTTTGGACAGGCTGGCCGAGGAAGTTCATCAGAGCGCATCGGCGAGCGTGCTGGACGGAACGGAAGTGGTCTATATCGCGCGTGCTTCCCAGCAGCGCGTCATGTCGATCAACCTGATGCCCGGCAGCCGTCTTCCGGCCTATTGTGCTTCAATGGGGCGGGTGTTGCTCGCGGCGCGTCCCGACGAGGAAGCGCGCCAGTTGCTCAACCGGACCACCCTCAAGGCCTTCACACCGCATACCAAGACCGACCCCGATCAGTTGATGGAAGAGATCGCTCGGGTCAGGGCGCAGGGTTTTGCAGTGATCGACCAGGAATTGGAGCTCGGCCTCTGCTCGATCGCAGTACCGCTCGAGAACGATCGAGGGCGCGTCGTTGCCGCCCTGAACATCGGCGCTCCAGCGGCAAGCGTCGCAGCGACCGAAATGGCGGCGCGCTTCCTTGCTCCTCTGAAGAGCATTGCCCGTTCTCTGCGCCCACTCTTGCACTGATCCATCACGATCATGAATCGATCCGCCGCGATCGATTCAATCAAGTCGTTGGACGGCTGAATCGCGAGTTGCGATTCTGCTCCCATGACTGACGATCCGCTGCTTCTCACCCGTTGCGATGCCTCCCGTAACATGTATCGCTTTTATGCACTGAATGTGGATGCCGACCTCTTCCACGGTAGTGCCCTGACCCGTCACTGGGGCCGCATCGGCACCAAGGGGCGTTTTTGCATCCAGCTTTTCGGCTCCCGCCAGGAAGCAGAGCGTCAGCTCGCCCTTATTTTGCGCCGAAAACTACGCCGCGGCTACCAAGCGATGCCATCGAAGACAGGCATATAGCGGATATCAGCACCGCTCAAAGCTTCGTGCATATTGTTCTATGCATACCGTTGACATTTTTCGGACCGGGTATATAAAACGGAAAGACTGGTAAGGCCAGTTGACCAGTGGCGCGCGGGAGGAGCTCGAGCGCCCAGGGAGGACCTGAATGTTTTCGGTCATCGCACCGCGCCGCCTCTACAGGCAGGCCGCGGATCAAATGCGCACGCTTATCGAGCGGGGCCAATTTGCTGTCGGAGACCGGCTGCCTGCCGAGCGGGAGCTTGCGGAAATGTTGCGCGTTTCGCGTCCGACGGTCCGGGAAGCCCTGATTGTGCTCGAAGTGGAAGGCTTCGTAAACATCCGCATGGGTTCGGGCGTCTATGTCTGCCGCCGACAGGCGCCGCCCAACCCCATCCCGTCCGAAAATATCGAAGGCCCTTTCGAGTTGCTCAGGGCGCGTTCGATCGTTGAATGTGCTATCGCGGAAGAAGCAGCACGCGCAGCCCGGCCTGACCACATTGCCGCCCTCGATCAAAACCTGCGTGCTATGTCGGATGCATTGGACGATCGGCCGACCGCACTTGCCTTGGATCGCGGTTTCCATACGGCCGTGGCCTCCATCGTCTCGAACGCGACGCTGGAGCGGTTCGTGGGTGAAATCCATGACATGCGCATGACGCCCTATTTCGAAAAGCTCGCAGGCTATTTCGAGAACCGGGACACGTGGCATAGCGCGCTTGAAGAACACCGAGCGATCCGGAATGCGATCGCAGCCGGCGATCCCGAGGGCGCCCGCGCAGCCATGCGAAACCATCTTGAACTGTCACAGCAGAGATTGTCGCAGAGTTTTGCGGAGGAGCAGGACAAGACCTCGCTCGCCAAACGGGGGCCGGCTGCAGCGCGCTAACGTGACAACATCATTTGACTTCAACTGGGAGGATAAGAAATGAAGTTCAAACTAACCGCAATCTTAGGTGCCACCGCCGCCATTCTGGCGTCGGCCTTGACCGCACAGGCGCAGACGGTGCTGAAATGGGCACATGTCTACGAAACCTCGGAGCCTTTCCATACGGAATCCGTCTGGGCGGCGGCAGAGATCAACAAGCGAACCAATGGCCGCTACAAGATCGACGTCTTCCCGGCCTCGCAGCTGGGCAAGGAAGCCGATATCAACCAGGGCCTCAAGCTCGGGACGGTCGACATGATCATCTCCGGCTCGAGCTTTGCAGCCCGTGAATATCCGCCGATCGGCGTCACCTATTTCCCCTATATCTTCCGCGATCCCGCCCATCTGATCGCCTATACGAAGAGCGACGTCTTCAAGCGCCTTGCCGAGGGATACGAAAAGGCGTCCGGCAACCATATCACCGCGGTCACCTACTATGGGACGCGCCACACCACGTCTAACAAGACGATTGCCAAATGCGCCGACATGAAGGGGCTGAAGATCCGCGTTCCGGATGTTCCGGCCTATCTCGCCATGCCGCGCGCCTGTGGCGCTAACACAACGCCGATCGCCTTTGCGGAAGTCTATCTCGCGCTGCAGAACGGTACGGTGGAAGCTCAGGAAAATCCGCTGACGACCATCGAGGCCAAGAAGTTCTATGAGGTGCAGAAGAACATTGTTCTGACAGGCCACATCGTCGACCACCTCAATACGGTCGTGTCCAAGAGCCGGTGGGCGAGCCTGTCCGACGAAGACAAGAAGATCTTTTCCGAAGTCATGGCGGAGGCCGCTGAACGCGGCACCAAGATCATCGACGAACGCGAAAAGGCACTGGTCGCCAAGTTCAAGGGCATGGGCATTGCGGTTACCGAAGTCGACAAGGCGGACTTCGAAAAGACCGTAATGGAAAAGGCCAAGATGGAAGACTTCGGTTACAAAAAAGAAGACTGGGAAGCCATCCGCGCCATCAAATAACAAGTGATGCCGCCGGCCTTGCGGATCGTAGGGCCGGCCTTTTCCCGCCATTGCCGGATTCCACAATGTCAAAAGAAATCCATAGCCCGATTACTGCAGAAGAGATCGCCCACACTTTCGAAGATACCGCACCAACGGCGCATGCCGCCGACTATGGCTTTGAAGATTGGCTGACGCTCATCGTCTTCTGGCTGATGACGGGCTGCGTATTCCTGCAGTTCTTCACTCGCTATGTCCTCAACGATTCCTATGCCTGGACCGAAGAGATCGCGATCAACTGCCTGATCGGCGTTGTCTTCCTCGGATCGGCGATGTGCGTGCGCGTCTCGCGCCATATTCAGGTGGACGTGCTCTATCATTATCTTCCCGCAGCATTTGCGCGGGTTTTATCGATCTTTGTCGATCTCGTTCGTATCGCCTTCTTCGCCTATGCCTGCTGGCTGATGTGGCGCTATGTGGAGATTGTCGCCCATGAGCGCATGGTGACGATCGACCTGCCCCGGAACATCGTCTTTTACAGCGTCCTGGCAGGCTTCGCTCTTATGCTCATCCGCTCCATCCAGGTTTTCGTCGGCAATCTGCGCCGCGGCTATTCCGTTCTCGAACGGCCTGAAATGTTCCAGAAGCTCGAGGACTGATCGTCATGTTGCTGCTCGTTGGTTCCTTCCTCGTTTTGATGCTCGTAGGCGTGCCCGTCGCCATCTCCATGGCGGTAGCCTCGGTCCTCTACCTTGTTCTCTACGGCGTTGCCCCCGACATCATCGCTGCGCAGCGAATGATTGCCGGCGTGGAGAGTTTCCCTCTGCTTGCCGTTCCCTTTTTCATCCTCGCCGGGAACCTGATGAATTCCGCAGGCGTCACCGGACGCATCTACTCCTTTGCCGTTGCTCTCGTCGGCTGGATGAGAGGCGGCCTGGCGCAGGTGAATATCATCGGTTCGGTCATCTTCTCCGGCATGTCCGGCACGGCACTCGCCGATGCGGCCGGCATCGGTACCATCGAAATCAAGGCGATGAAGGATCACGGCTATCCGGTGGAGGCGGCGGTCGGCGTAACAGCCGCTTCGGCAACGCTCGGACCGATCTTCCCGCCGTCGCTGCCCTTCGTCATCTATGGCATGATGGCGAATGTCTCGATCGGCGCCTTGTTCATGGCAGGCATCGTGCCAGGCGTCGTCATGACACTGCTGATGATGATCACAGTCGCCATCTTCGCTTATATCAAAAGCTGGGGTTCCGACACGCCTTTCAATCTTCGCCAGCTCGGATCGGCATCCCTGGAAGTCGTAATTGTCTTCGCTGTCCCACTGCTGATCTACCTGCTGATGTCTGCAGGCTTCTCGATGAATCTGGCGGTCGGCATCGCGCTGGTCGTTCTGCTTGCCCTTGACTGGTATTTCGACTTTTCGGCTGTTCTGGCGCTGATGACGCCTGTTATCCTGATCGGCGGCATGACCATGGGCTGGTTTACGCCAACGGAAGCGGCGGTTGCAGCGGTTCTGTGGTCACTGTTCCTCGGCCTCGTGCGTTATCGAACCATGACGCTGTCCACTTTGGCTCGCGCCACATTTGATACCATCGAGACGACCGCCTCGGTTTTGTTCATCGTCACGGCCGCGTCGATTTTCGCCTGGCTCCTGACGGTCAGCCAAGCGGCTCAAATGCTTTCCGGCGCGATCCTGACAATCACCGACAACAAGTGGGTTTTCCTGATCCTCGTCAACCTCCTGATGCTTTTCGTGGGCTGTTTCCTCGACACGATCGCTGCAATCACCATTCTGGTGCCGATCCTGCTTCCTCTGGTACTCCAGTTCGACATCGATCCGGTGCATTTCGGTCTGATCATGACGCTCAACCTGATGATCGGGCTCCTGCACCCACCGCTTGGCATGGTGCTTTTCGTGTTGTCGCGCGTTGCCAAACTGTCGGTGGAGCGTACGACGATGGCGATCCTGCCTTGGCTCGTGCCGTTGTTCATCGCACTCATCCTGATCACCTTCGTTCCGGCGATCACGCTCTGGCTGCCGACGGAATTCGGCCTTATCCGCGGCAATTGAGGAACTGACATGCGGACACGTTTCGCACGGCTGTATGGCGAACGCGATCTACGCATCGAAGAGGGGCCGTTTCCGGCTCCTCGCGAAGGCGAAGTCTTGTTGAGGATGGCGGCAGGCGGCATCTGCGGCTCCGATCTCCACTATTACCAGGATGGCGGCTTCGGCCCTGTCCGGGTGCGAGAACCGATCATCCCCGGGCACGAGGCAGCGGGATATGTGGAGACCCTGGGGCCGGGTGTCTCCGGAGTTGAAGTCGGCGCCCTGGTATCGGTCAATCCAAGTCGACCCTGCGGGCATTGTCGCTTCTGCAAAGAGGGGCTGCCGATCCACTGCCTCGAGATGCAGTTCATGGGGAGCGCCATGCGTCTTCCCCATGCGCAGGGCATGTTCCGCGACTATCTGGTCGTGCCGGCTCTCCAATGCCATCCCGCGGGCAAGATCGTGAGCGCTGGCGAGGCTGCCTGCGCCGAACCCCTTGCGGTCTGCCTCCACGCGGTCACGCAGGCGGGAGACTTATCCGGGAAGAGAGTGCTCGTGACTGGCGCCGGGCCAATCGGAGCACTGGTCGTAGCGGCGGCGCGTCAGGCCGGCGCTACAGAGATCGTCGTGACCGATCTCCTGGATGCGGCCCTGGAGCGCGCGTCTGCCATGGGCGCCAGCAGCACCATCAATGTCATGAAAAACCTAGCGGAACTGACCGTCTACGAAAAGGACAAGGGACAGTTCGACATAGCCTTCGAATGCTCGGCTGCGGCGCCGGCGATTCGGAGTGCAATCGCCACGGTCAAGCCTCGTGGCTTGATCGTTCAGGTGGGCGTTACCGGTGATACAGTTGTTCCTCTCAATGCGCTTGTCGGCAAGGAATTGCGTTGGATCGGCTCTCAACGGTTCGATAGGGAATTTTCGACTGCCGTCGATCTCATTTCCAGCCGCAGGATCGACGTGCGGCCGATCATCTCCCACACTTTCCCGATTACCCAAGCGCTCGCCGCCTTCGAACAGGCCGGGGACCGTTCCACCGCCTGCAAGGTGCAACTTACATTTCTGGCCTGAAAAGGCCCTCCGAGGACATTCCGATGAGACATACATGGCGGTGGTTCGGTCCGATCGACAAGGTAGGCGTAGAGGACGCAGCCCAGGCCGGGGCACAGGGGATTGTCAGTGCACTTCATCACATTCCGACCGGCGAAGTCTGGCCGATGGAGGAGATTGGCAAGCGTCATGATGAAATCAGAGCCGGAGGCCTGGTCTGGGATGTGGTCGAGAGCGTCCCTATCTCCGAAAGCATCAAGACCCAGACCGGCGACTGGCGCAGTCATATCGCAAACTGGCAGGAGACGCTCAGGCGTCTGTCGGCCTCGGGCATCCGCACTGTGTGCTATAACTTCATGCCGGTGCTCGACTGGACCCGCACGGATTTGCGCTGGACGGCACGCCACGGCGCCAAGGCCATGCGCTTCGACCTCATCGATTTTGTCGCCTTCGACCTTCATCTCCTGAAGCGCCCCGGCGCTGCCGAAGACTACGAGGAGGCCATTCGGGAAAAGGCAGCAGTCCGATTTGCGCAAATGCCCGACGAGCGGCGCACGGCACTCTCGAAGAACATCGGCGCAGGGCTTCCTGGCTCGGCAGACGGCTATACGCTGCCGCAACTGCTCGAGCTTTTGCAGACCTATTCCGGCATCACACGCGAAAAACTGCAGCAACATCTCGTCGACTTCCTGTCGGAAGTCACGCCGGTGGCCGAGCGTGTCGGCATCAATATCTGTGCGCATCCGGACGACCCACCATGGGCATTGCTCGGCTTGCCGCGCATTCTCTCCAGTGAAGAGGACTACCTTCATATGCTGGCGGCCGTCGATAGCTCGGCAAATGGGGTCACTTTCTGCACGGGTTCGCTTGGCGTCCGAGCCTCCAATGACTTACCCGCGATGGTGAGGCGTCTCGCGCCGCGCATCCATTTCGTCCACCTGCGCAACGTTCACCGTGAAGAGGAAGGCACGCCCTGCTCGTTTTTCGAAGACGAACATCTCGAGGGTGATACGGACATGGTCGCGGTCATCGCCGAACTGCTCGTCGAAGAGAAGCGCCGCAAGGCGCAAGGCCGCTCCGATCACCAGATACCGATGCGCCCGGACCACGGACAGGAAATTCTCGATGACCTCAAGCGCGGCGCCCAGCCGGGCTATCCTGCCATCGGCCGGCTGAAAGGGCTTGCCGAACTGCGTGGTATCGAACGCGCGCTATCCCACAGAACATATGGGCTTCCGTGATCTCGCAAGCGGATTTACAGTGACGGCGCGCCGCTCACTTCCTTGAACAAAACGCTCTGGTCGGTGAGATATTTGGCAAAGATAGGCAGGCTGGCCCCGCCGATCGCCCTTGCCTGCGAGCCGACTTTGCCTTCGACGATATCCGGAATGATCACGCCCTGCAGGTCCAGTCTGCCAACCGCATCTATAGTGGCGCTGACAATCCGTTTGCGGACCCAGCCGGGGAAACCGCCATCGATTACCGCTGCGCCAAAATCGATGATCGAGGCTGCCGCTATGATCGCCTGCGCCAGCGCGTCCGCCGTCTGCTGAATCCAAAGATCCAGAGGTTCTCCAAAATCGACCCAGCCGTCCGCAGAATACCAGAGCGGCTGCGGATCGATGCCTCGTTCATGCAAGAGGTTTTCCAGTACGAAAATAGAGGCGATATCAAGCAGCTGGCGCGTTTCCCCCGCCTTGCCGCGAACGGGCAAGGGCCCGACCGCACCCGCCGTTCCGGTACGGCCGGAAAAAATCGCAGAATTGAGAACGATACCGCCGCCGATAAACGACCCGATAAAAAAGTACACGAAATCCGGATAGGCCGGGCCGACGCCGAAGACGAGTTCTGCACCACAAGCGCTTGTCGCGTCGTTTTGCAGGTAAACGGCGTGCCGTACACGGCTGGCAATTTCGCCCTGCAGATCGAAGCTGCGCCAGACGTCCATCGCCCCCTCCGGAGCGCCTACCTCGTCTGCCCAGTTCCATAGCTCGAATGGCGCGGCGACGCCGATTCCGGCGATGCGACCACGCTCTGCCTCGTCCATCTGCGATTCGATACGCTCGATACCCGAAATGATGATGTCCAGGATTTTCGCCGGCTGCGGGTAGGCGTAGGTCTCATGATACTGCCGTCTTATTTTGCCCATGAAGTCCATAAGCACCAGGTCGGCGCTGCGGCGGCCGATCTTCACTCCGAAGGAATAGACGGCATCAGGGTTGAGCCGCATCGGCACCGAGGGCTGGCCTACCCGACCGCGTACCGGCTCTCCGCGCAAAAGCAGCCCGTCCTTTTCCAAAGACCGCATGATCACGGAAACGGTCTGTGCCGATAACCCGCTCCGCCTGGTGATGTCGGCCTTGGACATCGAGCCGTTCAGACGCACCAATGAAAGAACCAGCCTTTCATTATAGGCTCTGACACGCACCTGGTTGGCGCCGCCGGTAAGGTTGCCCGGCAGCGCTTGGACCTGACCCGCGCCATCTGAAACCGTCATCGGCTTTCCTCCCAGATCATCGGCCACCGCGAATTACCTCAGATTTCGAAATATCCGCGCGGACATTGATCAAAATTTCTGGTTGTCGCACCCCCGGAATTCCCGGGCCGTGAATCTCCTCCGCTGCGGACTATCGCACGGTGGATAAATAATTCAATCGGAATTAATTATTGACAGGTCCTTTTTATTTGTTCTTAATTGTCGATGTAAGAGTGCAGGACGGGCTGGAGGAGACACCCTGTCAAATTTGGCGCCTGCGCCGCTCATCGGTCCGCGTGACGGACAGCGTTAACTCTGGGAGGAGACCATGAAGAAATCCGTACTTTCCGCCGCATTCGGCGCACTTGCCCTCGGCGTAGCCTTTTCTGCACCTGCTCATGCGGCTGATGTTTCCGCCTGCCTGATCACCAAGACCGACACCAATCCCTTCTTCGTCAAGATGAAGGAAGGCGCCACCGCCAAGGCCAAGGAACTCGGCGTTACCCTGAAATCCTATGCAGGCAAGATTGATGGCGACAGCGAAAGCCAGGTGGCCGCTATCGAAAGCTGCATCGCCGACGGCGCCAAGGGCATCCTGATCACCGCTTCCGATACAAAGGGTATCGTCTCCTCGGTGAAGAAAGCGCGTGACGCAGGCCTGCTCGTGATCGCGCTCGACACCCCGCTCGATCCGGCAAATGCCGCAGACGCAACCTTCGCAACCGACAATCTGCTCGCCGGCAAGCTCATTGGCCAGTGGGCCAAGGAAACGCTCGGCGACAAGGCCAAGGAGGCCAAGGTGGGCTTTCTCGACCTGACGCCGTCGCAGCCGACCGTCGACGTTTTGCGCGACCAGGGCTTCATGATGGGCTTCGGTATCGATCCCAAGGACCCGAACAAGATCGGCGACGAAAACGATCCGCGGATCGTCGGTCATGACGTGACCAACGGCAACGAAGAAGGCGGCCGCAAGGCGATGGAAAACCTTCTCCAGAAGGATCCGAGCATCAACGTCATTCACACGATCAATGAACCGGCAGCCGTGGGTGCCTACCAGGCTCTCAAGGCGGTCGGCATGGAAAAGAACGTCCTGATCGTCTCGGTCGACGGCGGTTGCCCCGGCGTCAAGTCGGTCAAGGAAGGCGTTATCGGCGCCACCTCGCAGCAGTATCCGCTGCTGATGGCCTCCCTCGGCATCGAAGCGATCAAGAAGTTCGCCGACACCAAGGAAAAGCCGAAGCCGACTGAAGGCAAGTCCTTCTTCGATACCGGCGTCTCGCTGGTGACCGACAAGCCTGTGTCCGGTGTCAAGTCGATCGACACCAAGGAAGGCACGGCCAAGTGCTGGGGCTAACCCGCATACCATAGGCAACCCGGCCGGGGACTTGATCCCCGGCCGCTTTGAACCGACGATGGCCGTTACCCGACCGACGGAAGAGCGGGGTGAAGGGTAGAGCTTCTGCGCGCCCGGCGCGTAGGCCGAGGAGGAAACATGACTGAAGCACAGGAATTCGAACGAGTTCTTGACGAGAGCGACAAGAACGTCGCCTCTTTCGAGCACAGCGACATTTCGTTTCTCAAACGAGCACAGCACTTTCTGCATTCGACGCCTGCGGCAGTGCCGCTGATCGTCCTGGTGCTGGCAATCATCATCTTCGGCTTGACGATCGGCGGGCGGTTCTTCTCGTCCTATACGCTGACGCTCATTCTCCAGCAGATTGCCATCGTCGGCATTCTCGGGGCTGCGCAGACGCTCGTCATTCTGACGGCCGGCATCGATCTCTCGATCGGCGTCATCATGGTTTTTTCCGCCGTTATCATGGGCAATTGCGCAATCACCTACGGAATTCCCACTCCCATCGCGATTGCGATCGGCATGGGTACCGGAGGGCTTTGCGGCCTGCTGAACGGCTTCCTCGTCGCCTTTATGAAGCTGCCGCCGTTTATCGTGACGCTCGGCACCTGGAGTATCGTCATGGCGACGAACTTCATCTATTCGGCAAATGAAACCATTCGCGATGCCGATGTCGACGCCCAGGCACCTCTGCTGCATCTATTCGCTGTCAGTTTCAGACTTGGTACCGCCGTACTGACGCTGGGCGTCATTGCCATGGTCCTGCTTGTTCTGGCGCTCTGGTATATTCTCAATCACACGGCCTGGGGCAGGCATGTCTATGCCGTTGGCGACGACCCCGAAGCGGCAAAGCTTTCCGGTATCCAGACCAAGCGCGTTCTGCTTGCCGTCTATACGATTTCCGGCGTGATCGCAGCCTTTGCGGCCTGGGTCTCGATCGGCCGCAATGGATCGATTTCACCATCGGCTGCGGTCACCGACTATAACCTTCAGGCGATCACCGCGACTGTGATCGGCGGCATCTCCCTCTTCGGCGGGCGTGGCTCCATCCTGGGTACCTTGTTTGGCGCAATGATCGTCGGCGTGGTCTCGATGGGATTGAATATGCTCGGAGCCGATCCGCAGTGGAAGGTTCTTTTGACCGGTGTTCTCATCATCGCGGCCGTTGCGGTCGACCAGTGGATCAGAAAGGTGTCGGTGTAACATGGCAATCGAACCCATTCTTTCAGCTCGCGGCCTCGTCAAGCGTTACGGACGGGTCACCGCACTCGACTATGCTGATTTCGATCTCTACCCGGGCGAAATTCTTGCCGTGATCGGCGACAACGGCGCTGGAAAGTCGTCGTTGATCAAGGCCATATCCGGCGCGGTCACGCCGGACGAAGGGGAAATCAGGCTTGAGGGCCAGCAGGTCCAGTTCAAGTCGCCGATGGAAGCACGCGAAGCCGGCATCGAAACGGTCTACCAGAACCTCGCGCTCTCTCCGGCCCTTTCGATCGCCGACAACATGTTCCTCGGCCGCGAAATCCGCAAACCCGGCGTTCTCGGCAGCTGGTTTCGCATGCTCGATCGTCCGGCGATGGAAAAGCGGGCGCGCGACAAACTTTCCGAGTTGGGCTTGATGACGATCCAGAACATCAACCAGGCGGTCGAAACGCTGTCGGGCGGTCAACGGCAAGGTGTCGCCGTCGCGCGGGCCGCGGCCTTTGGCTCCAAGGTTGTCATCATGGACGAGCCAACCGCTGCACTTGGGGTAAAGGAAAGCCGCAAGGTCCTCGAACTCATCCTCGACGTCCGGTCGCGCGGTCTGCCGATCGTGCTGATTTCCCACAATATGCCTCATGTCTTCGAAGTCGCCGACCGCATCCACATCCATCGCCTCGGCAAACGGCTGACCGTCATCAATCCGAAGGAATACACGATGTCGGATGCGGTCGCTTTCATGACAGGTGCAAAGGCGCCGGCAGAACCCGTCGCAGCCTGATCGACAACGGGAGTTCCGGCAAACAAGCCAGGTCTCCCTCGCATATCACTCGGCTCTGGATACGGCTTTCGGCCAACGATGTTCAGCGTCTGCTCTGGAAACGCGTAGCGGTCCGCCCTTTACCCTTGTCACCGTTATTCGCCCCTGCTTTCGCTTTGCGGCCTGAAGCGGGCGGGAGGAAAGATTTCCGATCCTCGGCAATGAAAGGCGGAACAAGGGACGACGAGGCGAATTTATCTGGCAACCAAGGAGCGCGCCATGCCAGATAATTCGAAAATTTCGCCAGCCGTTGAATCTATGAAGAAGGAACAAGCTCGGCAACTCTCAAACGAGAGCAAGGGTGAACTGGACAAGGCGCTTGAGGATACCTTTCCAGGTTCCGACCCCATGTCGACGGTCACCAGTACTGCCGCCACAGGAGGCCCCTCGACTTCTTCGGCAGAGGGCATAAGGCAAAGCAGCAAGGCGTCGGTCGTACGCAGAAATGATCCGTTTCTGACGGAGGCTCCACGGGTCGACGAGGCGCTCGACGCCATCGATAGACGCGACGGCAGCAATCCGGATACCTGGACGCAGGAAGAACTTCACGCCATGCGCTCCGAGATATCCCGGATGCGGGAATCGCTTCTTGAGGTCGGCAGCGCATCGGGACGTCTCGCGAAAGCGGGTGTGTCATCTCTGAAAGAAGATGCGGAAAGACGGATCCGCGAGCGTCCCTTTGCCTCTGTGGGCATTGCTGCGCTGCTTGGCTATTTCTGGGGCCTCACGAGATGACGGCGCCAGGCTTCAAATCTCGCGAGGTCGAGCAGGCGACAAGGTGCGGGCTGATTTCCAAACCTGTGGCGGCGGCCAGAGCCTGAAATGTACCTCGTTCAGATCCTCCTGCCGCTGACAGCTCCGGCCGATCGCATGAGGCTGCACCAGTTCGACACGGTCAAACAGCAGTTGACTGCCAAGTTTGGGGGAATGACATTTTACCGAAGCGCTCCGGCCGAAGGTCTCTGGCAGGAATCCGGTGACGTCGAAAAGGACCTGATCGTGACGGCGGAAATCATGGCTGCCGAACTTGAGCAGGACTGGTGGGCTCAATATCGCAAGCGGCTGGAGAAGGACTTCGCCCAGAAGGAAATCGTCGTGCGGGCGTTTAAAATCGAGCGGCTTTAAGCACCGCCAGCGCACATGTCGGCTAGACGGGCATCTTTGATGCGGATGAGAAAAATATTCGCATTTGCCCGATTTCTTAGCAGTTTTATTGGCCTCAAACGCGGCCGTTTTCTGTAATTGATGTGCCATTCCTCCCGCTCGAAAAGGATTATTGATATGAGCTGGTTAAAAGCTATTGCGGCTGCAGCGCTGTTACAGATTACCCTCTTTAACCCCGCAACTGCCGGTGAAAATCTGGCCGCGGTCAAATCGGCCGGCGCCTTGAAGATCGGCACCGAAGGCACCTATGCGCCTTTCACCTTTCACGATGCTTCCGGCAAGCTCGTCGGCTTCGACGTCGAGATCGGCGAAGCAATCGCGGCCAAGCTTGGCGTCAAAGCCGAATTCATCGAGGGCAAATGGGATGGCCTGATCGCCGGCCTCGACGCCAAGCGGTACGATACCGTGATCAATCAGGTCGGAATTACTGAGGCGCGGAAGCAGAAATACGACTTTTCCGATCCTTATATCGCGTCGAAAGCCGTTCTGATCGTTCGCCAGGACAATGACGAGATCAAAGGGTTTGCCGATCTCAAGGGTAAAAAAGCCGCCCAGTCCCTGACAAGCAATTTCGGGAAACTGGCAGAACAGTCCGGCGCCGAACTTGTCGGAACTGAAGGATTTGACCAGTCCATTCAACTCGTGCTGACCCGCCGGGCGGACGCGACGATCAACGACAGCCTGTCCTTCCTCGACTTCAAAAAGCAGAAGCCGGATGCACCCGTCAAAATCGCCGCCGAGCAGAACAACGCGGAATATTCCGGGATTATCATCCGCAAGGGCGAACCGGAATTGCTGCAGGCCATTAACAAGGCTCTGGCCGATATCAAGGCAGATGGGACCTATGAGAAGATCGCCCAGAAATATTTTGGACAAGACGTCTCCAAATAAGGCGCTCAAGCCCGATTTGCACTGAAGACCCGACGTCCGGCGAAATGCCGGGCGTCTCATTTTACGAGGATCACCGTGCCACACTGGCTCCAATTGATGGCAGATTCGCTGCCGACCCTGCTTTGGGCCGGTGTCAAATTCACTATTCCGCTGACCCTGTTATCTTTTCTGTTCGGCCTTGTCCTCGGATTGATGACCGCCATCGCACGCCTGTTTGCCCCGCCGCCGCTTGCGATGGTCGCGCGTTTCTATGTCTGGGTCATTCGCGGCACGCCGCTTCTGGTGCAGCTCTTCGTCATCTTCTATGGATTGCCGAGCATTGGCATTCTGCTTGATGCCTTCCCGGCAGCCCTGATCGGCTTCACGCTCAATATCGGCGCATACAGTTCCGAGATTATTCGCGCGGTGATCTCCTCAGTCCCGAAAGGTCAATGGGAAGCTGCCTATTCGATCGGTATGAGCTGGCGCCAGGCGATGACCCGCACCATTCTGCCCCAGGCAGCACGCGTTGCCGTCCCGCCCCTATCCAACACTTTCATTTCGCTTGTGAAAGACACGTCCCTTGCCGCCGCCATCACCGTTCCGGAACTCTTCCAGGCGGCACAAAGGATCGTCGCGACCACCTATGAACCCCTCATCCTCTACATCGAAGCCGCAATGATCTATCTTGTATTGAGTTCGTTCCTCTCGGCCCTCCAGGTAAGGCTCGAGCGGCGTTTCGCTCGTTACGGCGGCATGTTGGAGGCGAATGCATGATCAAGCTTTCGAACCTCGAAAAACGTTTCGGCGCTGCTGTTATCCTCAGTGATATCAGCATCGACATTCCCGAAGGCAGCGTCACCGCGTTGGTGGGGCCATCCGGCGGCGGCAAGAGCACGCTTTTGCGCTGCATCAACCTGCTCGAGATCCCCAGTGCCGGCACGATCCGCCTGGGCGAGGCAGAACTCTCATTTTCACCGGATAAAAAAATCGGCTGGAACGACATCCGGATGATCCGCGGCCAGACCGGCATGGTTTTCCAGAATTTCCAGCTGTTTCCCCACCGCACCGCGATCGAGAACGTCATGGAGGGATTGACGACAGTTCTTAGATGGCCCCGCCAGAAGGCGCAGGCGCGTGCCATGGAACTCCTCGAGAAAGTGGGAATGGCGCACAAGGCCGAGGCTTGGCCCGCGACACTTTCCGGCGGGCAGCAGCAACGCGTCGCGATCGCACGTGCCCTGGCGCCCTCGCCCCGTGTCCTGCTCTGCGACGAACCGACGTCGGCGCTCGATCCGGAGCTTGCCGCGGAAGTCGTCGAAGTGCTGGCCAAACTTGCCCGCGAGGGAACGACGATGGTCATGGCCACCCATGATCTCCGGCTCGCCTCCAGGATCGCCCGCGACGTCGTCTTCCTAGAAGCGGGACGTATTGTCGAAGCCGGCAATGCGCAGGCTCTTTTCAACGCGCCACAGCGGGAAAGAACAAGGCAGTTCCTGTCGACAATTAGTGCCGCGCATTCACACGGCGCCTAGAAAACGGCTTGCGCCGATTTCGCAGCATCTGCGCTGCCCGCTGCAGCCTGAACTTGCGAGCTTGAACGAGCACTCAAGCGGCAGCAACAAAATGTCCCGGTGAGACCTCCCGGTAAGCGCGCGGCGCTGCGACAAAGTCAGGCGGTCTGATCGGGCTTTTCAGCTCCTCGCTCGCCGGCATCCGTCTTTCACTGCGGCGATCCGGGTCCGGAACGGGGACGGCCGCTATCAGCTTCCTGGTATAGTCGTGCTGTGGGTTGCCGAACACAGTTTCGCGCGGTCCGATCTCAACGATTTCTCCGAGATACATCACCGCCACCCGATGACTGACGCGCTCCACCACGGCCATGTCGTGGGAGATGAACAGGAAGGCCAGATTGAGGCTCTCCTGGAGATCCAACATCAAATTGATGACCTGCGCCTTGATCGAGACGTCGAGGGCAGAGACACTCTCATCGGCGATGATAACCTTCGGTTCCAGCGCCAGAGCCCGCGCGATACAGATGCGCTGGCGCTGCCCACCCGAGAACTCATGGGGATAGCGGCTCGCCATGTCGGGTGTCAGGCCGACCTTGCGCAGCATCTCGGAGACGACCTGTTTCGCATCCCGTGCCGAGCCCATTTTGTGTTCGAGATAGGGTTCCGCGATCGCCTGGCCGACGGTCATGCGCGGATTGAGGGAAGCGAAAGGGTCTTGGAAGATCATCTGCACGGACTTGCGCATCTCGCGCATTTGGCGCTTGTCGAGCGAGAGCACATCGCGGTCTTCGACCATCACCGAGCCCGAATCCGGTTCGATCAACCGCATGATGGCACGGCCGGTGGTGGACTTGCCGCAACCAGATTCGCCCACCAGCGACAAGGTCTCCCCTGCAAAGAGATCAAAAGACACGTTTTCGACGGCATGGACTCTACCGCTCAGGCGGCCAAACAGGCCGGAATGAATGTCGAAGCGCTTGGTGAGGTTCTTCACCTGGAGGATCGGCTTATCCTTCGCAACCGTATCGGGAACCTCGGCCGGAACATTCGATTCACCCGTCGCCATATTAACGACCGGAAAGCGCAGCGGCCGATCGAAGTCGCGCATCGACCCAAGCACCGGCACGGCGGAAAGAAGCGCACGCGTGTAAGGGTGCCGGCCACGATGAAAGATATCGGTCGTCTCGCCCGTTTCCACCTGCTCGCCGCGATACATGACGACGGTACGGTCGGCGATCTCTGCCACCACGCCCATGTCGTGCGTGATGAACAGGACGGAGGTACCCTCCTCTTCCTGAAGTATCTTGATGAGGTCGAGGATCTGGCCCTGGATCGTTACATCGAGCGCTGTGGTCGGCTCGTCGGCGATAAGCAATCTCGGCTTCGACGCCAAGGCCATAGCGATCATGACCCGCTGGCGCATGCCTCCGGAAAGCCGGTGCGGATATTCGTCGAAACGGGAGGCCGCCGAGGGAATGCGGACTTTTTCCAGGAGCCGAATTGTCTCCGCCCTCGCCTCCGCCACCGACAGGGCCTTATGGCACAATAGCGCCTCGGAAATTTGGTCTCCGACCGTAAAGAGCGGATTAAGGCTCGTCATCGGTTCCTGAAAGATCATCGAAATGTCGTTGCCGCGGACCCGGCGCATGTCCTTTTCAGGCAGCGTAAGGAGGTCACGCCCACCGAACATGATCCTGCCCTCGATGCGGCTGGTGTCCGCCTGCAGAAGCCGCATGATCGAAAGCGACGTTACGCTTTTTCCCGAGCCTGACTCACCGACGATCGCTACGGTTTCACCAGGAGCGACGGAAAACGAGACATCGCGTACGACCGACTTCCATTCGCCGTCGACCAGAAACGATGTGGTCAGATTCTCGACGGACAGAACCGGTCCGACGGCTTCCATGATTATAGCTTCCGCAGCGTTCATCGTCGTTTCCCTCTTTCCTTCCGTCGGCGCGATTAGTCGGGCCAGTTGAGCAAGCCGTCGAAGCGATGGCGGCTCAGGTTCTCGATCGGCGTCGCTATGACCTCGTTGGAGGCTCTGGCCTTGTCGAGCTCCTCCTTCAGACGGCTCGCGACGATGACCTCCTGACCGGGATGCAGATTGCAGGGGTCGAGGTAGAAATAATGATGCTCCACCTCATGATCGCGCACGATGATCGGCGGGCTGCCGTTGCGGAGGGCAGCCGCGAGATCCCAAGCGGTTATATGCGCCTCCGGCGGAGAAATAATCACCCGCATGCGGTCGAGCGGGTTGTTGGTGGGGTCCGGTTCGATCAAAGCCGTTACCCCCGGACGCCCACTCAGAGTCTCCTTCCAAAGGTTGAGATAGCTGGTCTCCCGCTCTCGGATTCCGGCATGATCTCGCGTCTCCCAAGCCTCCAGCGCGGCCATCACGCCGTAGATGCTTTCCTTGCCGACCTTCATGCCGCGGCCGATGCCCATATTCTGCAAGAACGCATGGCGGACATGCTCCTTCGCGCCGGCCACGATGCCGGAGGTCGGGCCTCCCAGGAATTTATGGCCCGAATAGAGAACCACATCGGCACCTTGGGCGAGAAACAGCTTGAGATCATACTCGGAAGCCGCATCGACAATGACCGGCACACCTTTGGCATGGGCAATTTCGACGAATTCGGTCAAATGCAGCAAACCGTAGTCGACGACGTGGTGGGAGACGACATAAACAGCGGCAGCCGTCTTTTCGTTGATGGCGTTTTCCATATGATATCGGTGCGTCGAGGTCGCCTGTCCGATCAGCACCACCTTGCCACCGGCCAGCCGGATCGCCTGGTCCACGGGCGCGCCATAGCTCACCACATGCCCCATCTGGACGATGACTTCGTTCTTTTCCGGCGTGACATCCGGAAGCCTCTCAATGGCGAGCAGATTGCTGCCGGTGATGCACCCTGCCACCGCAAGGCTGATGCCCGACGAGCAGGAAGCCGTGACGAACCCCGCCTCCCCGCCCGTCAATCGGGATATCACCGCGCTTGCCTTCCGCTGCAGGTCGTTGATCTCCACGAATTGCGGCAGGATCGCCGCCATCGCGTCGATCGCCTGCGGCACCACGATCGACGCACCGAGGCTTGTCATCGTGCCGGACACATTGATCACCGGACGCAGACCGATCTGGGCGCGGATATCATCGGACATTCTGTCTCTCCAAAGTAGCGGCAGGTTGCGATTTGTCATCGACAGTTATGCCATAGTAATGTAATAGCCTCTCAAATCGAGAAGAGGACTGTGAATTGGACGCAAAGACTTCATCCGCAGCTATCCCCGAAGACGCGGTCGCCACCGAGGAAGCCAATGATGTCAAGGGCAGCCGTCGTTCGCGCGTCAGCGGCATAGATCGGGCGCTGCAGGTCATCGACCACCTCTACGAAACGGGGGCGCCGGCGGGGGCTTACGCGATCGCCAAGGCGATCAAAGCGCCGCTTTCCACCGTCTACGTGATCATTGACGATCTTGTTGAAAAGAACATGCTGGCACGCAACCTCGACGGCACGATCTGGCTCGGGGCTCGGCTTTACCATTACGGACTGGCTTACGCCCGCTCGCTTGATTTCATGAGCGTCGCGACACACGAAATGCACGATCTCTGCCGCCAGGCGGGAGAAACCGTGCAGGTCTGCGGCCGCGACGGCGACTATATGCTGGTGCTTGCCATGGCCGACGGCCCCAGTCATTTCCAGGTGGCCTCCCGCGTCGGCACGCGCGTTCCCTTGAACTGGACCGCTTCCGGCCGCCTGCTCGTCGGGCATTTGCCCGAGGCGGAACGGATCGAGCTTTTCAAGCGATGCGCGCGCACCTCGCCTACCGGCCGTGCCGAAGTGGATGCCCTTACGCTCGCCGACTCGGCCGGCAAGGCATTCAGGGAGCGCCTTTCGATCCAGGTCGCTGAATCCGATTATGCCGTGGCCTGCATTGCCTCGCCGATCTGCGACAGGGATGGTCAGTGCATCGCAACCATTTCGATCGTGCTGCCTGAGCAGAAGGTCTTTTCCGACGAGAACCATTACACGGAGCAGGTTCGTGCCTCGGCTGAGCGGATCGAGAAACTGATGGGCTGGCGAAACCATTGACCGCTGCTCCTAATCGCGCAATGCGACGATCGCTTCGATCTCGACGGTGATGTTATTAGGAAGCGAACCAAAACCGACGGCGGAACGGGCATGCTGGCCGGCTTCGCCGAAGACGGTGATGAGCAGGTCTGAGCAGCCGTTGATGACGCTCGGGTGATCTCCGAAATTCGGCACGGCGTTGACCATGCCGAGCAATTTCACCACACGTTTCACCCGCGACAGATCGCCGAGCGCCTCATGCATGACGGCAAGCAGGTTGATGCCGACCAACCGGGCATGCTGATAGGCGAGCTCCACATCCACGTCGGCACCGACCTTGCCGGAATAGAGATGGCCATTCGCTTCGCGAGGTCCCTGGCCGGATAGATAGAGCAGATTGCCTTCCTGCACATGCGTCACGAAATTGGCGATCGGCGGCGGCGACGGCGGAAGCTGGATGCCGAGTTGAGCCAGGCGCTCATACGGCGATTGCGCCGCGGAGGCGGCCTTTGCTGGGGACGTGTTCACGCGAACTCCTGTCATGCAATTTTGTATTGATCGCTCACCGCCACGAGTAGCCGTGGCTGTGGCGAACGAGCTTGCGAGCCCGCGGGATGTAACGGCTGGCGGCGATGGCTTCCGCACCGATGACGGCGTAGCGCGGCTCAAACAGCTTCTGGAGACGCGAGACATCGCCGTTGGAATCGGTCGCTTCCAGATCGGCATCCACGAGATCAAAAATGGTGAAATCGGCCCGCTCGCCGACCGAGAGCCGGTTGTCCATCGAAAGCTTGATGACCGACGCCGGCGCATGGGTCACGGCTTCGACAACCTTGTCGAAAGGCATGCCGACCGACAGGAGCTTCGACATGGTGGTCGCCAGATCCCAGACCGGGAAATTCATCGAATGACCATGCAGGTCCGTCGAAATCGAAAAGGGCAGCAATCCGCGCTGGATCGCCGCTTCCGCGACCTTGAAGGAGAAGGACGCGCCGCCATGGCCGATGTCCAGCCGGATCCCTTCGGAAGCGCAGCGTTCGGCGAGATTGAAAAGATCCTCGTCCTCCATAATGCTCGAACCGGCCTTGCCGTTGAAGCAGTGGGTGACGACGTCGCCCGGGCCGAGGATTTCCAGCACTTCGTCATACAGCGCCGGCGGTTCACCGACATGCACCATCATCGGAACCTTGAGGATCTTGGCGATCTTCTTTCCGAGCTTGACCGGCGTGACACCCCAGGAGCCGGTAATGACATGGCTGGCGCGTACCTTGATGCCGACGATATGCTCGCTGTTTTCCGCATAACATTCAAGAATCCGGTCGAGGTCGATGTCCTTGATGTCGCGCAGTTCCGGCACGCGGTTGCAGGCGACGAGACCGATCGAGCCGAGGTTCAGGAAGGCTTTGATGCGCTCCCTCGACGGCTCGATGATATATTCGCGAAAACCATGGAAATTGGCTTCGCCGGCTGATCCCGCGTCGACCAGCGTCGTCACGCCTCGCTCTGCGCCACATTCGGACGGCCGGATCGAAATGTCGGTGCCGCCGTGCCAGATATGCACGTGCAGATCCACCCAGCCCGGCGAAATCCAGGCGCCTTTGCCATCGATGCGGATCGCATCTGCCGGCGTGGCGAGCGACGGCCCAATCGCGGATATGTTGCCATCCTTGCCAACCAGAATATCCGTCGCGTCGGCAGGCATCGCATCGCCGAAGGCCATCGGCTTTACATTGGTGAGGAGGAGCGGTTTTTCCGCTTTTTCACCGGTCATTTAAAGGTCCTTTCGAAGTCTGGGATCGAGCATGTCTCTGAGGCCATCGCCCACCATCTGCAGCGACAGCACGCACAGGATGATGGCGAGGCCCGGGAAATAGGTCATCCAGTCGGCTTGGCCGATATATTGGCGACCGGCGGAAATCATCGTTCCCCAGGTGGGGATTTCGGGACTGACGCCGAGGCCGAGGAAGGAAAGGCCCGCCTCGGCAAGCATGGCGCTGGCGAACAGGAAGGTTCCCTGAACCAGGATCGGCGACACCAGATTGCGCAGCACATGCCGTGTCATGATGTGGAAGGTCGAAATCCCGAGCGCCTTGGCTGCTTCCACATAGGGCAGTTCGCGTATGACCAATGTCGAGGCGCGGACGACGCGGGCGAGACGCGGGGCGTAGACGATGGCAAGCGCGAGAATGACCGTCACCAGCGATGGGCCAAGGGCTGCCACGAGTGCAATCGCCAGCAAGATGTCCGGAAAGGCCATCATCGCGTCGATCAGCCGCGCGATCGGCGTGTCGAGTTTCTGGAAGAAACCGGCAAGCAGACCGAGCGTCACCCCGATCGCCGCGGAAAGCACGACGACGGCAAATCCAACCAAGAGCGATAGCCGCCCCGCATGAATGGTGCGCGAAAAGATATCGCGACCGAACTCGTCGGTGCCGAACCAGTAGAGCTCGCCCGGCGGCTTCAGGCGGTTGACGATCGAAAGCTTAGAGGGCGAAAAGGGCGCAACCCAGGGCGCAAGAACCGCAAGCAGAACGAAGACCGTCAGCACAACAAGGCCGATGGCGACCGTCTTGCGCTTCAGCAAGCGGCGAAGGAACCGTGACTTTTCCCCGACGGCCGGCGCCGAATTGGTGGTTGCGACATCGGCCATCAGTAGCGCACCCTCGGATCGATCAGAAGATAGAGCATATCGATTGCAAAATTGATGAGGACATAAAGGCCAGCGATCACGAGCAATGCCCCCTGGATGACGGGGTAGTCGCGGCGAAGCACGGCGGATACGACAAGGTTGCCGACACCCGGCAGCCCGAACACGGTTTCCGTCACTACCGCGCCGGAAATCAGCACGGCCGCCGTCAATCCGATGACGGTCAGGATCGGAATGAGCGCGTTTTTCAGCGCGTGCTTCAGCACCACACGCCGCTCCGACAGGCCTTTGGCACGGGCAGTACGGACATAGTCGTCACTGAAGACGTCGAGCATGGAAGCGCGGGTGAACCGCAGGATCAGCGCCGAGGAAACCACGCCCAGCGCCAGGGCCGGTAACGTCAGATGGTACATCCTCTCCAGGAAACCCGCGCCCGGACCGCCATATCCTGAGACCGGAAAAATATTCAGCCTGACGGCAAAAAACTGCATGAGGATGAGCCCTAGCCAGAAGCTCGGAATGCTGGCGGCCAGCATCGCCACGGTAGTGGCCGCCTGATCCACGAAAGAGCCGCGCCGATAGGCGGCATAGATGCCGACGGGCAGAGCGATGACGCTCGCGATCGCCAGCGAGAAGATCGTCAGGAAGAAAGTCGGTTCGGCGCGATCCATGAGCGCGGCGCCAACCGGCATGTTGAGGAATATGGACTGGCCGAGATCACCTTTCAGAAGTTGCCCGACATAAAAGACATACTGGACCACGATGGACTGGTCGAGACCGAGCCTTGTCCTCAATTCCGCGATGTCCTGTGGGGTCGCGTCCGGGCCGAGCATCACGGCTGCAGGGTCGCCCGGCGTAACACGCACGATCACGAAGACGATCGTTACGACCAGGAACATCACGACGATCATGCCGGCCAGGCGCTGTAGGATGTAACGTATCATGGTAAAGGTTCCCGTGTCCGCAGCAGGACAGGACGAGTGGTGGATGCCGGCCTTGGCCTGACATCCACCCTCCTCGTGCCTACTTCGTGATGGACGCGTTCCAGAAATACGGCCAGGGAGCCGGATCCACGCCTTCGAGTTTCTTCGACTTCGCCGCGACCGCGTTGAAGTCTCCGATCTTGATAAGCGGGAGTTCATCGTAGATCGTCTTCTGGACATTTGCCCAAAGCTTTACGCGCTTGGCAGCATCTGTCTCGGAGGTGAAGGCATCGACCGCAGCCTTACGGGCGGGCGTGTCCCACCAGCCGGGTGAACTGGTCGAAAGCGCGCCGATCAGGGCCGGTTCCGGCAGGAAAGGGCTGTGGGTAATATAGATGTCCCACAGCTTGGGGTCGGTGCGCCTCTGGGTCAATGTCGCCCAGTCTACGACCTGCATATCGACCTTGAAGCCGGCCAGCTTCAGATATTCGGCAGCAACCTGCGCCATCTTGTAGTGGAATTCGTATTGGCGGCTTGTCAGGATGCGAAGCGGCTCGCCGTTATAGCCCGCAGCCTTCAGAGCCTTCGCGGCGGCTTCCGGATTGGCAACATTATAGTTGCCCTCGACTCCCGTTTCGCTATGCCACCCATAGTTGGCGGGATAAAAGGCACCATCGAGGGCATAAAAATCCTTGCTGCCAAAGGCCGCCGCCAGCATGTCCTCCATGCTGAGAGCTTGAGTGACGGCCTTGCGCAGTTCCAGCTTCGAGGCCAGGCCTTCCTTGGTGTTGAAGACGAACACCGGATAGCCGAACGGCTTGAGCAAAACAGGCGCAGAAGCGGAAGAGGATTTGATCTTGTCGAAGGATTCCACAGGAATGGAATCGACATAATCGTATTGGCCCGAGACGGCAGCCTCGACGCGCGTGTTCGGATCGGGCACCGGCACGAAACGGATCTCGTCGAGATATTGGTGGCGGGCGCCGCCATAACCATCGCTCGCGCCAGAGCGAGGCTTGTAGCCGTCGAAACGCGCTAGCTGGATATATTGGTCGGCCTTGCGCTCCTTCAGCATATAAGGACCGGTGCCGACAAACTCCGTCATCGGCTCCGCCTGCTTCTCGGCCGGGATGATAATCGCCGCAGAGTTGTTGAAGGCAAGCAGCGAAACAAGCGGCGCATAAGGTTGCTTCAGCTTGATGGTGACGGCGTCCGGGCCGGTCGCTGCCAGGGTTTCGATGAAGCCGGCGGCCTGCTTGCCGCGCGAGGCAGTCTTGGTCCAACGGCCGAGTGAAGCGATCACATCTTCCGAGGTCATGTCGCTTCCATCGTGGAACTTGATGCCGGTGCGCAGCTTGATCGTGTAGGTCTTCCCGTCGGCGCTGATCTCCGGGAGGCTCTCGGCCAGGAGTGGCGTAACCTTCCAGCCCTTGTCGAAGGTATAGAGGGTCTCGAAGATGTGTTGCGTCACGATTCCCACAAGGTCGGCCGTCGAGGCCATCGGATCAAGCGTCGGCGGCTCGCCGATCGTCGCCACATTGATGACACCACCTTTTTGCTGCGCCAAGGACAAGCTGGGTACGGCGACGAGGGCCGTCGCCAGAAGGAATGCAAGTTTCAGTTTCATCACAGTCTCCCGATCTTATGTTCCACTATTATGTTATATCGACTTTTATAACAGAATAACGAAGACGCGAGCGGTGTCAATGGCAACGTAGGAATCGATGCCACGCGTCGTGCCCTTTCTGATTTGAAGGCGAGCCTCCCCATTCTCACAGGCGCTACCCAGCGGGCAACGCAGCGAGGCGTGGGGTTAGAATTGTCTCGAAAGGACTACGGGGAGCGCGGGAATACAAAGCAGCCGAACGGCTGCATCAAAAATCGCTCAATTGGCGAAAGACGACCCAGACTCTTCAAAGCTCGGGATGCCGGTTCACATCCTTGTAGAGCAGATAGCGGAAGCGACCTGGCCCCCCGGCGTAACATGCCTGCGGGCAGAAGGAGCGAAGCCACATATAGTCACCCGCTTCCACCTCGACCCAGTCCTGATTCAGTCGGTAGACCGCCTTGCCTTCCAACACATAAAGCCCATGCTCCATGATATGGGTTTCCATGAAAGGAATGATGGCGCCCGGCTCGAAGGTGACGATATTGATATGCATGTCATAGCGGATATCGGATGGATCGATGAAACGGGTTGTCGCCCATTTGCCATCCGTATCCGGCATCGGGTCCAACGCGCATTCGTCTTCGTGGGTAAAAACCGGCGGCGGCGGCTCAAGCCCCTCCACCACCTTGAACGCCTTGCGAATCCAGTGGAAACGAACCGCCGCGGCGCTGTTGTTCTTCAAGGCCCAGTGTCTACCGGCGGGCAGATAGGCGAAAGACCCCGATCTCAAGTTATGTGATGCACCATCGAGCTCGATCGTCATCTCGCCCGCCACGACGAAGATGCCGGCCTGCGCGCGCGCGTCCGGTTCGGGTCGCTCGCTGCCGCCGCCCGGCTGCACTTCCATTATGTACTGCGCAAAGGTCTCGGCAAAACCACTCAACGGACGCGACAGGATCCAGGCGCGCGTACCGCTCCAGTGCGGCAGCAGGCTTGTGACGATATCGCTCATGACCGTCTTGGGTATCACCGCATAAGCGGTGGTGAAAACGGCCTTGCTGGACAGAGTTTGCGTCTGCGGCGGCAAGCCGCCCACGGCTGAAAAGTAACTGCTGGTGGTCATCTGCATCATTCCCGAAAGCACTCGAATATCTGCTTTAAGCCCCACTCGGAATTTGAGCAAGGGAGTGACCCGATTGCCGCAACGACCCGACTTCAAGACGCGGGAAATCCCTGCGGCGGCTGTCCTTATCAAGCAGTGTTCTCACCAAATACCACCGAAACCGTGGAGCACGGTCGGTGGCCTCTTTAGAACAAAAATTCTGCCACTGATCTTGCTCCTCATCCGCATTTTCTCCAGAAATTAAGCGAATTTTGCTGCCATTGAGAATTTCTGCGATGAGCGCCGTTGACGGCTCACTCAAAAAATGGAATAAATTATCCGTAACATCCGAGCCGTGGCTGAATCATTCCGCGGCGCATCCACGTCGGGAGCGGGGATGAGATTACTCGGTCGGGAGGCCAGTTCCGGTAAGATCGGGTGACGCCGGAAACCAATAGAGGAGGAGACCACATGAAGAAGCTCATTTTCGGTGCGACGCTGTCTTTGCTGTTAAGTACCGCTGCACATGCCGAGACGGTCGGCGTATCGATGGCGCTGTTCGACGACAATTTCCTGACGGTGCTGCGCAACGGGATGCAGGATTATGCAAAGACGCTGAAAGGTGTGACGCTGCAGGTGGAAGACGCCCAGAACGACGTCGCCAAGCAGCAGAGTCAGATCCAGAATTTCATCGCCGCCGGCGTTGACGCGATTATCGTCAACCCGGTCGATACCGACGCAACGACCGCCATGTCGAAACTGGCGGCGGAAGCCAAGATACCGCTCATCTACGTCAATCGAGAGCCTGTCAACGTCGACAGCCTGCCGGAAAAGCAGGCCTTCGTTGCCTCCAATGAAATGGAGTCCGGCACGCTGGAGACCAAGGAGGTCTGCAGGCTCCTGGGCGGAAAGGGCACTGCCGTGATCATGATGGGAGAACTGTCCAACCAGGCCGCCCGCATGCGGACGAAGGACGTGCATGACGTTGTCGCGACCGACGAATGCAAGGGCATCAAGATCGTCGAGGAGCAAACGGCCAATTGGCAGCGCACCCAGGGCGCGGACTTGATGACCAACTGGCTTTCCAGCGGCCTGGAGTTCGATGCAGTCATTTCCAACAACGACGAAATGGCGATCGGCGCGATCCAAGCTTTGAAAGCCGCGGGCAAGGACATGAAGAAAGTGGTCGTTGCTGGAGTGGACGCCACGCAGGATGCGCTTGCCGCCATGCAGGCCGGCGATCTCGATGTCACGGTGTTTCAAGACGCAGCCGGTCAGGGCAAAGGCGCCCTCGATGCTGCCTTGAAGCTCGTCAAGGGCGAGAAGGTCGACAAGAAGGTCTACATCCCCTTCCAGCTGGTTACGCCTGCTAACGTGAAGGACTTCGTCGCCAAGAACTAAGCGGCGTTTTCTGGATGCGGCGGAAGTCTGCCGCATCCCCATTTTCTCGCTCCACAGGAGATTGGAATGGTCGTAAGCCCATCGACCATGGCTGCCGTGCGCAAGAGCGGCGCGATTCCCAATGCGGAATTCCTGCTGACGGCAGAAGACGTGCGCAAGGAATTTCCCGGCGTCGTCGCCCTCGATGATGTTTCGTTCCGACTGAGACGCGGCACCGTGCACGCGCTGATGGGCGAGAACGGTGCGGGCAAGTCCACGTTGATGAAGGTTCTGGCGGGCATCTATCAGCCCGACAAGGGCACCGTAAGGCTGAGAGGCGCGGAAATACGGCTGCGATCGCCCCTCGACGCCCTGGAAAACGGCATCGCCATGATCCATCAGGAGCTGAACCTGATGGCCTATATGACGGTGGCGGAAAATATCTGGATCCGCCGCGAACCGCTCAACCGCTTCGGCCTTGTCAATCATGGCGAAATGTACCGGCGCACCGAAGAACTCTTCAGCCGGCTGAACATCCAGATAGATCCTGAGGCCAGGGTCGGCGACCTCTCCGTCGCCAATCGGCAAATGGTAGAAATCGCCAAAGCCGTCTCCTACGAATCGGATGTCCTTATCATGGACGAACCGACCTCGGCCCTCACCGAGCGCGAAGTGGACCATCTCTTCCAGATCATCCGCGACCTGCGCACCCAGGGGATCGGGATCGTCTACATCACCCACAAGATGAACGAGCTCTTCGAGATCGCAGACGAGTTCTCGGTATTCCGTGACGGCAGATATATCGGCACGCATGCTTCGACCGAGGTCACCCGCGACGACATCATCCGGATGATGGTCGGCCGCGAAATTACTCAAATGTTTCCCAAGGAGGATGTGCCGATCGGCGATACCGTCTTGTCGGTAAAGAACCTCAACCTGAAGGGCGTGTTCCACGACGTTTCATTCGACGTGCGCGCCGGTGAAATTCTCGGGGTCGCAGGCCTGGTCGGCTCGGGTCGGTCAAACGTGGCAGAGACACTGTTCGGCGTGACGCCCGCGACCTCCGGCACAATCGAAATTGATGGCCGGGCGGTTGTCATCGATAGTCCCACCACGGCCATCCGTCACCGAATGGCTTTCCTGACCGAGGACCGCAAGGACACAGGCTGTCTGTTGATCCTCGACGTGCTTGAAAACATGCAGATTGCCGTCCTCCAGGACAAGTTCGTGAGCAAAGGCTTTGTTCAGGAGGCGGAACTGAGCGACGTCTGCGAGGACATGTGCCGCAAGTTGAGGATCAAGACGCCAAGCCTTGCCGAGCGCGTCGAGAACCTGTCCGGCGGCAACCAGCAAAAGGTGCTGATCGGGCGCTGGATGCTGACCGATCCGCGGATCCTTATTCTGGATGAACCCACGCGCGGAATCGACGTCGGAGCCAAGGCCGAGATTCACCGGCTCGTTTGCGAAATGGCCCGAAAAGGCGTCGCGGTCATCATGATCTCGTCGGAAATGCCGGAGGTCCTGGGGATGAGCGACCGCATAATGGTCATGCATGAAGGCCGGGTCACGGGCTTCCTCGATCGAGCAGAAGCAACACAAGTCAAGGTCATGGATCTTGCGTCGCGTTGACGTGCCCAAGACCTGAGGGAGGATAAAATGACGACTGACGCTGCGGCCAAAGGCAGTCTCAAGGCAACGCCGGCACGCCGCCGGAACCGACGCATGCCACCGGAGGCCAATATCTTTCTGGTGCTGATCGGCATTGCACTCATTTACGAACTACTCGGCTGGCTTCTGATCGGCCAGAGTTTCCTGTTCAACCAGCAGCGCCTGACGATCATGATCTTGCAGGTCTCCGTGATCGGGATCATCTCTGTCGGCGTCACGCAGGTCATCATCACCGGCGGGATCGACCTTTCATCCGGATCGGTGGTCGGCCTGACAGCCATGCTGTCGGCAAGTTTTGCCCAAGCCTCCACCTGGCCCCGAGCCCTCTATCCAAGCCTGACCGACATGCCATTTTTCGTTCCGATCGGGGTCGGGGTCTTAGCCGGCATGCTTGCCGGATACATCAATGGACAGCTCATCGCCAAGACGAAGATCCCGCCGTTCATCGCTACCCTCGGAATGATGGTAACGGCCCGGGGTCTGTCAAAGTGGTACACCAAGGGGCAACCCGTCTCAGGTCTCAGCGACAGCTTCACCTTCATCGGCACGGGCATCTGGCCGGTGATCGTATTCCTCGCCGTCGCCCTCATCTTTCATGTGGCGTTGCGATACACCCGCTATGGGAAATTCACTTACGCGATCGGCGCAAACACACAAGCTGCGCGCGTCTCAGGCATCAATATCGAGGCTCATCTCATCAAGGTCTATGCAATTGCCGGCATGCTGGCAGGCCTTGCCGGGGTGGTGACCGCAGCCCGGGCGCAGACCGCCCAGGCCGGCATGGGAGTCATGTACGAACTCGACGCCATCGCCGCGGCCGTCATTGGTGGCACCTCCCTTTCAGGAGGAGCAGGCCGCATCACCGGCACCGTGATCGGAACCGTCATCCTCGGCGTGATGACCTCGGGCTTCACCTTCCTGCGGGTCGACGCCTATTACCAGGAAATCGTCAAGGGCATGATCATTGTCGCCGCAGTCGTTGCTGACGTTTATCGCCAGAAGAAGCGGGCCAAGGCTTGAGCGTCCTCCATCAGGCACATCTGGGCGGCTTCGGCCGCCTTTTCTTTTTTAGAGGAGAACCACTGAGCAGAATAACTGGCCAGCGAGCCGTCAGGTTTCCACCGTCACCCAACGTCGCTCCGCAAATGAACGGGCCATGGCGTGGACGGAGCGCTCGATTTGAAGACCATCCCCGAAGCTGATGAGATGCGCCGGCTTGCCGTTGATGGCCGAGATCAATTCGTGGCACTCGATGATCTTCAGATCATTAAAACCGAGGCCATGACCCGGGGCCGGGATAAAGCGATCATAGGGGTGATGATCCGGTGCAGCCAGGATCTTCCGGAAGCCCTGTTGCGTCTTGTCGCCGGAATTCTGGTACAGTTCGAATTCGTTCATCCGCTCCTGGTCGAACAGGATAGAGCCTTGCGACCCGAAGATCTGTAGCGAGATACGGCCTTTGCGTCCCCAGGCGGAACGGTTCGCCATCAGCACCCCTGAAATACCCCCTTCCAACCGGAAAAGGACACTCGCCAGATCGTGGTTTTCCACCGGGCGACTTCCTCCGTCCGGCAGCGGCCTTTCCGCGTAAGGCTTGACCATGTCGGCGATGACCGCCTCGACATGGCCGAAGAGCGTAAAAAGCAGTGACAAAGGATGCACCGCGAAATCGTCCAGTGCGCCGTAACCGGACGCCGCCTCGCTCTTCCAGTAGAAGAGCGCCTGCGGGTCGGCCATGAAATCCTCGTCCATTTCAACGCGCACATGATTGACGGCACCGATGGCGCCTTGCTCAATCAGTCCTTTGATCTGGCGGATCATCGGGTTCTGGATGTAGTTGTAGCCCATGGCGGCGACCTTGCCTGACCGGCTCGCTGCCGCCTGCATGCGCTCGGCATCGCCCAGCAGAGGCGCCATGGGTTTTTCGCACCACACATGTTTGCCGGCCTCGAGCGCAGCTATGGCCATTTCGGCGTGAAAGGCATTCGGCGTCGTGACGGAGATCACATCCACATCCGGATCGGCCAGAAGATCGCGCCAATTGCTTGTGGCGTGGGCAAATCCGAGATCGCGCGCCTTGCGTGCGGCAAGTTCGGCATCGACCTCGGCAAGCGCCACAAGGCGTGGGCGGTCTATGTCCCCAAAAACGCTCGCCACGGAATTCCAGGCAAGCGCGTGGCATTTGCCCATATAGCCGGTGCCAATCAGCCCGACGCCCAAGCCAGCCATCCTATTTCTCCTCATTTGCTGATGAACCGACAGGACGAAAGCGTCAGGGGTTGTCGCGCCTAAAAATCCAATCGTGATCAGGATGGTTCTTGAAGCGCCATTTACGGATCGGGCCCGCCATGACGTTCAGGTAATACATGTCGTACCCATAGGGCGCACCGCAGGGATGGTGGCCCTTCGGCACCAGGACCAGGTCCCCATCTTCAACCGCCATGGTCTCGTCAAGCGAGCCATCCTCGGTGAAAACCCGCTGGAAGCCAAAACCCTGCGCCGGATTCAACCGGTGATAATAGGTCTCCTCCAGATAGGTCATGTCCGGAAAATTGTCTACGTCGTGTCGGTGCGGCGGATAGGAAGACCAGTTTCCCGATGGCGTGAAGACCTCCGTGACCAGCAGGCTGTCGGCGACTTCCCGCTCTTCCATCGCGATCGGATAGATATAGCGAGTATTGGCATCCTTGCCGCGCGTATTGAGAGACAGGCCCTGCGGCCCGATCTGTGCAGCCTCACGCCCCGGCTTGGCGGGTGCCGTGCAGACGGCGAGTTCGCAATCGGTGCTTGCGGTCGCATTCCATTTGGCGCCTGCGGGAATATAAACGCAGTGAGGCGGCTTGCGCTCGAAAACGTTCATGCGATCGCCAAGCTCTCCGAAGTCCTTGCCTCCCCCGCTGACGCGTGCCTTGCCCTGAACCAGGACAAGAATGACTTCGGTCTCTCCGGTTTCCTCGCCGACCGTTTCGCCGGGTTTGAGCCTGTAGAGCCCGAAGCCGACATATCCCCAACCGGCGTCCTTCGGCGTGACGTCATGCACCTTGCCACCCCGACCTTTCGGCTTGCGCAGCAGATTGCTCATGCCACAGCCTCCGCCTTGTCGAGGCCTGCCGCCCTCGCCATCGCTTTCAGCGAAGACAAGCCGAGGCTCTGATATTCAAAAGGATTTCTGACATCAGGATCCTGCTCGGCTTCGATCACAAGCCACCCTTCGTAACCATGTTCCGCTGCAATCTTCAGGACAGGCTGGAAATCCACGCCTCCCTCCTTGTCTCCGGGTACGGTGAATACGCCACGGCGTACGCCCTCAAGGAACGACAGCTTCTCCTCGCCTACCTGCCGGGCGATGTCCGGCCGCACATTCTTCGCGTGGATATGACCCACGCGGTTCATGTATTTTCTAGCGACCGTTTCCGGATTCCCGCCGCCGAACAGGCAATGGCCCGTATCGAGCAGCAGTTTGGCATGCGGCCCGGTATTTGCCATCAGCCTGTCGATCTCATCCTCGCTCTCGACGATGGTACCCATATGATGGTGGTAGACGAGCGCGATCCCCTGCCCGGCGGCAAATTCCGCCAGTGCCTCGACGCCGGCGCCGAATTTTGCCCAGTCGGCATCGGCGAGTTTCGGGCGATCGACGAGCGCCACGCTGTCATTGCCGTGAATGGCATTGGAGGTCTCGCAAACAATGATGACGCTTGAGCCCATCGCCTTCAGAAGGTCGAGCGGCGGCTGCATCGCAGCCTTTTCCTCCTCGATGGAGTTCGTCAGCAAATTCAGCGAGTGCCATCCCGAAATGAACCGCAACCCGCGCGGTTCGAGAACCGCCTTCAACGCTTCCGGCTGCTGCGGAAATTTGTGGCCTTTTTCGATCCCGTCGAAGCCGATCCTGGCCGTCTCGTCCAGGCATTGCTCCAGGCTGATATGAGCGCCGAGGGAACGGTCGTCGTCATTCGACCAGGCGATTGGATTGGTTCCGTAGAGGATCATGACTAGCTTCTTTCCTTGAGCGCGGCTTCGTAGGCTACCCGAGCCTTTTTGACTTCTTCCCGTGGCGAGACTTCCGGGACGGCCACATCCCACCAATAACCACCGGCATCGAGCGCCGGATAAGGATCGGTATCGATGACGATCACAGTTGGAACGGTGGCATCGCGGGCGGCATTGAGGGCCGCTTCCAGATCGGCGATCGACGAAACCTTGCGCGCATCAGCACCCATTGCCGCCGCATGCGCGGCAAAATCGATGGCAATCGGATTTACATTCGTGTGGGCATAGAGATTGTTGAATTCTGCGCCACCGGCACTGACTTGAAGCCGGTTGATACAGCCGTAACCGCGGTTATCGGTGATCACGACGGTGATCTTCGCGCCCATGGCAACAGCTGTCGCGAGCTCCGAGTTCATCATCATGTAGGAGCCGTCGCCGACCATGACGATTACATCGCGATCCGGCTCCGCCATCTTGATGCCGAGGCCCCCCGCGATCTCGTAACCCATGCAGGAGAACCCGTATTCCATATGGTAGGAGAGCGGCAGCTTGGCCTTCCACAACTGATGCAACCCACCCGGCATGGTGCCGGCCGCGCACATCACCACCGTGTTGTCGCGCGAGGCCCGCTGTACGGCGCCGATCACCTGCATGTCCGTCGGCAGCGTGTTGGCGTCCTTGGGAGCCGCGGTTGCCGCATCGGCCTTGGCGAACCAGCCCGTCTTCAGTGAAGCATCCGGAGCAGCATAACGGTGATCGCCAAGAGCAGCCGAAAGTTCCTCGAGCCCAATCTTCGCATCCGCCACAAGCGGGATCGCATCGTGCTTGGAACTATCATAGGCCTGCACGTTCAACGCCAGAATCTTGCGGTTCGGATTTTTGAACAGCGCCCAAGACCCGGTGGTAAAATCCTGAAAGCGTGTGCCGACGCCGATCACCAGGTCAGCATTTTCCGAAACGGAGTTGGCGCTTTCCGCCCCGGTTACGCCAACCGGTCCGAAATTCAGATCATGATCCCAAGCAAGTGCCGACTTGCCTGCCTGCGTTTCCACCACAGGGATCCGGTGCTTTTCCACGAAAACCTTCAGCGTTTCGGTCGCGCCGGCGAAATGCACGCCGCCCCCGGCCACGATCACCGGGTTTCTCGCGGCCTTCAGGGCTGCCACTGCCGCTTCGAATTCGTTCCGATCGGGTTCAGGCCGGCGGATGCGCCACACCCTTTTTTCGAAGAAAGCTTCAGGATAATCAAAGGCCTCGGCCTGCACGTCCTGGCAGAAGGCAAGCGTCACCGGACCGCAATCGGCCGGATCCGTCATGGTGCGCATGGCGCGCGGCAGTGCAGTCAGAAGCTGTTCCGGCCGCATGATGCGATCGAAATAGCGGCTGACAGGTTTGAAGCAATCGTTGGCGGATACCGTGCCGTCGCCGAAATCCTCGATCTGCTGCAAGACCGGATCCGGGCCGCGGTTGGCAAAGATATCGCCCGGGATCAGCAGCACCGGCAGGCGGTTGACATGGGCAAGGGCGGCTGCCGTCACCATGTTCGTCGCGCCGGGGCCAATGGAGGATGTCACCGCCATGGCGCGGCGGCGGCGCAGCTGCTTGGCATAGGCAATCGCGGCATGAGCCATGGATTGCTCATTCTGGCCGCGATAGGTCGGCAGTTCCTCGCGAATGCCGTAGAGCGCTTCGCCAATGCCGGCAACATTGCCGTGGCCGAAGATCGCCCATACTCCTGCGATATAGGTCTCGCCATCCTCATTCAGCTGGTTGGCCAGATAGCGCGCCAGCGCCTGTGCCGCCGTCAAACGTACTGTCTTCACGCCGCTTCTCCCGTTCTGGCGCGTGCCTCATCCCAGATTTGGCACAGGCTGCGATAGCGCCCTGCCATATCCTCCACGGCTTCATCGTCCGAAATACGGCCCGCCAGCCAATTGCGCGCCGCCTCCCCGAAAATCGTCCTGCCTACGGCAAAACCCTTGACGAGGTCGAAGCGGGCAGCAAGGCGGAAACTGTCCTGCAACTCCGCCTGCGGAGCATCGAGCCCCAAAACCACGATCCCGCGCGTATAAGGATCGTTTCGCTGCACAGCCGCGCAGGCATTGGCCCAGGCCGCTTCGCTCTTCATCGGCTCCAGCTTCCACCAGTCGGGATAAACGCCGATCTCGTAAAAACGATCGATGATCTTCCCGACCGTCTCGTCATTCGACGATCCGACCTTGGAAGGAATGACCTCCAGGAGCATTTCCAGGCGGTTGCGGCGTGCCGCCTCGAACAGGCGCTTCACAGTCACCTCCTGTTCGGCCCGCAGCTCGGCCGTATCGTCCGGATGATAGAAACAGAGAACCTTGACCACCTGATCGAGGGGCCATTCCCCAAGCCCGCCGCAATCCAGGCCGAGTTCCGGCTCGAGCGTCAGCGGGCGGGAGCCGGGCCATTCTGCGGGGCGACCGATCCAGAGGCCTGTTCCAGCGGCGGCATAAAGTGCATCGCGGCCAAGCCGGCCGTCGCAAAGAAGGCCATAACCGGTGTCGTTGCCGGCGACCCTCTTTGCGGCATCCAGGCAAAGCAGCTTGAAAGCACCAATCCTGTCGGCCGGCGCGCCCGCCTCCTCGGCCATTGCCTCGAGCTGCATGCGATGATCGAAGGCGAAGACCCGCATGGTCGACCAGTCGCCCTTGCGGTTCGTCGACCAATGCACCTGTTCGAGCGCCGCATCCTTGCGTAGAGCCTTTTCGCGAATTCCGGTCTTGAAGAAATATTGCAGCTCTTCCCAACTGGGATAGGCCGGAGTGCAGCCATGCCGCGACACGGCAAAGGCGCCGCAGGCATTGGCATATTTCAGGGCTGTCGGCCAATCCTCGTCCGTCAGCCACCCTTTCAACAAACCAGCCATAAATCCGTCACCGGCGCCGAGCACGTTAAACACTTCGATCGGGAAGCCTTCCCCGGTCTGGCCCCGCTCCAGGCTGTCGGGCACGTCCCCCTCGAACACCACAGCGCCCATCGGACCGCGCTTGCACACCAAAGCGGCATTGGAAACCTCACGCACGGCCTTCAACGCCTCGAGCGTATCCGTGGAGCCGCCGGCGATGTGGAATTCCTCTTCGGTGCCGACGATCAGATCGAACAGGTGCAATGTGGACTGCAGTTTTGCGGTTACTTTCTCGGACTCGATGAACCGGCTTTCTCCTGCCTCGTGACCTGCAAGGCCCCAGAGATTGGGACGATAGTCAATATCGAGCGCTGTGCGGGCACCGTTTTTCCGTGCAAGGATCAGCGCCTTCAGCACAGCGGCTTCCGTACGCGGATGGGACAGATGCGTGCCCGTCACGCAGACGCAGCGGGCATCGGCGATCAGTGCCGGATCGATGTCATCCTCGCAAAGAGCCATATCGGCGCAGTTCTCGCGATAGAAGATCAGGGGGAACTGATTCTGGTCGCGGATGCCGAGCAGGACCAGCGCAGTCAGGCGCTCCGGATCGGTCTTCACGCCCCGCACGTCGACACCCTCGCGTACCAATTGCTCGCGAATGAACCGGCCCATATGCTCGGCGCCGACGCGGGTAATCAGTGCGCTTTTCAGACCAAGCCGCGCCGCGCCTGCGGCTATGTTGGTGGGTGAGCCGCCGATATACTTATTGAAAGAGCCCATGTCTTCCAGACGCCCCCCGACTTGAGCGCCGTAGAGGTCGACGGATGACCTGCCGATCGTGATGAGATCGAGTGACGTCAAATTTTCCTCCCTGCCGGCTGCGAAGCTGCTGCGCTCCGCCAGCCATTTCGAATGGCGCATCTACCGGCGCATCATTCCTCCGTCGTCTATATGGACTATAAATTCTATTTTGTAGAATTTCAATACGAATATTCAGGGAGAACGCCGCGTGCCCACCGCCACGGACAAAGCAATGGCAAGACAGAGGGTAGCGGAAAGCGAGCGGAAGGCGCCAAAGTCCACCTCGGAAACCGACAGGATGATGGCTTCATATTTGCGGAGGGGGCTGACGATCGTATCCGTCAAAGCGACAACCGGAACACCTCGTGCCTGCGCCGCTTCCACGAGTTCAATCGTTTCCGCCGAGTAGGGAGAAAAGGTGATAGCAAGCAGCACATCACCGGGACGGATGGCATTGCGGTTATCGAGCCTTCCGACGGCGCTGTGGAGCATGGCCGGTACGTCCATCTTCTCGAAGGCATAGGCCATATAGCTGGCCACCGGAAATGAGCGTCGCAATCCGATGATGTGAATCATCTGCGCGTCGGCCAGCACCTGTACCGCCTGCTCGAGGCTCTGCGGCTCGATCGTCTTGAAGAGATTTTCGAGCGACATGCGTCCCGCCTCGACGAACTCCGCCAGCAGCGCCGAGGGGCTTCCCTCCGCTTTTTCGCGCAGGTGCTGAAGGCGCGTCGTGTAATCCGGCCAGCCGCCGACGAAAGACTCGCGAAAGAGCTTCTGCATTTCCGAAAAGCCGGAAAAACCCATGATCTGGCAGAACCGCATGAATGCAGACGGTTGTACCCCGGCACCCTCCGCCATCTCGGCCACCGTCGAGACAGCAATCCGGTCCTTGTTCGCCGCCACATATTCGGCGCACTGCCGCAGCCGCTTCGGAAGGCGTTCCACTACTTCCAGCAGCCGCTCCTCGAAGGCCTTGATGGTGGTCGGACCGGCCCCTTCATTCATACTTCTGTGCCTCCAATCGCGCGCTTGACATAAGGTGGATCAACATCTAGCAGAATAGAAAATATATTCCAAATCGAGAATGGATCCTCGCGACCACGAATTCGCTTTTCCCAGCATCAGCGGAACAGAGATCGTAGAGGGCCACAGACGCAACCGATTTTGTGGGAGGACGACCATGGTCACCAAGCTGGCGCTTTTGGGCGCAGGACGCATCGGGAAGGTGCATGCCCGGGCAATCGCCGAGGACAAGCGCGCCAGGCTGGTGGCGGTGGTCGATGCAGTGACTGAAGCCGCCCAGGCAATCGCCGACAGTGCCGGCTGCAGGGTCAGCAGCATTGAAGACATCGAGGCGGATCGAGACATCGACGCGGTCATCATCTGCACGCCGACCAACACTCATGCAGATCTTATCGAACGCTTTGCAAAGGCCGGCAAAGCGATCTTCTGCGAAAAGCCGATCGACCTCGATGTCGACCGCGCCAGAGCCTGCCTCGAGACCGTCCGCAAGAGCGGCGCGAAGGTGATGCTCGGTTTCAATCGCCGGTTCGATCCGCATTTCCGCGCGGTACGCCAGGCAATCGATGAAGGCCGGATCGGCAAAGTCGAAATGGTGACAATCACCAGCCGCGACCCGGGTCCGCCGCCGGCGGAATATATCAAGGTTTCAGGCGGCATTTTCCGCGACATGACCATCCACGATTTCGATATGGCACGTTTTCTGCTCGGCGAAGAGATTGTCTCCGTCATGGCGGTCGGCGCGGTTCTGGTCGATCCGAAAATCGGCGAACTGGGCGACTACGATAGCGCTAGCCTCATCCTGACGACGGCGAGCGGGCGCCAATGCGTTATCTCCAATTCCCGTCGCGCCAGCTATGGTTACGACCAACGCATTGAGGTCCATGGCTCTTTGGGTTCGGTATCCGCGGAAAATCAGCGGCCGGTGTCGATCGAGGTCGCCAACAAGGACGGCTACACGCGCCCGCCGCTCCACGACTTCTTCATGACCCGTTACACCGCCGCTTACGCGGCGGAGATCTCCGCGTTTATCGACAGTCTGGAAAGCGGAACGGCACCTTCTCCCTCGGCCGAAGATGGACTGATCGCACTGCAACTGGCCGACGCGGCACTTCGCTCCGCCAAGCAAGGGGCGATCGTGAAAATCTAGCTGCGCGGGCGGCAAGTCTGGCGTATCGGAGGAAACGGCAGGCGAACCACGATTGCCGCCGTCTCCTGCCGGTTGGGACGCTTCTTTCGTCCGCGGCACGGACGTCAAACGGCAGCCCGCGGACCGTCGTCATTCATCGTCCGGATGACCCGCGGACGTAAACGGACCGCCTTGATAGATGACCGCGGGATTTGCCGGATCTTCCTTGCCGGCCGCCGCTTCTACTTCCACTCGCCACTTTGCCGAGCTGTCCTGCGGCTTCCAGCCAAGGAAAGCCGCATTGCGGTTGTCCCACCATTGCTCGGCATTGGCCGACGCACCGTAAACCACCGTATGACCGAGCCGGGGCGTGTCGAAAGCACGGCCGCAAAGCGAGACGAAATCCCTGTGGCTGAGCCAGGTTGCTAGCATTCGGGTATTCATCGGCTTTTCGAAGCAAGACCCGATACGCACCGACAGCGTCTCCTGGCCGAACTTGTCGAAATAGAGGCTGGCGATGGCCTCTCCGAAGACCTTCGAGGCGCCGTAGAGAGAATCCGGCCTGGGGACGACCGTGCTGTCCAGCCGCTCGTCACGCCGGTAATAGCCGATGACGTGGTTCGAGCTTGCAAATACGATACGGGGCTTACCATTGCGGCGGGCCGCCTCGTAGAGATTATAGAGGCCAAGGATGTTTCCCTGCAGTATCAGGTCGAACTTGCGTTCGACCGAGACGCCGCCCAGGTGGATAATCCCATCAACGCCGTCCAGCATTTCCGCCACCTGCGCCGCATCGGCAAGGTCGCAGCGGACGAAGGTCTCTCTCCCGCCGACATCGCTTATCTCGCTGATATCGGAGATGACCACGTGTTCGGCAAGCTCTCCCAGCATCGGCCGTATTGCCCGCCCAACGCCGCCCGCTGCGCCAGTTAAAAGAAGTTTCTTGAGCATCCGCCCCTCCCCGTGAGATCGGCTGCGATGCCGTCATCTCTCATGTTATCATATCTCATACCCTATGTTATACTATAAGAGCCTCGAGGGCCGTCAACGGATTTCTTTTTCGGCGCTTGACAAAAGGGGGCTGGTCCATCCGACTATCTCAACAGGAAGACATGGCATGCTCGGGAGCAATCTACCTTGAAACGAACCGACAACACCGCTTTGCAACTCCGCGAACGCAAGGGACGCAATCTGGTCGAAGCCATTGGAGAGCAGCTGCGAAACGCGATCACTATGGGTGAGCTGAAACCGGGAGACAAGCTTGCGAGTGAAAGCGGCCTGACAGACCAGTACAAGGTCAGCAGAACTGTCATCCGGGAGGCAATTGCGTCTCTTCGCGCCGACGGACTTGTGGAAGTGCGCCATGGTGTCGGCGTTTTTGTTCTTGCCCCCCACACCGGACCGCAAAAGGCGTTTCATTGCGTCGACATTCACCGGGTCTCGTCCATCATCGAGATGCTTGAAGTGCGCGCTGCAATCGAAATCGAGGCTGCGGGCCTCGCTGCGAGCCGATCCTCGCCGGCACAGCAAGAGCATATTTTCGAGTGTCTGGATATGATGAACCGACAGATCGCAGCCGGTTCATCGACCGTCGACAGCGACCGGGCCTTCCATATGGCAATTGCCGATTCGACCAACAACCCCCGCTTTCGCGACCTCCTAGAATCGATTGGCCGGCAGATGATCCCGCGCTCTCTTCTCCAGGAAGACGATGCGGAAATGTCTCGGGAGTATCTGTCGCAGATCCAAAGCGAACATGCCGACATCGCCCAAGCCATCGCCGACGGAAACGATTCTGCTGCACGGGAGAGGATGCGCACCCATCTCCGTGGAAGCCAATTGCGATATCGCGCCATGATGCGCCGAGGGTAAGGCTTACAAAGACATATTATAAGATATACCGCATCATAATATGATGCTCCCACGCTTTAATAGACCAGTGCGACAAAGATATCCGCGCTAGACGCCGCTTTTACCTACCTCAAGCAGGATTCGATCTCCATTCCATCCTCGGCGGCAGGGCAGGTCTGTGAAATCGCCTCACACCTGCGTTCGAGCAGGACGTTGACGCAAATCAAAGCGTCTCTTCAAGCGGTGTGTCAGCAGATGATGGTCAGCAATCTCTCAACCAGCACCGCGGATTCGCGTTGCGAGGCTCAAGACCATGAATTACGTCTCCGAAACGATTCTTCTGGCCGTCGGCACCTTTCTAGCTCTGCTTGGAGCCGCCTTCGCCTATGACAGCCTGTTCGCCGCCCATATGTGGGTCCTGTTCTTCGTGCTGCTCGCCAGCACGATCGTCATGCTCCGCAAGATCTCCTTTGCGCCAGCAGGTCAAACCTCAAAGAGCTCGGCCACGTCCGAGTATTTTGACGAGGTCATCAAATACGGCACCATCGCGACCGTCTTCTGGGGCGTCGTGGGCTTCCTTGTCGGTGTCGTCGTTGCACTGCAGCTCGCCTTTCCCGATCTGAACATCGAGCCTTGGTTCAACTTCGGCCGCGTCCGTCCGCTCCATACCTCAGCCGTCATCTTCGCATTCGGCGGCAACGCGCTGATCGCCACTTCCTTCTACGTGGTGCAGCGCACCTGTCGCGCGCGGCTTTTCGGCGGCAACCTAGCCTGGTTCGTCTTCTGGGGTTATCAGCTCTTCATCGTCATGGCGGCAACCGGCTATCTGCTGGGCATCAGCCAAAGCCGGGAATATGCCGAACCGGAATGGTATGTCGACCTGTGGCTCACGGTCGTCTGGGTCGCTTATCTCCTGGTCTTCCTGGGTACCATCCTGAAGCGCAAAGAGCCCCATATCTATGTGGCAAACTGGTTCTACCTCTCCTTCATCGTGACGATTGCGATGCTGCATGTGGTGAACAACCTTGCGATCCCGGTCTCCTTCCTCGGCGTCAAGAGCTACTCCGCTTTCGCGGGCGTTCAGGACGCACTGACCCAGTGGTGGTACGGCCACAACGCCGTCGGCTTCTTCCTGACGTCGGGTTTCCTTGGCATGATGTATTACTTCGTGCCCAAACAGGTTAACCGCCCGGTCTATTCTTACCGGTTGTCGATCATCCACTTCTGGGCCTTGATCTTCATGTATATCTGGGCCGGTCCGCACCACCTCCACTATACGGCGCTTCCCGACTGGGCTCAGACGCTCGGGATGGTCTTCTCCGTCATGCTGTGGATGCCCTCCTGGGGCGGCATGATCAACGGCCTGATGACGTTGTCCGGCGCCTGGGACAAGATCCGCACCGACCCCATCGTCCGCATGATGGTCATGGCGATCGCGTTCTACGGAATGGCGACATTCGAAGGCCCGATGATGTCGGTGAAGGCTGTCAACTCGCTCAGCCACTATACCGACTGGACCATCGGTCACGTCCATTCGGGCGCCCTTGGCTGGAACGGCATGATCACCTTCGGCGCTATCTACTACCTCACGCCGAAGCTCTGGAACCGCCGGCGGCTCTATAGCCTGCAGCTCGTCAACTGGCACTTCTGGCTCGCCACGCTCGGCATCGTCGTCTACGCCGCCGTCATGTGGGTTGCAGGGGTGCAGCAGGGCCTGATGTGGCGCGAATACGACGACCAGGGTTTCCTCGTCTATTCCTTCGCAGAGTCGGTGGCCGCGATGTTCCCCTACTACGTCCTTCGTGCAGTCGGCGGCGCCATGTTCCTGACCGGGGCGCTCCTCATGGCATTCAACGTCACGATGACAATCCTTGGCTACGAACGGCAGGAAACGGTGCCAGGCGCCGCACCCGCCCTGCAGCCGGCTGAATAAAGGAACCGACCCATGGGTCTTCTAGAAAAACATCAATTCATTGAACGCAACGCCACGCTGCTGCTGGTTGGTTCGCTGGTCGTCGTTTCCATCGGCGGCATCGTCGAAATCGCGCCGCTCTTCTATCTCGAAAACACCATCGAGAAAGTGGAAGGCATGCGGCCTTATTCGCCGCTCGAGCTCGCCGGCCGCAGCATCTATATCCGCGAAGGCTGCTACGTCTGTCACAGCCAGATGATCCGGCCCTTCCGGGATGAGGTGGAACGCTACGGTCACTACAGCCTGGCAGCGGAATCCATGTATGACCACTCCTTCCAATGGGGTTCGAAGCGAACAGGCCCCGACCTCGCCCGCGTAGGAGACCGCTATTCCAACGAATGGCATGTCCAGCACCTGGTCGAGCCGCGCGACGTGGTGCCGGAATCGGTGATGCCGAGCTACGCCTTCCTGAAGGAGACGCCGCTCAAAGTCACCGACGTCAGCATGGAGCTCAAGGCCAACCGCGCGGTCGGAGTGCCGTATTCGGACGAGATGATTGCCAGCGCAAAGACGGACCTCGCCGCCCAGGCCGATCCGAACTCCGACACTTCGGGTCTTCTTCAACGCTACCCGAAGGCCAAGATCGGTGATTTCGACGGCGACGCCCAGAACCTGACCGAGATGGACGCGCTCGTCGCCTATCTGCAGATGCTCGGCACGCTGGTCGACTTCTCGACCTATGACGACGCCGCCGGCTATCGCTGAGGAGAAGCAAAATGGAAGCCTACACCGCGCTCCGTCAATTCGCCGACAGCTGGGGACTCCTGGGCATGGCCCTGTTCTTCCTGGGCGTCGTTTTATTCACCCTGCGTCCGGGCGCCAAGGCCCAGGCCAAAGAAGCCGCGCAAATCCCTCTGAAGGAGGATTAAAAGATGGCGGACAAGCATATCGATGAAATCAGCGGCGTCGAAACCACCGGCCATGAATGGGACGGCATCCGCGAGCTGAACAACCCAATGCCGCGCTGGTGGGTGTGGACCTTCTACGCCACCATCGTCTGGGCGCTCGGCTACACCATCCTCTATCCAGCCTGGCCAATGGTCAGCGATGCGACAAGAGGTGCCCTCGGATATTCCAGCCGCGCCGATCTGGCCGCGGATGTCGAAGGTGCAAGGATTGCGACGGGTGGCATCGTCGAAAAGATCTCGAGCTCGTCTCTCGACGAGATCCTCGCCGACCAGCAGCTCAGCCAGTTCGCGACTGCCGGCGGAGCCGCCGCGTTCCGCGTCAACTGCACACCCTGCCATGGCACCGGTGCTTCGGGCGGCCAAGGTTATCCGAACCTCAACGACGACGAATGGCTCTGGGGCGGCGATGTCAACGCCATCTATCAGTCGATCGCTCACGGTATCCGGGACAGCGTTGATCCGGAGACCCGCGTTTCGGAAATGCCGGCATTTGCGGACATGTTGAAGCCGGAAGAGGTCCGTCAGGTATCTTCTTATGTAGTCAGCCTGACCGGCACGCCGCGTGACCCGTCGCTTGTCGACGCGGGCAAGCAGCTCTTTGCCGACAACTGTATCTCCTGCCACGGCGAAAAGGCCGAAGGCAATCGCGACATGGGTGCCCCCAATCTCGGCGATGCTATCTGGCTCAAGGTGCGGGACGAAGCCGAGATCGCCAAACAGATCCAGTCGCCTCGGCATGGCGTGATGCCCGCATGGGCGACCCGTCTCGGGGACGCCACGGTCAAGCAGCTCGCCGTCTACGTCCATTCGCTGGGCGGCGGCGAGTAAGGCAAGCCATCGCCGCCACACGGTGATGTACCCTTCCCCCACGACATGCGGCCGCCCGCTTTAGACAGCGGGCGGCCGTTTTGTCGCACCAACCGATCCCGTACTCTTGACGTAAGTCAATGTAGTCGGCGCTCGCCAATGCCAAACAAGATGGGACAAAGGACCAGTCCCATGAACCTCTATACTTCCCCCGCTCTCGGCTCGAATGATCAGACGGTTGAACGGATCGATGCGCAACCCGTGCATCCGCCGGGCGCACCGCGCCAGCCGTTGTACGAGAAGCGCAAGAAGATCTTTCCGAAGAAGGCCGAGGGACGGTTTCGGCGCTTCAAATGGATTGTCATGCTGATCACCCTCGGCATCTATTATCTGACGCCCTGGGTCCGCTGGGATCGTGGTCCCTTTGCCCCCGACCAGGCGGTTCTCATCGATCTGGCCAATAGGCGCTTTTATTTCTTCTTCATCGAGATTTGGCCCCAGGAATTTTTCTTCGTTGCCGGCCTTTTAGTGATGGCTGGCTTCGGACTTTTCCTGCTGACTTCGGCTGTCGGCAGGGCCTGGTGCGGTTATGCCTGTCCGCAGACGGTCTGGGTCGATCTCTTCCTGGCTGTCGAAGGTTTCATCGAGGGCGATCGCAATGCCCGTATAAAATTGGACGCAGCGCCCTGGAGCTTCGACAAGCTTTGGAAGCGTGTCGCAAAACATGCAACCTGGATTGCGATCGCGGTGGCAACCGGCGGCGCCTGGATATTCTATTTTGCCGACGCTCCGTCGCTCGCCTTCGAGTTCGTGACCGGCCAGGCTGCCGCCATTGCCTACTCGACCGTCGCCATCCTGACGGCCACAACCTATGTGCTTGGCGGCCTGATGCGCGAGCAGGTCTGCATCTACATGTGCCCATGGCCGCGCATCCAAGGGGCGATGCTGGATGAAAGCTCGCTCGTGGTCACCTACAATGATTGGCGGGGTGAACCTCGCAGCCGGCACGCCAAAAAAGCCGCTGCGGCTGGACAAGCCGTGGGCGATTGCGTCGACTGCAATGCCTGCGTCGCCGTCTGTCCCATGGGGATCGACATCCGAGACGGCCAGCAGCTTGCCTGTATCACCTGCGCACTCTGTATCGACGCATGCGACACCGTCATGGACAAGATCGGCAAGCCGCGCGGTCTCATCGCCTATGCCACGCTCGAAGAATATGAAAGCAACATGGCTCTGGCGACAAATAGCGGCACGACGTCGATCGACCCGTCACGCGTCCGCAACGCCGACGGTACCTTCATCGACAAGATACGCCACTTCAACTGGAGAGTTATCTTCCGTCCGCGCACCCTGCTCTACTTTGGCGTCTGGTCGGCCGTGGGCCTCGGTCTGGTTTTTGCCCTGCTTTCGCGCGACCGACTGGAGGTCAACGTCCTGCATGACCGCAACCCGCAATTCGTTCTGGAGTCGGACGGGTCGATCCGCAACGGATACACGATCCGCCTTCTCAACATGATCCCTGAACCGCGCACTATCATGGTTTCCATGGAGGGGCTACCGGAAGCGACCATGAAGATTACCGGGATCACCGATGTTCCCGGCCGCCTCTTTGCTGTCCAGGTCGAGCCCGATAAGACACTCGCGTTGAAGGTCTTCGTTACCCTCCCCAAAGAAGCCATATCCGCGCAAACCAACGACTTCCGCTTCATCGCCGAAGACCGGTCCAGCCACGAGCAAGACAGCTACGCCGCAGTCTTCAACACTCCTGGAGCCAAGAAATGAACGCTTCCCGAGCAAAAACCTTCGTCTTCACAGGATGGCACATGCTGGGCATCATGGTGCTCTTCTTCGGTACCATCATCTCGGTCAACTTCTATATGGCCTACAATGCCACGCGCAGCTGGAGCGGCCTGGTCGCGCAAAATACCTATATTGCAAGCCAGGAGTTCAACGGAAAGGCCGCCGAGGCTCGCATTTTGACGGCGAGCGGCGTCACCGGAAAGCTTCTCATCAACGGCAGCACTATCCGCTACGAGGTTTCCCATCCCGCCGACGGTCCGATCCTGGCCGACGAACTCACGCTCAAGTTCAAGCGGCCGGTTGGCGAGCATCAGGATTTCGAACTCCGTCTCACGCCGGTGGCAAAGGGTATCTTCACCACCAGCCACCCGCTCCTGCCCGGCCAGTGGATCGTCGACGCGAGCGCCACCAGGAACGGCAAACGGATCCTGCATGAAGCGGAACGCATTTCGGTCTTGGGAGGGGGGAAATGAGCTGCTGCGCGCCGGGTACCGAAGGTTCCATCACAGGCCAGCTGCCCTCATCGGAAGAATTGGCTCTTTCGAGCCGTATCGTCGGGCCCGGGTTGCGCCAGACCGAGCTCAGCGTACCCCAGGTCCATTGCGGTACATGCATCACGGCAATCGAAACCACCCTGAAAGCCTTGCCGGCGGTAGAACGCGCCCGCGTCAACCTTTCCACAAAACGCGTCTCGATCATCTGGAAGGAAATGGTTGGAAGTGAACCCACCGACCCTTCGTCGCTCGTAAAGGCGATTGCCGACGCCACCGGTTATGATACCCACCTCTTCTCCGATGGCGAAGACAGCGGCGAAACGCTGCAGCGCGAGTTGATCCGCGCAGTCGCTCTCTCGGGCTTCGCCGCTGCCAATATCATGCTGCTTTCAGTCTCGGTATGGTCCGGTGCCGACGCCTCGACCCGCGACCTGTTTCACTGGATATCGGCGATGATCGCCGCCCCGGCGCTGATCTACGGCGGCCGATTCTTCTATCAGTCAGCCTGGCGGGCGCTTCGCCGCGGCCGCACCAATATGGACGTGCCGATCGCGCTGGCCATCACCCTGTCCTACGCGGTCTCGGTTTGGGAAACGATCCATCACGGGCAACACGCCTGGTTCGATGCCACGGTCTCGCTGTTGTTCTTCCTGCTGATCGGGCGCACCCTCGATCACATCATGCGCGATCGGGCCCGCTCCGCCATCAGCGGGCTTGCCAGGCTTTCGCCCAGGGGCGCAATGATCATCGGGAAAGACGGCAGTCGCGAATATCGCGCCGTCGAGGATATCGCGCCCGGCGAGCGCGTCGCTATTGCGATGGGCGAACGGGTACCCGTCGATGGAGTCGTCGAAAGCGGCGCGAGCGACATGGACGTCTCGATCGTCAATGGCGAAAGCGCTCCCCGTGCGGTCAGGGCCGGCGACGCGCTCCAGGCGGGGATGCTCAGCCTCACCGGCTCGCTCGTGCTAGTGGCGACTGCCTCCGCACGGCAATCATTCCTCTCCGAGATCATCGCATTGATGGAAGCGGCAGAGGGCGGTCGGGCTCGCTACCGGCGGATCGCAGATCGCGCCGCGCAGATCTATTCGCCGGCAGTCCATCTTCTGGCACTTCTGGCATTTCTCGGCTGGGGCTTTTTCGGAGGGGACTGGAAGCAGGCGATGCTGATCGCCATCGCGGTGCTCATCATCACCTGCCCATGCGCGCTTGGTCTGGCGGTCCCCGTCGTTCAGGTCGTGGCCGCCGGCCGGTTGTTCAAAAACGGCATTATGGTCAAAGACGGTTCGGCTATGGAGCGGCTCGCCGAGGTCGATACGGTGGCATTCGACAAGACCGGCACCCTTACTCTCGGCAAACCCCAGCTTGTAAACCTCGGGTCGGCAACGGCAGCTCATCTGGCCGTTGCCGCCGGGCTTGCTGCCCATTCCCGCCACCCTCTTTCCAAAGCCCTTTCCGGCATTGCTTCAGGGCCGGTGCCAGTTTTCGATGACGTCGTCGAAATTCCCGGCCAGGGTCTGGAGGCCCGCTCGCCCCAAGGGCTGTACCGCCTCGGCAACCGACGCTTCGCCTGCGGCGATAACGGAGTTGACACATCGGCGGCTTCTTCGACGCTCGAGGTGATCCTTTCCTGCGATGGAAGAGAATTGGCCCGCTTCCTGTTCGAGGATGAGTTGCGTCCGGACTCGCGGGCGGCGATCGACGAGCTTGCGGCACAAGGGCTCTCAAGCGGGATCCTTTCGGGCGACCGTCAAGGTTCGGTCAGCAGCCTCGCCAGCCGGCTCGGCATTACTCGATGGGCCGCAGAACTGGCTCCCAAAGCAAAGGCGGAATTCTGCGTCTCCCTCGCCGAACAAGGTCACAAAGTCCTGATGGTCGGCGATGGCATCAACGATGCTCCGGCCTTGGCTGCCGCGCATGTTTCGATCGCTCCGGCCACCGCGGCGGACATCGGCCGCCAGGCCGCCGACTTCGTCTTCATGCACGAAAGCCTGGAAGCCGTGCCGCTGGCGATTGACGTCTCCCGACAAGCAGGAAGGTTGATCCGGCAGAATTTCGCGCTCGCCATCGGTTACAACATCATCGCGGTGCCGATCGCGCTTGCCGGTTATGCCACGCCCTTGATAGCAGCAATTGCCATGTCGACATCCTCGATCATCGTCATCGCCAACGCGTTGCGACTAAACCGTACCGGGCATCCGAACCGTCATATCGCCACGGCAACAGGGCACGACGCAAGACAAACCGGAGAGGCTCGACTCGCATGAACATGCTCATCTTCCTCATTCCAATTGCGCTTTTTCTTGGAGGGCTCGGACTGTTTGCCTTCCTGTGGTCGCTTAAAAGCGGGCAATATGAAGACCTTGATGGTGCAGCCTGGCGGATCCTGGAAGAAGACTCGCGGGACCGGACCTGAGACCTACCATCCTCGCATAGTGCCGAAAGCGCCGACCAAAGGATGGCTAGGCGCCGCAACCCAGGTCCGGCGCCTAACCAGCTCTCGATAAATGGTGCTTAGCACCGGTCGATATATCGGTTCCCGTAGCGGTCGCGATAGTAGCAGCGGCCCGGTTGATCAGCCACGCTGCCGATCAATGCCCCGGACACTCCCCCTACCGCCGCACCAACTGCTGCTCCGCGCACGTTGCCGGTCGCCACGCCGCCAATAACTGCGCCGGTTGCCGCGCCAACGCCAGCACCTCGTTCGGTGGCAGTGCATGAACCCAGAGCCAACCCGACGCATGCGATGATCAATGCCTTTTTCATCTCATCCTCCATAATGTTCCACAGTTAACTGTTCTGGAGGCAACAGGTTGCATCGTGCCTGCGCGTTGACCTGAAAAACTCTTCCCGCAGCGCACTGGCGACGGCGGGCAGCGGCCCATCACACAGGCGATGGAACGCATTTCGGACGGGAGTTAAATCACGAATGGCACGTCGAATGTCACCGACTTGGGGCTCACATCGGCAGGGAAGGTGCCTTTTCCGCACTTTGCATTGCAAGGGTCAACATTTTGTGGGGAGCCGCAATCGACCACTGATGCGTCGCAGCCGGTAGGAAAATCTTTACGCAGGTACCCTGGCCAGGCTCGCTGTCGATTTCGATATCGCCGCCGGATTGCTTGGCGAAACCATAGACCATCGAAAGTCCAAGCCCGGTGCCCGAGCCAACACCCTTGGTCGTGAAGAACGGCTCGAAAGCCTTCTCCCTCACATCTGCGGTCATTCCCGTGCCGGTATCGCTGACAGAAACCAGCACATAATCCCGCTGCTGTTCGGCCAGACCCGCTGATGGACGACCGCCGCCTCGCGTCGCGTGCGAAATTTCTATCGTCAGGCGGCCTCCGCGAGGCATGGCGTCGCGAGCGTTCAGTGCAAGATTAAGCAATGCATTTTGGAGTTGCGGCCCATCGACCAGCGCGTGGTGGGAAGCCCCGTGAGCAACCACCCGTAATTCTATGGTCTCACCGATCGCCCGAAGCAGGAGATTGGAAAACCCGGTAATGAGGGTTCCTATCTCTGCCAGTTGCGGGTTGAGGGGCTGGCGGCGGCCAAACGCCAGAAGCTGCCCGGTGAGCCTGGCTCCGTCCTGCGTTGCCTCCTGCGCCTCAAGAAGCAAACGGCGCAGCCTCTCGTCCGAAATCTTGCCTTCCAGCATTTCCAGATTGCCGCTGACGACGGCAAGAAGGTTATTGAAGTCGTGCGCCAGGCCGCCGGTAAGCTGTCCGATCGCCTCCATCTTCTGCGCTTGTCGCAGCTCGGCTTCTATCCTGTGTCGGCTGGTCAGGTCGCGAATGAAACCTGTAAAGATGCGCTTTCCGTCAACGACGGCTTCGCCCACCGAAAGCTCCATGGGAAAGACCGAGCCGTCCTTGCGTTGCCCCATGACGACCCTTCCGTAACCGATGATGCGGCGCTCTCCGGTTTTGAGATACCGAGCAAGATGACCATCATGCGCCCTGCCCTCGGAGGCAGGCATCAGCATGTTGACGGACCGTCCCACGACCTCCTTTGCAAAATAGCCAAAAAGACGTTCAGCGGCTGCGCTGAAAGAGGTGACGATGCCCGTCTCGTCAATCACCAGCATTGCTTCGGGCACCGTTTCCAAGATCGATCTTAGATGCGCCTCGCGCGCCGCCAGATCGTTCTGCGCCTTGGTCATTTCAGTGATGTCGTTGATAGTCTGGATGATGATGGCGGGAGCGTGATCGAACGAATTGACCGCAACCCATCGCGTTGCGACGATAATCGTCTGGCCGTCCTTGCGACGTTGGACGAGTTCGCCTTCCCAGGTGTGATGGAGACCGATACGGCGGCGGATCTCATCCTGCGGCAGCGGGAACCGCGTCGCAAGCATGTCCTGAGCAACCTGACCGACGGCTTCGGTTGACGTCCAGCCATAGAGGCGCTCGCAACCGCTCGTCCACCGAATGATCCTTCCGTCTTCGTCTTGGATGATGATGTTCGCGCCATTGAGGACGTGCGTTACCGTGTTGAGAAGCCCTTCTATCCCGGTCTCCTTGCCCTCATCACTTCCCATGACGCAACCCACAATCAGTGATGCAAACGGTCTCGATGGCAAGCCAGGTCCTGGAACACCAGCGGGTTCGCTTCGTCGTCTCCGGAAAGCTGAGCCAGCTTTGCCGGCTTTTCGATCCTGATGGAGTGACGCGCAGCTGGGTTTGCGACTGTCAACACGCCTTTGCCGATGAGCTTGGTAATTGTCCGCGACACCGTCTCGATCGTGAGGCCGAGATAGTCGGCCATGTCCTGGCGCGTCATCGGCAGTTCGATAAGCGCATCGCGACTACCCTCCGCCAACGAACGCTGCAGATGTCTCAGCAGGAAAGTGCAGAGCCGCTCTTCGGCCGTCTTGCTGGACAGCAGCACCAACTGATCCTGTACCGCCGCCATCTCGTCGCAGACGCGCGAGAAAACCTCGGGGCGCAACGCGTCGGAATCCGCAACGGCCTCTTCAAAAACCTTGCGAGAGAGCCGCCGCACAGATGCTGGTCCAATCGCCTCGGCGCCGTAGAGATATTTGCTCTTGAGCGAAACGCCGACAATATCGCCGGCATAGAGGAAACCGGTAATAACCCGCCGTCCGTCGGAAAGGATACGAAATAGTCTCAACGTGCCTTCGGCAACTTCGAAGACATGTTTTGCGTCGTCTCCCTCGAAAAATACGGCCTGACTTGTCTCCAGATGCTCCTTGGGCTGGCTCGAGAAAAGCTCGTGCAAGTTTCCCGCCGCCTTGAAGGGTGTGGCCTTGGCAACCTGATGGTCGTTCGCATAGCTGCTGAGAAACACTGGTCTCGTCTCCGTTCTTTCCACGGAGGAATTGACCCTTCTCAAGTAACACCGGAATGCTAGCTCTGTGAAAATTGGTGCGATTGTGTAACGGTTGGTAACAGCCCCAGTCACGCATCATCCGGGAGTAACAAGCCCATCAGGTCAGCGCCAAGGCGTCCTTCAACGCGAAGCCCTGCTTGAGCTGCAGATCAAGATCGGCTTCGATATGGTCGATGTGGTGCAGCATCAACCGGGATGCCCGGGCTCCGTCGCCTTTTTCCAAGGCATCGAGTATGGCCAGATGTTCGCTATGACCGCAGCTCGATATCCCGGAGCGACCGTAGAGTGCGATCACCAGCGACGAGCGGCCTACCAGTTCGTCCATGAATTTCTGCAGGATGACATTGCCTGCAACGGAGGCGAGCATCAGATGGAAGTCTCCCGACGCCTTGATCTCCGCCCGCCTGGCAGAAGGGCCGCGCTCATTAATATGTCGCTGCTCCTCTTCAAGCTGCCCACGAAACTGTTTTATGTCAGCGGCCGTGATGCGTTCGACCGCGGCTGCGATGATACCGGGCTCGATCAGGCGACGTGAGGCAAAGATCTGTCGCGCCTCGTCCGGAGAAGGATTGGAGACAAACGCGCCTCGATTGCGCTCGATCCGGACCAGACCTTCAAATCCAAGCATCTGCAGCGCGGCGCGGACCACCGTGCGGCTCACGGAAAAGAGCGCACCCACTTCACTCTCCGACAGCTTGGTTCCCGGCGCGAGGCGTCGGTCGATAATCGCGTTGCGGAGCGCCTCGCGGATCGCGAGCGAACGGTCTTCCTGGGAGGCTTCCGGAAAGGTGATGTTTTCGCTGATATTCATGACACAACCCACTGCCTGAGCCTTGTAGCGCGAGCGGGTACAAATTGCCAGCACTGTTGTTCTCAAAGTGTGCCCAAGATTGCATACGATTTGGCCAAGGATCGAAAACAATCGCCTGATTTTTACGCATCCCTTTCCTGACCGGCCCCGCTTTCGAAGCTAAACCTAATGATTCAAGCGAGTTAGTCATTTGGCACGGCGGATGCATTGCAAGGACCGATGCAAGGAGCGCCGGATGAGCAAAGCTGCCGAAATCGACATCATATCTGTCTCGAAGATCTATGGCACAACGACTGCCGTCGAATCGATCAGCCTGAAGATCCCGGCAGGAACCTATTGCTGCCTGCTAGGTCCATCCGGCTGCGGCAAGACTTCGACGCTTCGCATGATCGCAGGACATGAAGGCATCTCGTCCGGCGACATTCGCCTCGGAAACAGCGTGGTCACCGATCTCCCGCCCGCCAAGCGGGGCACGGCGATGATGTTTCAGTCTTACGCGCTCTTTCCCCATCTCGATCTCATCGACAATGTTGCCTTCAGCCTGAAGATGAAAGGCGTCGGAAAAGACGAACGGCGCGCCAAGGCAATGGATATGCTGCGGCTGATGCAACTCGAAGCCTATGCGACACGCCGGCCGGCGCAGCTTTCCGGCGGCCAGCAGCAGCGTGTGGCGCTTGCCCGCGCATTGATCACCGATCCGGAAGCCCTGCTGCTTGACGAGCCGCTCTCCGCACTCGACCCGTTCCTGAAGATCCGCATGCGCGCGGAACTGAAAAAGCTCCAGACTTCGCTCGGCATCACCTTTGTTCATGTGACGCACAGCCAGGAGGAGGCGATGGCGCTCGCCGATCTCATCGTCGTGATGAATGACGGCCGAATCGAGCAAGCCGCACATCCGCGCACGGTGTTCGAGCGTCCGGCGACCGCTTTCGTGGCTCGCTTCATGGGGGATCATAACGTCATCTCCGGCCAGGTGACGAAAAGCACGGAAGACACGGTGGCGCTTTCAGTGCCGGAGACCGGTGAAGAATTCCTAGCCACCGGCGAGAACAGTTTGTCGAGAGAAACCGCAGACATCGCCATTCGCACAGATCGTGTCCGCATCGCGGAACCGTCAGAAAAGGGCTTGGGGTTCACGGGCTCGATCTCGAATATCGAGTATCGCGGCTCCTCGGTAAAACTCTCCGTCAGCGGTGCCGGTGTGGAGGACTTCACCGCGATCGTCAGCGACGCCGCCTTTTTCGCCAACCCGGTCAAGGTCGGGGAAGCAATCCCGCTGTCTTGGAATCGTGAGGACGCAATCGTCCTCGGCCACCTCAAACACTAACCTCAACAATAAATCTCAACCAGAGGAGAACAGGCAATGACTGAGAACAAGAAAAGAAAGGGCATCTCGCGCAGATCGCTCCTAAAAACGGCATCCGCGGCAGCCGGTCTTGCTGCCGGCTCCGGCGCCATCACCGGCTTCCCGACCATCTGGGCGCAGAACCCAATCACCCTTCGCCAGTTCGGTACCGGTGTTTCGAACCTCAACGCGATCGCCGAAAAGTGCAAGGCCGACCTCGGCATCACGCTGGAGATGACGGCCACCGACTCAGACGCTGCCGCTCAACGCGCCGTCACCCAGCCGAACTCCTACGATATCGCCGATATCGAATACTGGATCCTGAAAAAGGTCTACCCGGCAGGCGTCATCCAGCCGATGGATGTCAAGAAGCTTAAATATTACGACAAGGTCGTACCGCTCTTCAAAACCGGGAAGCTGAAGCCGGACAGCGTCATCGCCCAGGGCACCGCGCCCCATACCGTCGGTTTCGTTGAAAAACCTGGCACCAAGACCTTCGCCAAGGGTGAAACCCAGTGGTTCACCATGATGCCGACCATCTACAATGCCGACACGCTCGGCATTCGCCCGGATCTCGTCGGCCGCGAAATTTCGACCTGGGCAGATATTATGGACCCGAAGTTCAAGGGCAAGACTTCGATCCTCAACATTCCGTCGATCGGCATTATGGACGCCGCGATGATCATGGAAGCCATGGGCAACATCAAATATGCCGACAAGGGCAACATGACAAAGGAAGAGATCGACAAGACGATCGACTTCCTGATCAAGGCCAAGCAGGCCGGCCAGTTCCGCGCCTTTTGGAAGAGCTTCGACGAAAGCGTCAACCTGATGGCTTCCGGCGAGGTCGTTATCCAGTCGATGTGGTCGCCGGCCGTCGCCGCGGTTCGTTCCAAAGGCATCGCCTGCAAATACCAGCCGCTCAAGGAAGGCTATCGTTCCTGGGGTGGCGGGCTTGGTCTTGCCGCCCATCTCTCCGGCGCCAAGCTCGACGCCGCCTACGAATACATCAACTGGTACACGTCGGGCTGGGTCGGAGCCTATCTCAACCGTCAGGGCTACTATTCCGCCGCCATGGAAACTGCCAAGCAGCACATGTCTGCGGACGAGTGGGGTTTCTGGGTCGAGGGCAAGCCCGCCAAGGGCGATATCGTCGCTCCGGACGGCAAGGTCATGGAAAAGGCCGGTGCCGTGCGTGACGGCGGTTCGTTCGAGGAGCGCATGGGCAAAGTCGCCTGCTGGAACTCCGTCATGGATGAGGACCGCTATATGGTCCGCCGCTGGAACGAATTCATCGCAGCCTGACAGCGCACCGACGGTGCCATAAGTTCCTTCTCCCCGTCTCAACGGGGAGAAGGCGCCCGACAGGGCAGATGAGGGGCAAGCCCACAGGAGAAACCCGGACCATGGCGACGATCACAACCTCCGAATCGGCCAAGGCCGAGGGCGTGAAGCCACGAAGCTTCCGCCTGCCGCCATCACTGATCTCCTATCTGCAGGCGGCACCGCTGACGCTGATCCTCGGCAGTTTTCTGGCCGTGCCGATCCTGATGATCGGTATCGTCAGTTTCTGGGACTACGACTTCGCCCAGATGTATCCCGATTTCGTTACCTTCAACTACGCGGAGACCCTCGGTTCCTGGGTCACGTGGAAGACCTATCTCAACACATTAAAATTCGCTTTTCTCGTATGGCTCATAACCCTCTTCATCGGCTTCTGGGTTGCCTACTTTCTCGCTTTCCACATTCGCACTACCGCTATGCAGATGGTGCTCTTCCTTGTCTGCACTGTACCCTTCCTGACGTCGAACATCATCCGCATGATCTCATGGATTCCGGTGCTCGGCCGAAACGGCCTGGTCAACTCAACCCTGATCAGTGCGGGCATTGTGTCGGAACCTGTCGAGTGGCTGCTCTATTCGGATTTCGCCGTCGTGCTCGCGATGGTGCATCTCTACACGCTGTTCATGGTGACGCCGATCTTCAATACGCTGATGCGTATCGACAAATCGCTGGTGGAAGCTGCCCGAGATGCCGGAGCGTCAAGCTGGCAGACGCTCACCAACGTCATTCTCCCACTCGCCAAACCCGGCATGGCGATCGGAACGATTTTCGTAGTGACGCTGGTGATGGCAGATTTTTCGACCGTGCAGGTCATGTCGGGGGGGCAGAGCGCTTCCGTCGCCCTCATGATGAAAAATCAGATGTCCCTGCTTCAATACCCGGCTGCGGCGGCGAACGCCGTCGTGCTGCTCGCCATTGTCCTCCTGATGGTCGCAGCGATTCTGCGCGTCGTCGACATCCGCAAGGAACTCTAAGATGCACAGCGACAAACGCGGCCGTGAATTCTCCATCCTCGCGATCTTCTTCGCAGTCTTCGTCCTGTTCCTCTACGGGCCGCTCTCGGCGATCCTGATCCTGTCTTTTCAAGGCCCTAACGGCGGCCTCACATTCCCGCTCAACGGCGTTTCGGTGCATTGGTTCGCCAATCTCTTCGAGACCCAGGCCGTCGGCGACTTCGGAGGCTCCTTCCGGCGCTCGCTGCTGTTGGGACTCATGGTCATGATCGTCACCGTCGTCGTGTCGCTGCTGGCCGGCCTCGCTTTCCGACGCGGTTTCATCGGCGCGACTGCCCTTTTCTATCTCGCCGTAGCAAGCCTTGTCGTCCCGTCGATCATCATCTCGCTCGGCATCGGTGTGCTCTTTCAGCAGATCGGCCTGCAACCCTCCTGGTTCTCCTCGGCCTTCGGCGCGCATCTCACCTGGACTTTGCCTTTCGGCGTGCTGATCATGTTTGCCGTCTTCAACCGGTTTTCCCCGGCCTATGAGGAAGCCGCGCGCGATCTTGGCGCCACGTCCTGGCAGACGTTCCGCCACGTCCTGCTGCCGATGATCGCGCCGAGCCTCATCGGCGTCGGTCTGTTCGGCTTCACCCTTTCCTATGACGAATTCGCCCGCACCCTGATGACGGCGGGTACCTTCAACACCCTGCCGCTCGAGATCTACGGGATGACCACAAATGTCACCACTCCCGTGCTCTATGCGCTCGGTACGGTTACCACCATCTTCTCCTTCCTCGTCATTGCCGGCACTCTCGGCCTGATCGTCCATCTCAACCGGCGTCGCCAGCGGTCTTGAAATTCATGCGTATTCTCGTCGTCAATCCCAACACCACGGCCAGCATGACGGCGACGATTGCCGACGCGGCAATGCGCGCAGCCAATGCCGGCACCAAGGTCGACGCCGTCACATCGTCGATGGGACCCGTATCGATCGAAGGCTATTATGACGAAGCCTTCGCCGTACCCGGCCTGCTGATGGAAATAGCAAAGGGTGAAAGGTCAGGAGCCCAGGCGGCGATCATCGCGTGTTTCGACGACACAGGTCTCGACGCCGCACGCGCGCTTGCGAACATACCGGTGATCGGCATCTGCGAAGCGGCTCTTGCCACCACCGCCTTCATCGCCCAGCGCTTCACGATCGTCACCACGATGGAGCGCTCCCGCCTGCCGCTCGAGCATCTGGTTCATCGCTACGGCATGGCGGGCCGCTGCAAGGTGCGGGCAGCCGACATCCCGGTCCTGTCGCTAGAAGACCCAAATTCGAATGCCCGAGACCGGCTGCGAAACGAGATCGCGTCGGCGCTGCGCGACGACAAGGCGGAAGCAATCGTGCTCGGCTGCGCCGGCATGGCCGATCTCGCGGCCAGATTGGCAGCGGAATTTGCCGTCCCGGTGGTGGACGGCGTCGCAGCCGCCGTCAAACAGGCGGAGGCCCTGGTATCGCTTGGCCTTTCCACCGCCAAGCGCGGCGCCTACGCCTCACCGATTGCCAAACCCTATAAAGGCTTGCTTGAAGCCTTCGCTCCGGGCAAACTCGCCGCCTCATGACCAATGATCCAGTCATCCGCTCGCTTACTCTGCCAGAGACAGAGATGCTCATCGACTGGGCGCGTGCGGAGGGCTGGAATCCGGGGCTTGCCGACGCTCCGGCTTTCTATGCCGCCGATCCGCAGGGCTTTATCGGCTGTTTTGTCGATGGCAACATGGTCGCCGGTATTTCCGCAGTCCGATACGGTACGGACTTCGGATTTATAGGCCTCTATATCGCTCAAAAGAATTTCCGGGGCAAAGGTTACGGACGTCGGGTCTGGGACGCCGGCATGGCGCATCTGAACGGCCGCACCATTGGCCTCGACGGAGTGGCTGAGCAACAGGCGAATTACCGCGGAATGGGTTTCGAAGCGGTCTACGAAACATTCCGCTGGAGCGGCAGGATTGACGGAAGACTGTCCAAAGACGTGGTTTCGATCAGCGCTGACCTTCAGCCGGCGGTCCGCGACTACGACCGTCGCTTCTTTCCTTCTGAACGTCCTGCATTCCTGGCCGAATGGCTTCAACCGCCGCGCCTTGCCAAAGCCGTTCTCAGTGAGGGCGGCCTCCGCGGTTATGCAGTTTGCCGCCAATGCCATGATGGCTATAAAATCGGGCCGCTGTTTGCCGAAACAGAGGTCGACGCAAAATCGCTCCTCGAGGCCTGTGCCGTCGAAACAGACGGGCAGACCGTGCATATCGATCTCCCAGCGTCACAGGCTGGTTTCGACGCCGAACTCGCGAGCCATGGTTTCACACGTGGTTTTACCACGGCCCGTATGTATCGCGGCCCAGTCCCCGCGGTCCGGATGGCCGGTGTCTTTGGGATCACCACCCTTGAACTTGGTTGAACAGCGATTCAGCAGCGTCCGGCGAGACGGATCGTCAAGGTGGACGGAGGCGAAGTACCGTTACCGGCTTACCGAGCCTTATCTCCTGCATTGAGCTTTTCGAGATGAAGGAGAAGTGCGCTGTGGTCCCGTTCGGCGCCGCCTTCGGCAACGAACTGCGTAAATTCCTCACGAACCTTTTCCGTCAGCGGCAGCGTCAACGACAGGGACTGCGCCATGGCGATCACGGCGTTGAGGTCCTTCAGTTGATTGCGGGAAGATCCTCCCGGCTCGAAATCGCGGCGCACCATCCGTCCGCCATGGAGTTCTAGGATCCTGCTCTCGGCAAAGCCGCCGCGGATGGCGTCGCGGAAAGCCTCGCGGGAAGCGCCGCCCGCCTCCACCAGGATCATGGCTTCAGCCACCGCGCCGATGGTCACGGCGACGATCTGCTGGTTGGCGAGCTTGCAGATCTGACCCGCCCCAGTCGGTCCGACATGAGTGACGCGTCCGAGCACTGCGAAGACATCCGCCAAAGCCGATATAACCTCTGCCTCACCGCCCGCCATAATCGCCAATGTCCCGGCCTCGGCTCCGACGACCCCGCCCGAGACAGGTGCATCGATATGATGAATACCGAAGGCTGCAAGCCGTGCGGCATGGTCCTTTGCGGCAGGCGGGGCAATCGAACTCGTGTCGACGACGACCGCACCCTTGCGCATCGCCTGCGCGCATCCTGAACCGAACAGGACCTCACCGACGACGGCCCCGTCGGTGAGCATGGTGAACACGATGTCCGCTCCCTCTACGGCTTCTGCCGGTGAGGCTGCGATCTGCGCGCCTTCCGGCTCCAGCGCCTTGGCCTTGACCGGATCGCGGTTCCATACGGTGAGACGATATCCCGTTCTAGCGAGCCGGCGCGCCATTGGCGCGCCCATCAAGCCGGTCCCCAGGAAGGCGATCTTTGTCTCGCCTGCCGACCTCTCGACAGCTTCCGTCATAGGGAGCCTCCAAGCTCGTCTTCAATATGGACCCTGATGATCTCGTCAAAATTCTTTTCCGCCGTAAAGCCGAGTTCCCTGGCGCGCTTCGCCTCGAAGCCCGGAGCCCAGCCCGAGACCATTTTCATGATCATCTCGTCGGGCAAGCGGCGGATGAGCCGCACTGCTCTATCTCCCGCAACCCGGCGCAATGCTTCGATCTGTTCGCCGACAGTGGCGCTGACACCCGGCATCGAAAGATTGCGACGCGGACCGACCGTCTCGAGATCGAGGTTGGCTGCATGGATCAAATATCCCACTGCCGATCGCGGGGAGGTGTGCCAATGGCGGACATCTTCCGAAACAGGCAGAACGGCCTCCTGGCCGATCAACGGCTCGCGCAAGATATTGGAGAAGAAACCGGAGGCGGCCTTGTTGGGTTTTCCCGGTCGAATGCACACGGTCGGGAGGCGGATGCCGATGCCATCGAAGAACCCGCGTCGCGTATAATCGGACAGGAGCAGTTCTGAAATGGCCTTCTGGGTACCGTAGCTGGTCAATGGCGTCAGATGAAAATCATCGGGAATGGGATAAGGCAGTGGCGCTCCGACGACGGCGATCGATGAGGTGAAGACCACGCGCGGCCGGTAGCCATCTTGATCGTGTGCGATGCGGATTGCATCAAAGAGATAACGCGTGCCATCAAGATTGACGCGGTAGCCCTTGTCGAAATCGAGTTCGGCTTCTGCCGAGACGATCGCCGCAAGATGGAAGATCACATCCGGCCGTGATTGGATCAGTTTCTCCGCCTCACCTTGCGTCGACAAGTCAGCCTCGCGCGCCACAACGACACCCACAAATTCCTGCGGTGTTTCCGGCTTGATCACATCGACCAATGTCAGCTTTTCCAGGGGCTGGCCCTTGATGCCGCCTTCAGCGACCAGGCGCGCCGTCAGTTTGCGTCCTACCATGCCGGCCGCACCGATAATCAGGATATGCAACGAAACCTCCCATTTCCGCCGCAGCCGCAGAGAGCGGCCGACAGCTCTAAAAATATCTTGTACGGTTGTCTGATAACCTTATATGCTTCATTTGAAAACAAGAGAGTTGCGACGCTCCCCGGATAATTGCCGGTTGGGCGGAAAATGGGACGGGCGACCCAAGGAGGACAGAATGACAGTTGCGGAAATCGAGCTGGTGGCAGAGCACCGCCTGGCACTGCAATCCATGTTGGGGGACGATCTTGTTCTGACTGACATGGATGCAATGATCCGCTACTGTCGCGACTGGCACGGGGACGTGACGAGCGGGGCGGTCGCTGTCTTGCGGCCCCGCTCTACCGAAGACGTAGCGGCTGCCGTCAGAGCCTGCCGCCAGCTTGGGCTGGCGATCGTTCCGCAGGGCGGAAATACCGGGCTCGTCCTGGGTGCCCTCCCCGATGCTCCCGATCATCAGGTCGTCCTCACCCTTGAACGCATGAACCGTATCCGCAAGATCGATGCAGAGGATTTTTCCGCAACCGTCGAGGCGGGTTGCATTCTCTGGGACGTGAAGGAGGCCATTTCCGAAAAGGGCATGTTCTTCCCGCTGGCGCTCGGCGCTCAGGGAAGTTGCCGGATCGGAGGCAATGTCTCCACCAACGCCGGCGGCATCAATGTTTTACGATATGGGATGACCCGCGAGCTCGTTCTCGGGCTTGAAGTCGTTCTGCCCGACGGCACCGTTTTTGACGGACTGTCCACTCTGCGCAAAGACAACCGCGGAATAGATCTCAAGCAGCTTTTTATCGGCGCGGAGGGGACGCTCGGGATCATCACGGCCGTATCGGTCAAGCTGACGCCCTATCCGGATCAGGTGGCCACCGCCCTGCTCGGCCTTGCCTCGCTAGAAGACGCAATCGGCTTGTATCGGCGCGCAAGGCGCGAATGCTGCGACCTGATGTCGGCGTTCGAGTTCATGCCGCCGCTGGCCTTCACCCTGGCTCGGGAAGCCATGCCCGATTTGCCGATTCCCATCAGTGATGAGTATCCGGCCTATGTATTGATGGAAATCTCCGGCTCCGGCCTCGTTGACGTGGACGACTTGATGCAGCGTTTCTTGGAGGGCGTCATGTCGGACGGGATGGTGCTGGACGGTACGATCGCAGCGTCGCAGAGCCAGGCCCGAAACCTCTGGCTGATCCGTGAGGGCATGAACGAGGGGCAGGCCAAACGGGGCGCTCATATGCGCAGCGATATCTCCGTTCCGCTCTCGCAGCTCGCCTCCTTTGTCCACGACGCCGAAAAGGCGATCGAACAGGAATTGTCCGATTGCCTCTGCGTTTCCTACGGACATGTCGGCGACGGCAATGTCCATCTGAACGTCCTGCCGCCTGGAGGCCTTTCACCGGACGAGCGAGCGACGCGTATCTACCGATCGAAGAACGTCCTCAACGCCGTGGTCGATCGCTACCACGGCAGTATCAGTGCAGAACACGGGATCGGCCGCCTCAAACGAGGCGATTTCGACGCGCGGCTCCCGGAAACCCACAGAAGGCTTCTGACAGCTATCAAGCGCGCCATCGATCCCGATCTCTTGATGAATCCGGGATCACAGTTGAATTTCCAAGCCGAGTCGTAGACGACAGTTCGGAAAGAGGGCGATTATAGTGGCAGTGGCAGACTTCAGTCAGATCAGACGCAATGAACATTTGCCGGCCCGCATCGCGGCACAGATCGGGCGGGAGATCAGCGAGGGCCGCATAGCGCCGGGACATAAGCTGCCGACCGAGCATTTGCTGGCAAAGACGTTCGGCGTTAGCCGGTCGGTGATACGCGAAGCCATCGCACAGCTCCGAAACGAGGGCCTGGTCGAAACGAGGCAAGGCGTCGGGGCATTTGCAACGGAGATCGATCGTCGACAGTCACTGCGGATCGAGCAGGACGATCTGGCAGATCGCGATAGCTTTCGCAGTCTGTTTCAACTGCGATTGGCCTTGGAAGTCGAGGCCGCTGCCCTTGCGGCTGTTCATCATACTCTGCCGGACCTTGCCAAGCTCGACGAAGCGCTGGCTCAGATGAATGGCGCGGAGAAATGGACGGACCAGGGCATCGTTGCCGATCTCGCATTTCACCGCTTTGTCGCGTCCGCTACCCGCAATGAATATTTCCTTCAATTCATCACCTTCATTGCTGAGCGGACCCATCTGGCGATCAACGCGGCACGCGCTGCAGCCGTTTTGGAAGAAATCGTCGAGGTGACGATTGCCGAGCACGTCGCAATTCGCGATGCGATCGCGACACGTGACCCAGCGAAGGCAAAAGAGGCAATGCGCCGGCACCTCTATGGCGCAGCTTCACGACTTGGTCTCAAACTCGAAATGCTCTAGATAGCCCGTACCAAGAGGTTAGATCGATCTAGATTTTTTACACATCGATAGCACCCCGCTGGACAGGGTGGCAGAGTCACACTAAAAGCGACAAACATTTGTTGTCAGACATCCTGACAATAGGTCCACCAGGTGGAGGCTTGGGTTCATGAGTTTGAGGAGGATCCCCGATGGAGGCTAAGCGGACGCTTGCTCCGGAAACAATCTTGCCGCAGGACGCCTCTTCGGCACTGCTGATCGGGCGCGTCTGGTCACAGAAATTGGGCGGGCCTTGCCCGGTCCTCTTGGCATCCGGACGTCTGTTGGATCTTTCCGTCTTGGCGCCGACCCTGTCGGGCCTTCTCGAGATCGCTGACCTTGCAGTTACGCTGCGCGATACCAGCCGTTTTGCCAACCTTGGCCCGCTCACCTCCTTCCTGGATGGGACGGCAGGCGAACTGCTCGCTCCAGCGGACCTGCAGGCGATCAAAGCGGCAGGCGTTACGTTCGCAGACAGCATGCTGGAACGCGTCATAGAGGAACAGGCCAAAGGCGACCCTCAGCGCGCTCAAGACATTCGCGGCAGGCTTGCTCCGGTATTGGGCGATAATCTGCGCGGCCTTGCCGCAGGTTCCGAAAAGGCTGCCGAGGTGAAATCTCTCCTGCAGGACATGGGCCTGTGGTCGCAGTACCTTGAAGTGGGAATTGGCCCCGATGCCGAGATCTTCACGAAGGCGCAGCCCATGTCCTCTGTCGGATGCGGTGCGCTGATCGGCATTCATCCCAAGTCCGACTGGAATAATCCGGAGCCGGAAGTGGTGCTCGCGGTCACCTCCAAGGGCAAGATCATCGGCGCAACGCTTGGCAACGACGTCAACCTTCGCGACTTCGAGGGACGCTCCGCGCTGCTCCTCAGCAAGGCGAAGGACAACAATGCCTCATGCGCAATCGGCCCCTTCATCCGCCTGTTTGATGACAGCTTTACTATCGACGACGTCAAGTCGGCGGAGATATCGCTCTCTGTCGAAGGACCCGACGGATTTGTGATGACCGGCGTCAGCGCGATGAAAGCGATCAGCCGGACACCGGAAAACCTCGTGTCGCAATTGCTCAACCGCAATCATCAATATCCGGATGGCGTTCTCTTCTTCCTCGGGACGATGTTTGCGCCGGTCAAAGACCGGCGCGGCGCAGGCCTCGGATTTACCCATGAGATCGGTGATCGGGTGGAGATATCGACGCCGAAACTCGGGCACCTGGTTAACTGGGTTGAGCATAGCAACAATTGCCCTGAATGGACGTTCGGGCTGGCGGCGCTGATGAAGAACCTCGCAAGCAGAGGCCTCGTCTGAGCGAAAGGGGAAGAAGCGATGCAAAAGGCAATCGATCTTTTTTACAAATTCCTGGAATTTCTGCTGATCATCCTGCTGTCGGGGATGGCGCTGATGGTGTTCGTCAACGTGGTGCTTCGCTATGCGTTTAACTCCGGGCTGAATATTTCGGATGAAATGTCGCGATATTTCTTCGTCTGGCTGACATTCATCGGAGCAGTCGTCACCTTCAGGGAATATGGTCACCTCGGTGTCGAAACCCTGGTGGCCCTTTTCGGCCGCGCGGGCCGGATCATCTGCATGATCCTCAGCAATCTCATCATCATCCTGTGCTCGGCCATCTTCTTCTGGGGCACATGGAACCAGCTTCCGATCAATGCCAGCATGATGGCCCCCGTCACCGGCCTTTCCATGGCATGGGTCTATGGCATCGGCTTCTTTACCGGCGCAGGCTGCACGATCATTGCCCTCGAACGCCTCGTGCGTCTGTTGACGGGCCGCGTAACCGACGATGAAATCTCGGCCTTCGCCGGCGAAAATCTGACACTCGAGCAGATGGCGGAGCGTACCTAATGACCCTTTTCGTCTTCGTAGGCTCGCTTCTCGGCGCCATGGCGATCGGTGTGCCTGTCGCTTTCTCGCTGATGTTCTGCGGCGTTGTCCTCATGTGGTATATGGGTATGTTCAATACCCAGATCATTGCCCAGAACATGATCGCCGGCGCCGATACGTTCACGCTGCTGGCCATTCCGTTTTTCATTCTCGCCGGTGAACTGATGAATTCCGGCGGTTTGTCGCGCCGTATCATCGATTTTGCGATCGCCTGCGTCGGGCATATCCGCGGCGGGCTCGGCATCGTGGCGATCGTCGCGGCACTCATCATGGCAAGTATTTCCGGTTCCGCCGCTGCCGATACCGCAGCGCTTGCCGCCATTCTCATTCCGATGATGGCCAAAGCCGGCTACAACGTTCCCCGCTCCGGCGGCCTGATCGCCGCAGGTGGTATTATCGCGCCGGTGATCCCGCCATCCATGGCCTTCATCGTCTTCGGCGTCGCGGCAAACGTTTCGATCACCCAGCTCTTCATGGCCGGGATCGTACCGGGAATCCTGATGGGGCTTTCACTGATCGTCACCTGGCTGATCGTGGTTCGCAAAGACAATGTGCAGGCGCTTCCCAAAGCGCCGATGAGCGAACGTGTGCGGGCGACCGGTCGCGCCGCCTGGGCGCTCGGCATGCCCGTCATCATCCTCGGCGGCATCAAGGCCGGCGTGGTAACGCCGACCGAGGCAGCGGTCATCGCCGCTGCTTATGCGCTGTTTGTCGGCATGGTGATATACCGCGAGCTGAAGCCCCGTGAACTGCCGCGCGTCATCCTGCAGGCTGCCAAAACGACGTCCGTCATCATGTTCCTGGTCTGCGCGGCACTCGTATCGGCATGGCTCATCACCGCTGCAAACATCCCTGCCGAAATCACGGCGTATATCGAGCCGCTCATCGATCGGCCGAAGATTTTGATGCTTGCCATCATGATCCTGGTCCTGATCGTCGGCACCGCCCTCGATCTGACGCCGACCATCCTGATCCTGACGCCGGTGCTGATGCCGATCGTCAAGCAGGCAGGGATTGATCCGGTCTATTTCGGCGTCCTGTTCATCATGAATAATTGTATCGGGCTCATCACACCGCCGGTCGGCGTCGTCTTGAACGTCGTCAGCGGTGTTGCCCGCATTCCGCTTGGAAAAGTGACGGCCGGGGTTTGGCCATTCCTGCTCGCTCAGACCATCGTGCTCCTTGTTCTGGTGCTTTTCCCCGAAATCGTCATCGCGCCAGCGCGCTGGCTGCGCTGACCGATGTAAAACCCAACCCACCTTCAACCGTCCAATGGGAGGACAAAATGAGAAAACTGCTCCTTGCTACAACCGCGATTGCCTTCGGTCTTTCCGCCGCGGCACCTGCTTTTGCCGAATTCAATTCGCGCAATATTCGCGTCTCGAACGGCATCAATGCTGATCACCCGGTCGGCAACGGCATCAAGGCCATGCAGGCCTGCCTCGACGAAAAGTCGGGCGGCAAGCTCAAGCTCACCGCATTCTGGGGCGGAGCGCTCGGCGGCGACCTTCAGGCAACCCAGGCCCTGCGCTCGGGCGTTCAGGAAGCTGTCGTCACATCGTCCTCGCCGCTCGTCGGCATCATCCCGGCCCTTGGCGTGTTCGATCTGCCGTTCCTGTTTGCCAATCCTGAAGAAGCCTACAAGGTGCTCGACGGCAAGTTCGGCGAGATGATGAACCAGAAGCTCGATGCCGCTGGCCTCGTCAACCTGGCCTACTGGGAAAATGGCTTCCGCAACCTCTCGAACTCCGTTCGTCCGGTCAACAAGTGGGAAGACCTGTCCGGCATGAAGGTTCGCGTCATGCAGAACAACGTCTTCCTCGACACCTTCCAGAACCTTGGCGCCAACGCTACGCCAATGGCATTCGGCGAGGTGTTCTCGGCACTCGAAACGAAGGCAATCGACGCACAGGAGAATCCCTATGTGACGATCGACACCTCGAAGTTCTTCGAAGTCCAGAAATACGTGACCGAGACGAACCACGCCTACACGCCGTTCCTGTTCCTCTTCTCCAAGGCGATCTTCAACACCTATACGCCGGACGAACAGAAAGCCCTGCGCGATTGCGCTGTCGTGGGTCGCGACGAAGAGCGAAAGGTCATCCAGGATCTCAACAAGAAATCGCTGGAAAAGATCAAGGCGGCGGGCGTTGCGGTCAACACGCTTTCTCCGGAAGAGCAGCAGCGCATCCGCGAAAAGTCCATGATCGTTTATGAAAAGCACAAGGCAACAATCGGCGCCGACGTTGTCGATGGCATTCTCGCGGAACTGAAGACAATCCGCGGAAAGTAAGCCGAGCACTTCGTAAAAATCGAAAGCCTGCGGTTCGCCCCGCAGGCTTTTTCATTCCGGAATGGATGGGAGCACCTTCTCGCGCTTCTTGAGCGCCTGTTCGCGAATGAAGATGAAAAGACCCGACGCAACGATCAACGCGGCGCCGATCAACATCCCGAAACGCGGAAGATCGCCGAAGAACATCCAACCAAAGATCACTGCCCAGAGCAGCAAGGTATATTGCAGTGGCGCAACGGTCGCTGCATCGGACATCTTGAGCGCCCGGTTGACCAACATATGGGCGGCCATGGCGACGATACCGAGCAGTCCAAGCAGCACAAGGTCCCGGCTTGAGGCAATCGGCGACCAGTCGAACGGGGCGGCGACCAGACCGGCAAGACCGGCGCCGGCCACCTGGAAGAAGACCAGCGCGCTGTCCGGTGTGCCGCGCAGGAAACGACCGGAAATCAACATGAAGGCGAAGGCACCGCTGCCGATGATCGAGATGACCGCCGGCATGGTGAACATGGCGCTCGAAGGTTCCAGAGTGATGATGACGCCGACGAAACCGACCGTGATCGCCGTCCAGCGCCGCCAGCCGACCGTCTCGCCAAGCAGGAATGGCGACGCGGCCGCGACATAGATCGGGGCGGCCAGCCAGTAAGTCATCACGTCGGCCAGCGGCAGATACATCACTGCGTAGTAGAAGCAAAAAACCTCTGCGGTGGAAAAGAACACCCGGGCAAACTGCATGCCCGGCCGCTCTACCGTCAGAAGATTGCCTAGACCCGCCTTCCAGACCATGGGCACGAGAATGAGAAGCGCCGCCAGACTGCGGATCAGGATGACCTGGCCAAGACCGTAGCTTAAGACCAGCCATTTTCCCATCGCATCGTTCAATGCAAACATCAGCATGCCGAGCAGCATCACGAGCGGACCGGCCAGATTGGCGGTTTTGAGCGCCATCGCGGATGAAACGTTCATTCAGATGCACCTCAGACGTAGAAAGCGTTTCCTGTGCCGATAGTCTGATCGCCAACAGGTTCGTAGGGATTGGTGGTAAAGGAAGGCAGGCCTTACATAAAGCGCTTTTGACCTTACCTGACACTCCAAGCTCTGCGGACGGTGCATCAGTTGCAAAATATCATCACCCCGGCGAAGCACGCGCAACTGCCGGGGTGATATCTCTGATAAATGACCTCTCCGACCCTGCCGCAGACGATGGGCAGGTTAGGCCAACGCGGACCGCAGGGCTCAGGAACGCTTCTTCAACACGCCGTAAACGATGTTGCGGTTCTTGCCGAAGAATACGCTCGCCTCGAAATCCTGGCCCTCGGTGCTGGCGTGGATGATGTTCCACATGTCCGCTTCCGAACGCAGAAGCAGAGCCCAGTTCATGAAGGTTTCGAGATAGCCGTCGACCTGGATTGGATAGGAGTAATTGGCAAACAGGAAAACGCCGTTTGGTTTCAGCATTTCCAGGCAACGCTGAGTCAGCTTGATGGCGACCTTGTCGACGAGATAGTCGTAGAGGCCCGAAGCATAGACCAGGTCGAACTGCCCCGGTCGCAGGCGGCCGGTCAATATCTGGCGTACCGAGCCATCGATCGCCTCGACGGCCGTTCCCTGATAGTCCCTGGCGATCGTCCCGACGCTCAAAGGATCCTGATCGAGTGCGACCCAGCGCTTCAGCCGCGTCTCACGCAGGGCTACGGAATGTTCGCATTCGCGCAGGTGACCGGCGGCGACGCTCAACACTTCCGTTTCAGGTCCGCGGGCATCGGCCACCTCATCGACATGGCGTGCAAGAATGTCACGGCGGTCCCAGTTGGCAAGCGACGACGGTGCCGTGCTCGTATATTCGAACAAGGCCTGGCCGAGCTTCGATGCCTTTGCCACATCCTCGGCGACACTTTCATGCCTATAGATGAAATCCAGGAGCCTTGCGTCTCCGGAATAGCCTCGTGGCTTGTCGTAGGACCAGCGCGTCAGAGGATCCTGCAGAAAAAATGAGGCAACGGGATGGTTCTGGACGAAGGGAACCAGTTCCTGCCAGACGCGCGGATCCAGTTTGTGCCGGCTTTCATGAAGCGAGTTAGTTACTTTGTCCGCAATCTTAACGGGATCGTCGCCCCGTTCGAACTGTTGGCGGGTCAGTTCCAGCATCAGCGCCATTTCAGCTTTTGCAACAGCCAGTTGCTCCTCGAACTGTTCGCTCTTGGGTGCCACAAGTTCATTAGCGATGGCTGCGGGGGTGATAAGACTATGACCGTCAAATTCAATCTTCATTTGCGTCACGCGAAAATACTCCAGTTACAAAAGGATTCGACTGGTCGGGCCGTTGCGCATTGTCGCGTTCTGGTCGTCCCGATGATTTTTATCATAGCTGGAAACTTCTGGTTAACTATCACATTCACGAAATAAGATTAACGGCGGGGATTTCGGGTTAAATTTAACAAGATTTAACAGCACCCCCTCATTTTGGTGGCTGAAACCACGTCTCGTCGTTTCTTTGATCCCAGAAGGGATCAGCGACCGCACGAGCCAAGAGAGCCTGGGGCAGGCGAGGCGGCCAGTCCCCTCGTGAAATGGAAATGCGAGCGGATGGAACAGTGCATGAAGCACACGTTTGCCGATGCGGTGGAAATCGATCTGCAAAAGAAGTTGCAGAGGCCGTCGGTGCACGAGCTTCGCAGACTTTATGAGAGCGACGCCGAAGCGGAGCGACGGATCGCCACGCGACACGGCCTGTGGATCGCCGTTATCATCTATGTGCTCTTCTCGGCCACCGACATATTGCTCATCCCCGACGTCGCCGTCCAGACAATCACGGCCCGGCTGGTGGTCGGGGGTATTGCGCTTGTGCTGCTTGAAGCCCAGTTCCGCCTTGATCTCGGCATCAAATGGCTCGACCGAACAAGCGCTCTGGCGCTCGTCATGGGATATGCGATATGGGCGATCCCGGCCGTGCAGACGATCTATACGGATAGTTTGTCTTATTACATGATCTTCGGCGCCATTTTCATGATGGGCGCGAATCTGTTCTTCAGCTTCCGTTTCGGGTTGTCAGTCGCAGCGTCCAGCGCTGTCTTGGTAACTTTCTTCCTGACCCTTTCGACCTTCTGGCCGACTGACATCTATGCGCTTGCCTTCGGCACCTTCTACGTCTCCTGCTTCGTCTTCACGTCTTACGTGAACTGGAAGCTGAACCTCGAGCGGTACCACGTTTTCCTGAACGCGCTTGAAGCCAAGATCCAGCAGAAAGAAGCGACCGACCGGGGCGAGGCGCTGCTGCGCATGTCCAATACCGACTACCTGACTGGACTGGAAAACCGCCGGGCCGTCGATCACAGGCTGAGGCAGTATTGGAATGAATGGCAGGCAAAGGGCCGCGGCTTTACCGCTATCCTCGCCGATGTCGACTTCTTCAAAAAATACAACGACGGCTATGGCCATCAGGAAGGTGATCGTTGCCTGATCCAGGTCGCCACCGCGATCAAGGAGGCAATAGCGCCCTTCGGCGGCTCAATCGGCCGTTATGGCGGCGAGGAATTCATTGTTCTTGCACCGATTGACCGGAAAGAGCAGCTGGCCGAACTGGCGGAGAAAATCCGCCTGACGGTCGAAGAGCTTGGCCTCCCCCACAGGGAGCGTCGCGACGGCACATCGATCGTCACCGTGAGTGTGGGTACGGCTTTCACCAGGGACCAGACCGGAGCAAAGCTGGAAAAGATCATTCATGAAGCCGACAGGGCGCTCTACAGCGCCAAGGCCAGCGGCCGCAATTGCGTCCGCCTGTTTGATCCCGACGACCCAAACAACAGCGACGAGACCGAGAACATCGCGGCCTTGCTCAAGATCGCTATCGACCAGAGCCTGGTGTCGCTCGTCTATCAGCCCATTGTGGACCTCAAGTCCGGCGAACGCGACGCGGTAGAGGCCCTCATGCGGCTGAAGACGCTCGACGGCGACATGGTCCCGCCAAGCCTGTTCATTCCGATTGCAGAGCGGACCGGCATCATTATCGAACTTGGTCGATGGCTCATTCGAACCGTCTGCCGGGATCTCCTGGCTCCGAACCACGTCCACATCGCCAGCGTCAACGTTTCGCCGATCCAGCTCAAGACCCCGGGCTTTGCGGCAAGCGTCGCGGCAATCCTCTACGAGACGGGAGTTAACGGTAGCAGGCTCGCTTTCGAGATTACCGAAGGTCTCGAAATGGAAATACATTCGGATATTTTGCGGTGCATCAGCGACTTGAAAACCCTGGGCATCAATATCTGGCTGGACGATTTCGGAACGGGATTTGCCGGCCTGTCGTGGTTGCGGCTCATAGATTTCGACACGGTCAAGATCGACCGCTCTTTCCTGCACGACAGCGCCTCCCCGCGAGGCAGAACAATGCTGCAGGATATAATCGGCCTCATCCGCAACCGGGGCCCGAAAATCCTTGTCGAAGGCGTGGAGACGGAAGAGCAGCTGGCTTTGATGCAGAAATTCCGCATCGACCACGTCCAGGGGTTTCATGTCGGCCGGCCTGCTCCCATTGATCAGCTGACCGCTATCAAAGACGAATTGGCGGGCCCGCGACATGCACCTATGTCCCGCCGATAAGCTGCAGCCGGCACAAACCATTTAAAGCGCCCGCTACGGGCTCCTCCGCCGGTACGGAGGATTTTTCCTTGGTAATGTCAAGGATACCGTAAGCCCAGCCTGCAGAGAACGGCAGAGAAATGCCGGATTGAATTCATCATATCAATCCATAAATCGTCATCCGACTTGACGACACATAGCCGGCAAGCCAAAAGGGACCATCGCATGATAGCTGGTCTCCCGATTGTCTCGCACGCCGCTCATCCTGTCGGTAGCTCTGTTCATGGAAAGCATGGACGCTACCGTCGTATCGACCTCGCTTCCGGCGATCGCGGCAGATATCGGCACCACTGCAGCCGCTCTGAAACTCTCCTTTGCCGCCTATTATGTCGCGATGGCGATTTTCGTGCCTTTGAGCGCATGGCTGGCCGATAGGATCGGGTGCCGGACGGTCCTGCGCACGTCAATGGCGCTGTTTATCCTCGGTTCGATCGGCTGTGCGGCATCCCAGTCCCTTCCAAGCTTTGTCCTCGCCCGGTTCGTCGAGGGGATCGGTGCGGCTTTCATGGCGCCGGTTGCCAGGCTCGCCCTTTTCAGAGTGACGCCCGGCGAAGACCTGGTTCGGGCGACATCGTGGTTGACGATCCCGCCCACGATCGCCCCCATGCTGGGCCCACCGCTCGGAGGCTTCCTGACGACCTTCGCTGCTTGGCAGTGGATTTTCCTCGTTAATCTTCCCCTCGCCGTGGCGGGAATCGTGCTGATCTCGCGCTTCATGCCCGAACCTGTCCGCCTGCCCACCCGCAGCTTGGATTTCAAAGGCTTCGTTCTTCTCGCCATCAGCCTTTCAGGCCTCGTGTTCGGCGCTTCTCTGATCAGCATGCCGATCCTTCCCGTCGGGGTTACGCTCGCCACGATTGCCCTTGGGGGACTAACGGGATTCGGATATCTGCGACACGCCAGGAAAAGGACCGATGCGGTCCTCGATATGTCCGTATTCCGCGAGCCTACCTTCCGGGCGACGACCATCGGCACAAGCTTGATGCTGATGGGCTGTGCGGCCCTTCCCTATCTGACGGCGCTCATGCTCCAGCTGGGGTTCGGCATGAACGCGTTTGAAGCCGGTCTTCTCGTCTTTTCCGGTGCGATTGGCGCGCTCGCTGCGAAATTCATCGTGGCGCCCCTGTTCAAACAAATGGGTTTTATGCGAATAATGATCTTATCCGCGCTGCTTTCCGGCGTCGGCATCGCCGTCAAAGCAACGCTTCTTCCGTCTACGCCCGCCCTTTTGATCATGGCGCTGCTTTTCATCAACGGTCTCGTCCGCTCGGTCTATTTCACAGGTCACGCCGTGCTTACAGTCGCGGATACGGCCCCCGAACAAGCCGGTCACGCAACTGCGATCGCCGCCGTCTCGCGCCCGGTCGCGTCCGCACTCTCCTTCGCGCTGGCGGGCGGCCTGCTTGGCCTTCTTTCCTCCGGCGGTGAGGCCAATACCATTTCAGACTACCACCTGGTGATCGCTGTGGGTGCAGCGCTATGCGCTAGTGCCGCACTGGCGTTCATCTTCAATCGGCGCGCCGGCAAGACACTGAACCGTTCTTGACGGCTGCCAACCGCACTCTTCCGTTGAAAGCGATCCATATTTGTCATACATGTGTGATGAATCCTGGACCCAGGGTTCAGCTTCACCGAATGGGCTCCAGGCGCTCAAAATGAAGGATCAAAGCGTGGCTATACAAGCAAAGGATCGCAGCAGGGGGCCTGGATCGCTGGTCTCGCAGGTCGGCGAAATCCTTCGCCAGGCGATTCTGAGCGGGCAATATGAGCCGGGCGCTAAGCTGCCGAGCGAAATCGAACTGACCGAGGCCCACGGCGTCAGCCGAACCGTTATTCGCGAAGCCGTAGCCGTCCTGCGTTCCGATGGACTTGTCGAAGTACGCCAGGGAGCAGGGATATTCGTCCTGCCTCCCGATGGTGGCCCCGGAGGAGCCAATCGAAAGATCGACAAGGCGCGCGTCTCCTCCGATCTGGAGGTGCTGGAGATCCGAACTCCGCTCGAAATCGAAGCCGCAGGGTTGGCAGCCATGCGCCGCTCACCGGCCCAGGAGGAGGCAATGTTCGCCTGCCACCGCAACATTCTCGATTGCATCGAGAATGACAGGTCGATCCGCGAAGCGGATCTTGCCCTTCACTTCGCCATCGCCGATGCCACAAACAACCCCCTGTTCCGCCAGTTTCTGGAATCGCACGGCTCTGCGGTCATACCTCAGTCGAAAGTGGTTGCAGAATCGCGCTCGGCTGAACAAACGGCCTACAGACGGCTGATCCACAAGGAGCATGAGGCGATCATTATGGCCATCTCCGACAGGAATGAAGAGGCTGCTCGCAACGCCATGCGCGACCATTTGCGGGGAAGTCAGCTTAGATACCGCGACCTGCTGAAGGCTTTGCGGACGACCGTCGGCTAGACGACATCGAGGACGGATCAGCCGAATTTCGCTCCTGACTGGGATTGAACGTAACGGGCTTCCCGCCCCCAGACTTCGATCTGCGTGAGCGCCGGAAATGGTGACGGATCATCCGCCTTTATCAGGCTGTGCAGCCTTACCCAGTCAACGGTCCGCGGCTCTATCCGGAGCGATTGAGCCATGCCCGTTTTTTTCAAGGGAAAACAAAACGTTTCTCCTCCGGAAAGGGTGATGCTCACCCTCTCCCACCAGGAATCGTGCGGAAAGTCCGCCCTCAAGTAGAGCACGACCTCGTCGATCTGGATCGGTCGCCCGAACTCCACGGTCAGCGCAGCTTGCGGATTGCGATCGATTCCCCAGCTCGTATAGGGCCAGAAGCCGTGACCATCACTGGCTTTCTCGCCGTCGATTGCATTGCGCGCGGCGAATGCCGCCTCCCCCCGGGTCTCGACATTGGCTTCCACATGCGGAAACAGGGTTGTGTTGGCGTGGTCGTCGAAGGGGTTTAAGGCGAGGTTCCGCCGATGCGCGATCTCGTCCTGTCGGGCCTTGCGCACATAAAGGCGATGGATGTCGCCTTGGAAAGCCTTTGGCGAGTGGGATGCCCGCCTGGCGCCGAAGGGGATCTTGAGAGCAAATAAAGAGCCCAAGAGATAAACCGTGGCACTACCGATCGCGTCATCGAGTGCCAAGATGACATGCCCTGGTTCGGACGCTTCGACAATGATCTGATCGCCTTCCTGGTAATTTTGACGGTAGACCAGGAAAACCTCCTGCTCCCCTGTCGAAGATGCCAGGACGGTCCCCTCGACGCTAACGATTTTCAACGTCAGTTCCATTCTCGTCCTCCTCAGACGATCCGTAGGGTCAGGCGTTTGTCTGCAAGGGGGACAAGCAGGCGGTAAATCATGGGGGGCCATGAGATCCTCAGCCGCGCGTCACTTATTTCGATGGGCTCGACATCGATCGCCCCCGCGCCTTCGACCTCAATCCGGCCCAAGGATGGCAGATCGATTAGTCCGGGCGATATCTGCGGTTCGATAGATGTCATCAGCGACAGAACTGCCGGGACATCGCCATCAAAAACATCGAGGATTTCGACATGCCGACCTCGCAGAAGCGAAACTGTGCGTTGGTAACTTCGCACGCGCGCCTCGCCCGGATAGGCTCCGGCGATGTCGAGCGATATGCGAGCTTCGACAGAGCTGAATTCAGTCACAAGGTCTCGCGCAGCAAACTCTTGTCCATCGGATTGCATGACCTCCCCAAATGTCGGCAAGTTGTGAAATGCCGACTGCATCGTCCAGATATCGTAGCGCTGCGGAGAGAACGTCTTGGCGGTATAAGTTTCGACCCCGACATCGATCAGGAATGGCCGGCCGTCCTTGTAAAGGGTCACGCTTCCGACATCGTTGTGATTATGACTTTCGCCATTGTGGCCACCCTTCACCGCAAGCGCGTAACGCTCGTCCCTCGCGATGAAGAGCCCGATGCCCGGATAGAGGATATCTCGCCCCGGCTGGCGCTGATCCTTGCGGGGAACCGCCGGGCCAAGGAGCAGCTCCTGCACCCGGTACCAGAGGTTCCATTCCTGCGGCAGATGTTGATTTTCGGCCATCGTCCTGTCGGCAGCGGCGAAGGACATCAATGCTTTGGACCCGACCGCTTTCCCGAACAGATATTCCCGCACGCTGCAGGGCTCCACGACCGCGGAGGAATCTGCAAAGTTGAAATAATAGCTGCCTGCGGCATGCATGTTTAAAATGTATTCCGCCATGTTGCGGATTTTCTGCTTGCCCCAGAGCGGCCTGACCACGCCCGGCGCCGCGGAATCAAGAATGGTCATCGCACCGTGCAGACACAGTGCAGCATGCCGATAGTAAACGACGCCCTCCTCACAGGCCCCATCCTCGGCATAATCCTTCAAAAAGGCATCCAGGCTGCCAAGCGCCTTCTCCACCACCCTCCGGCGCAACATCTGGTCTGTGCGAAGGCAAAAGACGGACAGAAGGATGTTTTGAGTTATCCAGGCCGTCCAGTTGTTCATCCTTTCATCGTCGCGCCCCATCCACCAGAAATGTCTGCCGCGATAGGGTTCAAAGATGCGGATTTCGACTTCGCGCTCAATACGCGAAACGATCTGCGGACTGACCGCGTCCAATTCGTCTCTCATCAAGGCAACCACGGTTGCCAGCTGCGCCGAGGTTTCCGCGGCAAAAAGATCGATGACCGGTTTCGACACGTCAGGGAGCAAGGATCGAGACCCGCCCCTCTCATAGGAATTGTGCGCGGGCAACTGCCAACCGCCTTCTTCCGCGATCAGGAAGATGCCGTCGACAATTCCGGCAAGAAAACGCCCCTTGCCTTCAAGCAGCTCCCCAAGCACCAGGTTGTTCAGCATCCTGCGCCGGGTGAAGTAGAGGTCCTCAAAGCGTGAGCGGTTGCCGGTCTCGACATATTCGCGATAGTCGGAAGCCCGGATAAGCGGCCATGTTTGCTGAAGCGTTTTCTTTGCGTCGAGGAGAACCGCGTCACGAATGGGAGCCGGCACAGCGGCCCAGGCTTGGCGGTCCCTTTGGAGCGCGCCCGGCGAAAAATCGAACAGAATGTCCGGCAGCTTTGCTACCACCTCGCTGAACACGTGTCTCCTCCGCAACTCCTTGAAGCTGGCCTGAAGCCTCCACCTATCATACGTATTTATGCTGTTCCACAAAATTCGTATGATTTATTCATAAGTTGTTTGACCACTCTGGAAGATATGCTATGTGGTGGATCAGGAGGCAGAGCGAGCGCACCAAGGCGCCCGCTTTCACGAATGCGGATTGAACTCTTGCGGCTCTGCGCCGCGGTCGATCGGCCTGGAGGAGATGATCGGTGTCCATTTCAAATACGGCGTCCGCGACGGGCCGGGCACCGGCAGTTCCTCGAACCAGGATCAAGGTCTTGTCCAGGCGGCGCCGCAAACTTCAGAATGCGCTCGTCGCCTATTCCTTTATCGCGCCGAATTTTATCGGTTTTGCCGTCTTTACGCTCGGCCCGATCCTTTTCGCCTTCGCACTGGCCTTCATGCACTGGGACGGTTCCAACGCGATCACCTTCGCCGGCCTCGACAATTTCTGGCGGCTTTTTGAGGACAAGGCGTTCATCGCAGCATTCTGGAACACGATCATCTATACGGTGGTATCGGTACCGGCCACGCTCGCCTGCGCGCTCGGCCTTGCGATCCTACTCAATCAGAAGATCGTCGGACGGGACTTCTTCCGCACGGCGATGTTCTTTCCCTATGTCGCTTCGCTGGTCGCCGTCGCAGTTGTCTGGAACATGATCTTCAACCCCGAAATGGGGCCGGTCAACATGATCCTCTATACCCTGGGCCTCGATCCGAAGGACATGCCCGGTTGGGCGGCCGATCGTCATTGGGCGATGGTGACGGTGATCCTCTTCGGCATCTGGAAGAGCATGGGCTATTACATGGTCATCTATCTTGCCGGCCTGCAGGGCATCAATTCGGAGCTCTACGAGGCGGCGGATCTGGACGGCGCCAACGCCTGGCAGAAATTCATCTATGTCACGGTGCCGCAGCTTGCGCCGACCACGTTCTTCGTGACCGTCATGCTGACGATCCAGTCCTTCAAGGTCTTCGATCAGGTCTACATGATCACCCAGGGCGGTCCCGGCACATCGACCCTCGTCCTTGTCTATCACATCTACAACGAAGCCTTCATTTCCTGGGATCTCGGCTATTCCAGCATGATCGCCCTGGTGCTGTTCTTCCTGGTGCTCGCCGTTACTGTCGTCCAGTTCCGCCGCCAGAGGGAGGACTGACCGTCATGCGAATTGCCGGACGCAAGATAGCCGTGAAGACCGTTGTCATTTATGCCACCGCCATCGTCATCACCGCGGTCATGCTCATGCCTTTCGCGTGGATGCTGTCAGCCTCGTTGAAGCTGAGCCGCGACGTTTTCGTCTTCCCCGTCGAATGGATTCCATCCGAGCCGCAATGGCAGAACTATGTGGACATCTGGACGAAGATCCCGCTGGCGCTCTTCATTTACAACACGTCGAAGCTGACGATCATCGTCACGCTCCTTCAGCTTCTTACATCCAGCTTTGCTGCCTACGCCTTTGCCAAGCTCGAGTTTCCTTACAAGAACACGCTGTTTCTCGGCTATATCGCCACCATCGCCATGCCTTGGCAGGTCTACATGGTGCCGCAGTTCCTGCTGATGCGGGAATTTGGCCTCAACAACACGCATCTGGCGCTGATCTGCCTTCAAGCCTTCACCGCGTTCGGCGTCTTTCTGATGCGGCAATTTTATATGTCGATCCCCACCGAGTTGTGCGAAGCTGCCCGGATCGACGGCATGAACGAGTATCAGATCTGGGCACGCATCATGCTGCCCCTTTCGAAGCCGGCGCTGTCGACGCTCACAATTTTCACCTTCGTCACCACCTGGAACGACTTCCTGGGACCGATGATCTATCTGACCAAGACGGAGTTGAAGACCATCCAGATCGGCCTGCGAATGTTCATCGCCCAGTATTCGGCCGAATACGGGCTGATCATGGCGGCCTCCGTCGTCGCGCTCATTCCCGTCCTCATCGTTTTCCTGTCTCTGCAGCGCTTCTTCGTCGAGGGCGTCGCCTCGTCGGGCCTCAAGGGTTAAGTCCATGAACGCCATCCCTTCCTTCGCCCCGCAGCCGATTACCGATATCGAGGTAAGAAACGCCCTCGATATCGCCGTAGAGCAGGTCAGGCGAAATCTGCCAAAATTCACCTATGCCTCGCAAAACCACTCCAGCGTCGACAATATCTATCCGGCCGTTTCCAACGATCAGTGGACAGCCGGTTTCTGGCCGGGAGAAATCTGGCTCGCCTACGAGCACACGGGCGACAAGATCTTCCAATACGCAGCACAAATTCAGGTCCAGAGCTTCCTGCATCGGATCGTGAACCGCATCGAGACCGACCATCACGACATGGGATTTCTCTATTCCCCATCCTGCGTCGCAGCCTGGAAGCTGGCGGGGGACAAGGACGGTCGGAAGGCCGCCCTGCTTGCCGCCGACCAGTTGATCGAGCGCTTCCAGCCGATCGGCCAGTTCATTCAAGCCTGGGGCCGCAAGGGCGTCGCGGAAGAATATCGGTACATCATCGACTGCCTGCTCAACCTGCCGCTGCTTTACTGGGCAAGTGCAGAATCCGGTGATCCGAAATATCGGGAGGTGGCGCTGGTGCATGCGCGCACGACGCTCGCCAATTCCGTTCGCCCCGATGACTCCACCTATCACACATTTTACATGGATCCGGTCACCGGCGCGCCAGTGCGCGGCGTCACCAAACAGGGCTACAGCGACGAGAGCGCCTGGGCGCGGGGTCAGGCCTGGGGCATAGCCGGCATGGCCTTTTCCTATCGCTACGAGCCGCTTCCCGAATATCGCGAAGCCTTCGAGCGGCTTCTTGCCTTCTATCTGAACCGCTTGCCGAAGGACATGGTCCCCTATTGGGATCTGACCTTCTCGGACAAAGACGGCGAACCTCGCGACAGCTCGTCCGCTTCGATCACCGCCTGCGGCCTGCTCGAAATGGCCGACCTCGTCCCGCGGGAGGATGCCGCGCGTTACCGTGAGCTCGCCCGTCGGATGATCAAGAGCCTGGCGGATGGCTATGCGGTCAAGGATCCCGCCATTTCCAACGGCCTGGTCCTGCACGGCACCTATTCCAAGAAATCGCCCTTCAACACCTGTCGCGGCGAAGGTGTCGACGAATGCGTTTCCTGGGGCGACTACTATTACATGGAGGCCCTGATGCGCCTTTCGCGCACCTGGTCCTCCTACTGGTGAGGATCTGATGGCCAGCATTTCGCTCAAGAAACTGAACAAGACCTACGGTGCGCTGACCGTCGTCCACGACATCGACCTTGAGATAGCAGACAAGGAATTCATCATCCTCGTCGGCCCGTCAGGCTGCGGGAAGTCGACCACGCTGCGGATGATTGCCGGTCTCGAAGAAATCTCGGGAGGTGAACTGAAAATTGGCAACGACCTGATGAACGACGTTCCTTCCAAGGACCGCGACATCGCGATGGTTTTCCAGAACTATGCGCTTTACCCGCATATGACGGTCTACAAAAACATGGCTTTCGGTCTGCAGTTGCGAAAGGCTTCCCGCGAAATCATCGATACCAAGGTGCAGGAGGCCGCGAAAATCCTCGATATCACGCACCTTCTCAACCGCAAGCCGAAGGCTCTTTCGGGTGGACAGCGCCAGCGCGTGGCGCTCGGCCGCGCCATGGTACGCAATCCGGAAGTCTTTCTCTTAGACGAACCGCTCTCCAACCTCGATGCAAAGCTGCGCGGCACCATGCGCGCAGAGATCACCAAACTGCACAAGCGGCTCGATGCCACCTTCATCTATGTCACCCACGACCAGATCGAGGCCATGACCATGGCGGATCGAATTGTGGTCATGAAGGACGGGCATATCCAGCAGGTCGATACCCCACAAAACCTCTATGACCGTCCAGTCAATATGTTTGTCGCAGGCTTCATCGGGGCGCCGCAGATGAACATGTTGCCATGTGTCATCCAGTGCCGTGGGGAAAGCTTCGTCGCGATCTTCGACGGCCGAGAGCTGCCGTTGCCCGCCCACTTCGACAAGGTCCGCATTGCGCCTTACGAAGGGCAGGAACTGATGCTCGGCATTCGCCCGGAAAATTTCCATGAATTGGCGCCTGCCGATATCCCGGCGGAAAATCTGGCGACCTTCAAGGCCGTCCTTGATCTCGCCGAGCCGATGGGATCCGAGGTGCATCTAAACATGACGACAGGCGGACGAAACCTGATCGCGCGGGTTTCGCCGCGGTTCAAGGCGAATATCGGTGACGAGGTCGCGCTGGTGGCCGACATGACCAATGTACAGCTCTTCGACAAGCAAACGGAACGCTCGATCTTGTACTGAGGCGCCTGCGGGAGAAGGCCATGCAGTGGTTGCGGGATATGTGGACCAAGGAAGGCCGGGGCATTTCCAAGGATGCGCCGAAGAAGACCGGGCTTGCCTTGTTCGCAGAAATCTTCGCACGCGAATGGTGGGAGATGGTCAAGCTCAACATCCTGTTCGTCCTCGCAGCGATGTTCGTAGTGACCCTTCCCGCCGCACTCGTCGCCATGGCGCGGATCTGCGTCGCCTTCGTCGAGGATCGCAACACCTATCTTCTGCGGGATTTCACCGAAGCCTTCCTCCGCCACTTCTGGCGCGCCACATTATGGGGGATCGCTTTTACCGTTGCCCTCGGCGTCGGACTTTATGCGACCGTCACCTATGCTGCAGCTGCGAGAGAAACACTGGCGATGGCCGCACCGCTCGCCGTCAGCCTCGTCGTCACGGCTTTGATTGCAGTGCTGGCCTGCCACCTGGTTATGCTGATGGTCATGCGCGACCTGCCGCCCTTGACGCTGCTGCGCCTTGCATCCACCGCAACCATCATCCGTCCGCTTCCGGCGCTTGTCTCACTTGCCTTTGTGGCCGTGCTCTGGCTGGCGCATGTCGTTTTTTATCCGGTGTCGGTCTTCATGCCGGCAACCCTCAATTTTTCGCTCGCAATGTTCGCCGTCGCATTCGGCGTCCATCGGACACTGATCACGGTCCTAACCCTGCCCATCGCAAATCAGCAGCAAAACGAACCGCGTGCGCATGACGCCAGGCAACACATGAAATCCAGAAACACTTCAGGGAAGGAGAAACGGAATGTATTTGGATAACTTCGGGAGATCGATAATAGGCGCTCTGGCAGGTATGGCCTTGGCCGTCACCACCGCCGGGGCGGCATTCGCCCAGTCAGGCGAGGCCGTAACGCTCAAATGGGCGCTATGGGATTGGGACAAGGTCGCCTATTACAAGCCTCTGATCGAGGCCTATCAGGCAAAACATCCAAACGTGAAGTTCGAGCCGGTCGACCTCGGCTCGCAAGACTATCAGCAAATGATTTCCACGCAGCTGACCGGCGGTTCGAAGGATATCGACATCGTCACGGTCAAGGACGTGCCGGGTTACGCCAACCTCGTGCGGGCCGGTTCGATCAGCGATCTCAGCGGCTTCATGAAAGAACAGAAGATCGACACGGCACCCTTCGGCGGGTTGATCGAGGAACTGACGATCGACGGCAAGATCTATGCCCTGCCCTTCCGCTCCGATTTCTGGGTCGTCTATTATAACAAGGATATTTTCGATAAGGCCGGCGTTGCCTATCCGACCAACGACATGACCTGGGCCCAGTTCGACCAGATCGCCACGAAGCTCACAGGCGGCATGGGCGCTAACAAGACCTATGGCGCGCTTCTGCATACCTGGCGCTCGACGGTTCAGCTTCCCGGCATTCTCGACGGCAAGCAGACGCTGGTGGACGGAGAATATGCCTTCCTCAAGCCATGGTATGAGCGGGCACTTGCGCTTCAAAAAGAAGGCGCCATCCCCTCTTATGCTTCGTTGAAGACATCGAACACGCACTACTCGGCTTTGTTCTTCAACGGCACGATCGGCATGCTGCCGATGGGGACCTGGTTCATTGGAACCCAGATCGCCAAGGTCAAATCCGGTGAATCGAAAAGCAAGAACTGGGGTATCGTCAAGTTCCCGCATCCAGACGGCGTCGCCGCCGGCACAACTGCGGCGCAGATTGCCGGTCTCGCCGTCAACGCCAACTCCGACCACAAGCAGGCCGCGCTCGACTTTATCAAGTTCGCGAGCGGTCCGGAAGGCGCAAAGATCGTCGCCGATACAGGCACCATTCCGGCGCAGCGTACCGACGACGTGGGGGCTAAGATCGCCGCGCTTCCCGGTTTCCCACAGGACGAAGCAAGCAAAGCGGCGCTGAAGGCCGGGAAGTCGTACCTCGAAATGGCGGTGAACCCCAATGCAGCCAAGATCGAGGTGGTACTTAATCGCGCCCATGACTCCATCATGACGGATAATATCTCGATCGATGATGGCCTGAAGGAGATGACCGACGGCGTGAAGGCGATCAAGTAATTTTTGCCCCTGTCCATGGCCGCGGGCAGTTCCTCGCCTGCGGCCATTTTCCTGAAACTTCTCGGATTTTGATTTTGATTTACAATCCCGCCCAATCCAATCCGCTTTTTGGCAACCCTTTAAAGAGCCGCGACGACGTTTCACGGGCCGTCATTGACCTTTTCAAGCCACTCCTATCCTACTTTTCCGAAGGAGGCGCACGCGTGCGCCTCAATGCGGCGGGCGCGATATTCGATCGGGCGGCAGCTGATCTCGAGGGTTTTGCCCGCCCGCTTTGGGGTATCGTGCCCTTTGTCGCCGGAGGCGGTGATTTCCCGCACTGGGATCTCTATCGGCGCGGTCTCGCAAACGGGACGGATCCCGGCCACCCCGAATATTGGGGGGACCTTGCCGAGCGCAATCAGAGACTGGTGGAACTGGCTGCCATCGGCTTTGCCCTGGCACTGGTACCCGAATATATCTGGAGCCCGTTGGACGAGACCGCACAGCAAACTGTGGCAGCCTATCTCCTGCGTGCCCGAGACCTCGAATTCGTCGACAACAACTGGAAGTTCTTCCGGGTGCTGATCGACCTTGGGCTCGAGCGGGTCGGCATCGATTTCGATCGAACGAAAACCGAGACCTATCTTGATGAGCTCGAGGCGTTTGATATCGGGCAAGGTTGGTATCGGGATGGGCCGGTGCGGCGGGTTGATCACTACATTCCCTTCGCCATGCATTTCTACGGCCTGATCTATACGGTGCTGGCGAAAGGCGACGACGCGCGCAAAGATCGCTTCAGGACGCGCGTCCGGACTTTTGCCGGAGATATCCGCCACTGGTTTGGGCCGGATGGCGCCGCGCTCGCCTTCGGTCGCAGCCAGACCTACCGGTTCGCAGCGGGCGGCTTTTGGGGCGCTATGGCATTCGCCGATGTCGAGGCGCTGCCATGGCCGGAGATCAAGGGCTACTACATGCGCCATATCCGCTGGTGGTCGAGAATGCCGATCGCCGAGCGCGATGGCGTTCTTTCCATCGGCTACGGCTATCCCAACCTGCTTATGAGCGAAAGCTACAATTCGGCCGGCTCTCCCTACTGGGCGCTCAAGTTCTTCCTGCCGTTGGCGCTACCCGAAGATCATCCGTTCTGGGTTGCTGAAGAAGCGCCCATGCCGGAGTTTGCAGAGCCCGTTCCCTTAAAGGAACCGGGCATGGTGGCCATGCACACACCCGGCAATGTGGTGATTTTGTCGTCCGGCCAACAGCATGACAAGATGCGCGGCGCAAATGAGAAATATTCGAAATTCATCTATTCCACGCGTTATGCCTTCAACATCGAAGCCGACGACCGGAACTTTTCGGCCGCAAGCTTCGATGGAATGCTCGGCCTCTCCGACGACGGCGTCCATTTCCGGATGCGAGAAACATTGGAAGAGGCGCTGATCGCCGGCGACCGACTTTACTCGCGCTGGCGGCCTTGGCCCGACGTCGCGGTGGAAACCTGGCTTCTCCCTGCCAATCCCTGGCATATTCGCATCCACCGGATCGCGACGCCGCGGCGACTGCGCGCCGTCGAGGGCGGCTTCGCGATCGAGCGGGCCGATTTTAATCGCGATCGGCCAGAACAATCGGACGGCCGCGCCATTTGGCATGGCCAGAGCGATATCAGCGCCATCATCGATCTTTCGCCCGGGCCGAAACGCGCTGGCTTTGCAATGACCCCGATTGCAAATACCAACCTCATCCACGCCAAAACGCTGCTGCCGCAGTTGCAGGGCGAGATTACAGCCGGTACGACAGTGCTGGCCACCGCGGCGATGGCATTGCCTCTCGATGCCGATACCGCAATGGCATTGCAGACTCCGCCGGCATGCCCCGATCTCGGGGAACTGGAACAGCTTTTCCGATCAGAAGGTTCACCCATACCCGCGTTCAAACTCGAGCAATAGGCGTTCGCCCTGATCCCAAAGAGATGTCCGACACAAGAAATTTCGGCGCACAACATTCTGCTTGCGACACGAAAGGAAGAACATGACCACCACCATTCAAACGCGCCATGCCGTTCACTACTCACAATCTGAACGCATGACCGGTGCGGAACTCAGGGAAAACTTTCTGATCGAAAGCCTTTTTTCGGCGGGAACGCTCGAGGCCGTTTATACCCATTATGACCGTATGCTGGTGGCGGGTGCAATGCCGACAAACGTCCCTCTGGTCGTGGGTGACGACCTGGCAAAAATTGTCGGTTCGGAACACCTCCTGGAGCGTCGCGAACTCGGGCTGATCAATATCGGTGGCGCGGGCCGCGTCGTCGCCGACGGCACGACCTACGAACTGCAGCCGATGGACGGGCTTTACCTCGGCCAGGGAACACGCGAAATCACTTTTGAAAGCGTCGACCCAACGGCACCCGCCAAATTCTATATCAACAGTGCCCCCGCCCATTCCCGGTTCCCTTCCCGCATCGTCACCAAGAACGACGCGATCGAAAACAATCTCGGCGACAGCGCCACGTCCAACAAGCGCAAGCTCTACCAGTATATCCATCCAAAGGTATTGCCGACGTGCCAGCTTCTGATGGGTCTTACGAGACTGGAGACCGGGAGTGTGTGGAACACGATGCCTGCGCACCTTCATGATCGGCGCATGGAGGCCTATCTCTATTTCGATCTGCCGGAAAATGCCTTTGTCGTGCATCTGATGGGGCGACCGGAAGCTACGGGCCATCTGATTGTCCGCAGCGAACAGGCGGTGCTCTCGCCGCCCTGGTCCATCCATTGCGGCTCCGGCACCTCCGCCTACGCCTTCATCTGGAGCATGGCAGGAGACAACCAGTCTTTCACGGACATGGACATGGTGGACATGAAGAGCCTGAAATAGGCTTAATCGAAATCTGGCAGAACTCGGAAAACGGCAGTGCGCGGGTGGCACCCCGCTACTGCCGGTCGTTTTGCAGCAATATAAGAAAGAAATGAGCGGGGCATTCGCGCCCCGCTCATCTCCGGGAGGATCTCTGCAGATGGAATGAGGTGTCGGGCTGTGATCGGTACCCGACACCTCCGCCGAGTCACTTGACAGCAAGCGACTCGTTGATCTTGGCAACGTCTGCCTCAAGGTTCTTATAGGTGTCCTCGAGACTCAATTCCCCGACGATGAGCTGGCTCATCCGCTGTACGATCGTCTGGTAGATGGCTGTGCCACCCTTGATGCGTTCGAACTCGCGCGCCGCCTGGGGAACGTTCTTCTTGTTGTCCAGAAAGACGGCCATGGCAGCTTTCGCATCGTCGCTGGAAATCTTGTATTGCGGATCCTTGATCTCAGCGCCGGTGAGGATCACATAGCTTTCGGCGATTTCGCGCTGGACCTTTTCAGAGCCAAGAAACTCGATGAACTGCGCAACCGCTTCCGGATGCTCAGTCCGCTTGAAGCCGACGATTGCCGTGGCGCCAGGCATGGCATAACAACCGGCGTCACCGCAAGGGGCATTGATCGCAGTCCACTGGAAGGCGTCGCCGATCTTCTTCTGGAACGGATTGACCATCCAGTTACCCGCCAGATAGGTCACGACATTGCCGTTGACGAATTCATCGCCCATGTTCTTGTACTGGGATCCCCCGGCAGCGCCCCACATTTCCTTCGGAAAGCTGCCGTCCTGTGTCCAGGAAAAGAGGTCGGCAATGTATTTCTTTGCTGCCGCATCCGGAAAGCTGAACTTGCCGTCCTTGATATAGGTGGAACCGTAGGAATAGGCCCCGCCGGAAAAACGGTGACCGGACCGGTCCATGGTGAAGGGAATCTGCGCCCCAGTCGCTTTCGCCACGCGTGCGGACGCTTCGACGATCTCCTTCAGCGTAGCCTTGGGGCCTGGCAGTGGTTCTCCCGCCTGTTCGAACAGCGTCTTGTTGACGAAAGGCAGGTTCAGCGTCTGAGACGCCACGTATCCGTTGATGGATTTCGGATCGTTGATGTTCGGCAGCCGCAACTGATCGAGGCTGGCGCCATGCAGCTTGGCGTAGGAATCCGGATCCTTCATGTATGGGCGCATGTCGAGATAATAGGGCGCCAATTGCCAATCGGTTATCTTGGCAATGTCGGGCCCCTTTCCGGCTGCCAATTGAACCGGAAGCTGCTTTGACACGGCATCATATCCTGACGATACGAAGTTTACTTTCACGTCCGGATGCGCGCTTTCGAATTCCTTGCTCAGCGCCGCCATCCGCTCGACATAGCTTTGGTCGTCATCGGTGAACAAGAAGGTGATCGTTTTGCTCTCGGCAAAGGCCGCTTCCGTCAAGGCGAAGGTCGCAATTACCAGGGCACTGACTTGCGATAGGAATTTCAGCATTTCATCCTCCCAATGAAAATATTTTCGTCCGACCGGGATATTCTCAGTCAGATCCCGTACTCGAATTTCTAATTTTTGACGCTTGACAACGCAAACGTCAAGCTGTTTTGCTCAAATTCAGGAAGGTCGCATCAGAACCGTGGCCCTTCGAGAAATAAATGCAAATATTTTCATTATAGGAGAAGACCGTGGAGGACGGTTTATCTGACAGCGGGCATCCGGCTCGTCCCGTTTATCGCGTTTCACCGGGCGAAACGGTCACTGCCTGGATTCTGTCGGAAGTGTCGGAGGCTTACTTCCCGGGTCAGGCTGCTCCGGGCGAAGATCGTGTCGGATACAAATTCATCAATGGCTTCGTGGATGTCGGGGATCTGCCCTGTCGTAAAGCTTTCTGGGCGGAAATGGTCGGACGCCACATCGAACCACGCTTGCATTGGCAGCCGGCGGCCCTCAGCCTTCCGGGCGCCAATCGACGGGTCGAATTTACTGGCTTCTGGCATGTGCCGACCCATGTAAGCCGCTGGTTGCGCGGCACCTTCCTTGCCGATCAGCCGCAAGAGGTCAGCATGCGGCTGCGCACATGCGGTGGCGTAAGGATCTGGGTGAACGGCAGAGAGCAGGTGCGCTTCGAGCCCTTCCTGCGCAATACGGAAAGCGAAACCGATATCGTGCTGGTGTTGAAAGCCGGCAGCAACGACATCCTGGTTCTGACCGAAGATCTTGCGGAACGCGACACGATCTGGTTCTTCGAGCTCGAATTGAGTGGCGACAGCCCCCTCGATATCGCCCTTCCCTCGGTGGTCGACCGGGGCGCAGCAAGGCAGCTCGAGCCGCTTGCCCGCAGCATCCGGCCGTCTGCAGATGTCTTCGTCAATCAACCGCTTGAGATCATCTTCGACAACCCGCCCGATTTCGATGTGCCGGTCCATCTGGAGGTCTATAGCCACGGCCATGACCGATCCATTCTCGCCAGCGTCGATCTCACCCTGCCTGCCCATCAGTCCACCCTCCTCGCCGAGACCGTCACGGACCTGCCGGACGGCTATCACGGCGTCAGAGTGAAGATCGGCTCCGGCACAGCCATCGTCGATCGCCAGATCGATGCGGCATTCATCGGCAACCTTATGCCGCCGAAAGCCGCTCCCTCGCTTGCGCAACGAAAACAGGAGGCGCTCGCCTTCAGCGCCCGTCACGGGGCAGACCGCATAGGTCGCGTTTTGGCAATGGCCGCATCTGGCGAGGTCGACGAGAAGGCCATGGAGCGGATCATCGACGCCACCCTCGCCAGCATCGACCGGCGGGAGGATTGCTCCGATTTCTCCATGGTTCCCCTCCTCTGGCTTCTCGCTGCCCACGAACAGATGCTGCCGTCATCGACCGCGGCGAAGATTCGGACATCCATTGCTGCTTACCGTTATTGGGTGGACGAGCCGGGTAACGACGTCATGTGGTTTTGGAGTGAGAACCACGTCCTTTGTTTCCACACCAGCCAATTGATCGCTGGCCAGCTGTTGCCGGACACCGTGTTTTCCGCATCCGGCCGGACCGGCCGGCAACAAGCCGAACTGGCGACCACCCGCCTCCATCGCTGGTTTGACAGCGTCGAAGCCGACGGTTTGGCAGAATGGAATTCGGCCGCATATTATCCGGTCGACTTCATCGGCCTGCTTGCCCTCGAGCGATGGGCCGAGCCTGAGATTGCCGCGAGAGCACGCGGTCAGCTGGACCTCATCTTCCGCATGATTGCGCTTCATACGCTGGCAGGAGTGCCGGCCGGCTCGCAGGGGCGCGCCTATGACAAGGAGCTGCGCGCCGGGCCTCTTACTGAACTTGCTCCCTTTGCAAGGGTCGCTTTTGGCGAAGGTTGGCTGAATGGGGGCGTTGCGTCGCTGCCGATGTTTTGTGCTGGCTCCTATAGGCCCCCTCGCGATCTTGCCCAATACGCACAACTCCAGGGCACACGCAGCATCGAGGCGCGGTATAGCCAGGGTCTCGAACCTGCAAAGCTCGTCTTGTTCAAGACCCCTTCCTCCCAGCTTTCCACGGTCGTCGATCACAAAACCGGTCGAAAGGGGCATCAGCAGCACGTGCTCGACATTCGCCTTTCGGGCCACCCGATGGCGCGGCTTTGGATCAATCATCCGGGAGAGGATGATCCATGGGGAACCCAACGTCCTTCATATTGGGCCGGAAACGGGATCCTCCCCCGCGTCATGCAGTATCGCGATGTGGCCTTGCTAATTGCCGATACGAGGGGCTCCCGCCTGCCGTGGACCCACGCCTATCTTGGACGCGATGGGCTTGATGAAGTCATTGTCGACAACGGATGGTTATTGGTGCGCGCCGGCACAGGTTTCGCGGCCCTTCATGGGACAAACGGACTTCAACTGATCGAACATGGTCCTACGGCGAGCAGGGAACTGCGTTCGCCAGGCTCCGTCGCAGGTTGGGCAGCCATAATCGGCTCCGGCGATGCTGCGGCATTTCAGCGGTTTTGCGAACAGATCAAGGGGACGGAGGTCAGATTCGATGGGTCAAGCAGAACGCTCTCCCTGACGCCCCCCGGCCGCGCCGAGCTGGTGCTTTCCTATTCCGGTGATTTTACCGTCGGCAATCAGCCGCGACCCTTCGTCCACGACCAGCCCCAGCCGATCATCACCTATGACAGCGCGGCCGAAAACCAGATCGACCACCCGTTCTATGCATAAAGGATCTTTTGAGCCTATGGATGCGATGCCCCTCACCAAGCCCGTTCTCAGGAACAAGATCGATCTGGTTGCGAAAGCTTTCAGCCGCCTCAAGGGCATCAAGGAAGGTCTGGTCGGTGCGGATGCCGGCGGTATCCAGTTCGATGAATGGGATTGGGAAGTCGGCGTCGGTCTCTATGGTTTCCTACGGCGCGCCTCTGCCGCCAATGACCGGCTCGCCATAGACGATCTCGTAGACTGGTATGCGCGGCAGATCGCGCGCGGCCTGCCGCCACGACAGATCAACAGTACGGCCCCGATGCTTCCCCTCGCCATCCTGATCGAGCATGTCGACAGGCCGGAATTTCGCGGCCTCGTTGAGGATTGGGCGGACTGGCTCGTCCACGCATTGCCGAAGACCGAGGATGGGGGGTTTCAGCATGTCGTAAAGGAGCGGTCGAACGACGGCGAGCTGTGGGACGATACGTTATTCATGGCCTGTCTCTTCCTGGCGAGAGCCGGCGTCGTCATGGGTCGGCCTGACTGGGTAGACGAGGCCGTCTATCAGTTCATGGTTCACGCTCGCTATCTTTCGGATCCGGTGACCGGGCTTTGGTATCACGGCTGGACCTTTGAAGGCCGGCACAATTTTGCCAGGGCCTTCTGGGCACGCGGCAACGCCTGGATTACCGTCGCCATTCCGGAGCTCTTCAAGCTGGTTCCAGATCTGAACGGCAAGGACAAACGTTTCCTGGCAAATGTTCTCGCCAGCCAGGTACGATCGCTGAAGAAACTGCAGCGGGCCGACGGCATGTTCCATACGCTCCTGGATGATCCCACCTCGCCGGTGGAGACTTCAGCAACCGCCGGTATTGCCTATGGAATCCTGCGCGGTATCGAAGCGGGGATTCTGCCGGCGGCCGACCGCCGACATGCCGAAAACGCGTTGGCGGCCGTCCTTGCTCATATCGACAACGAGGGCGTTGTGCAGGGCGTTTCCGACGGCACACCCATGGGGCACAACCTGGAATTCTATCGCCGTATTCCCAACCTGCCGACCCCTTACGGCCAGGCACTCACGATGCTGTTGTTGACCGAAGTGCTCCTCGAAGGCGAGGAGCAAGAATGACAAGGCGTCCCGCCCTTCTGATTGATGCCTCCGATCAGGATCAGACCGACTGCATCCAGGCTGCGATCGATCAGGCTTGCGATAGCGGCGGTGGCTGCGTCGAATTGGGTGCAGGGGTCCACATGACCCGCGGCCTGCGGCTGAAGTCCGGGGTGGAGCTTCATTTGGCGAATGATGCGATCCTGCGCCCGATCCCCTCCTATGACGCCTATGGCGGGACGACCGTTTCGGTGATTGCCGAAAAATCGGATCGCGGTATCATTGTCGCAAAGGACGCTAGCGATATCAGCTTGACCGGCCCCGGCCGGATTGAAGCAGCCGGCGAATGCTTCATCGCCGGCGACGATCCCGACATGGGCACGTTCATTCCAGCGCCGTTGCGGCCGCGTGTCGTGGTCTTCGAAAACTGCCGAGGTGTCCGGCTCGAAGAACTGGAAATTCGCGATTCCCCGATGTGGACGGTGCACCTGGTAAATTGCGTGGATGTCCATGTCAGGCGTCTGACGGTATCCAACAATAGACGGCTTCCCAATACCGACGGCATCGTTCTCGACGCCTGTCGCCATGCACTCATTGAAGACTGCGTGATTTCCACCGCAGACGATGGCATATGCCTCAAAACCAGCGCCCGCCCGGACGGTCGAGCGATCGGAGAGTGCATTGACATCCACGTGCGCCGCTGCCTCGTCGAAAGTTTCAGCTGTGCTTTGAAGATCGGCACGGAGTCCTACGGCGACTTCTCCGATATTCTTTTCGAGGACTGCCGTGTCCAAAGTTCCAACCGCGCCTTGGGGCTGTTCTCCCGCGATGGCGGCCGGATCGCCAATGTCCGCTTCCACCGCATTGCGGTCGATTGCCATGAGACGCTCGACGGCTTCTGGGGTTCGGGCGAAGCCCTGACTGTAACAGTCGTCGATCGAGTGCCCGAGCGACAAGCGGGACAGGTCTCGAATCTCATCGTCGAGGATCTTTCAGGCAGCATGCAGGGCGCCATGACGCTTGTCTCGACTTCGGCGGCCCGAATTACGGATGTGAAGCTGTCACGCCTCAGGCTCCAACAAGAAATGGGGCCTCTCGGTACGGCCCTCTGCTACGATCTGAGGCCGACCAATGCCGATCTGGCGCCCAGCACCGATGCGGCGGGCCGGGCGAACGCCTGGACCAAAGGGGCAGACGGGCGCGTGATCGGAATGGTCGATTATCCGGGAGGAATGCCGGTGCTCTTTGCCGCCGGCGTTGAAGGAATAACAATCGACGACATGCAGGTCGACCGACCTGAGCCGCTGCCAATCGGCTGGAGTGAAGAGCCAGTCGTTTACAAGGCGCGCTGAACCTGACGGGAGCAGGAAATGGGAAATCTAAAGCTTACCAATATCAGTAAATCGTTCGGCGCGCTCACGGTCCTGCACGATATCAACCTGTCAATCGACGAAGGCAAATTTGTCGTATTCGTCGGTCCGTCGGGCTGCGGAAAGTCAACGCTCCTGAGGATCATAGCCGGTCTGGAAGACATCACGGCAGGAGAGATCGAGATCAGTGGGCGCGATGTCGTCCACCTGTCGCCTGCGGAGCGCAAGATCGCCATGGTGTTCCAGTCCTATGCACTTTATCCGCATATGAGCGTGCGCAAGAACCTCGCCTTCGGCCTGGAAAATCTGAAATTCAAGCGCGACGAGATCGAGGTCCGCATCAACGAAGCCGCCCGCATGCTGGCCATCGAACCTTATCTGGACAGAAAACCAAGGCAGCTTTCCGGCGGTCAACGCCAGAGGGTTGCGATCGGGCGGGCGATCGTGCGCAACCCCGACATCTTCCTGTTCGACGAGCCCCTCTCCAACCTGGATGCCGCCTTGCGCGTCCAGACCCGTGCGGAGATCACCAAGCTGCATCGGGACATCAAGACCACGATGATCTACGTCACCCATGACCAGGTCGAAGCCATGACCATGGCCGACCAGATCGTCGTGCTGAACAGCGGGCGGATCGAGCAAGTCGGGACACCACTCGAACTTTTCGAGGGGCCGAAGAACCTGTTCGTCGCCGGTTTCCTGGGTTCGCCTCGCATGAACATGCTGAAGGGAACCGTCATCGGCATGCATGATGGGTGCATGACGTTGGACATGGGCCACGGCACCACCTGGACGGCGGGGATCGAGCCCAACGCCTCGATGATCGGGAAGCCGGTTCTGGCGGGTGTGCGGCCGGCGCATTTTTCGGTCAACGAGAAAGACGGCTTGCCATTCGTGGTCCAGTATTACGAAAGCCTTGGAACCGAAACCTATGTCTATGGGACGCTTGAGGGCCAAAGTGATCAGATCATCATCCATCAAGCGGGGCATTTCTCGCCGGCCCCAGGTTCCAGACTAAGGATCGCGCCGCTACCCGAGCGGCTGCACGTCTTTGATCCCGGAACAGGTCTGGCAATCCCGCGTAGAGCCAAACAGCGGGATGAATCCCATGCAGTTGCTTAAGGGAAGAGACATGATCGGACGGTTCGGCGAGTTGTTGATGGGGATCATCGAGGCTCCGGTCAACGCCTTGGAAGGTATTATGGGGCGAAAGCGGATGCCCTATCTTTTCCTCGCTCCCAATCTGATCCTTTTCGGCATTTTCACTTTCCTGCCGATCGCCATTGCCGCCGGATATGCCTTTACGGGCGGTACGGAACTCTTCGTCTCCGATCGCCCCTTTGTCGGCTTCGACAACTTCCGCCAGCTTCTTGCGTGTGAAGATTATCTGCGCCCCGGCAGTTGCCGCGAGTCCCTCTTCTGGACAGCGATATGGAATACCCTCTGGTTCGTCGCCTTCAACGTCGCGGCGACCTTGATGGCGGCGTTGATCACCGCGTTGATTCTCAATCGCGCCATTGCTGCGCGAGGCTTCTTCCGGGCGATCTTCTTTTATCCGGTTTTGTTGTCACCCGTGGTAATCGGCTTGATCTGGAAGTGGTTTTTGGACCGCAACGGCTTGCTCAACGCCTTTCTGCAGATGCTCGGCGTACCACCGGAAATCTTCCTTCTCGACGTCGGCTGGTCGCGCTTCTTCGTCGTGGTAGTCTCCGTCTGGTTCCATATGGGCTTCTATACGCTCATCCTCCTTGCCGGGTTGCAGGCGATACCGAAAGATCTCTATGAGGCGGCCGCAATCGACGCCGCTTCGCCGCGACGCACACTCCTGCGCATCACCCTTCCGCTTCTCGGGCCAAACCTCCTGGTCGTGCTTATCCTGCTGATGATCCGTTCCGTGCAGATCTTCGACGAAGCCTGGGTCTTGACGAATGGCGGCGGACCCGGCACGGCCAACAGCTTCGTCGTGCAATACATTTACCAGATGGCCTTTGGCAGCGATCTTCGTCTGTTCGGCCTTGCTTCGGCAGCCTCGGTGCTGATGGGACTGGTGCTTCTGGCTCTAACACTCGTTCAGCTGCGGCTCGGCCGCAAGATGGAGTCCTGATCATGTCGCATGGCTTCAATCCGGTCGGCTTTCTCACCCGCACCCGTCGGCCCGGACGTATCGGGATTACCGACATCCTGTCCTGGCTCTGGCTGATCGCCGGCACCCTCGCCGTTCTCGTTCCCGTCGCATGGGCGGGTTTGTCTTCCCTTAAACCGGCTGCTGAAATCACCCGTTTTCCGCCTACCCTGCTGCCGCGCACCGCCGTAGAAATGAACGTCCCGGGATACGACAAGCCGCTGAGCCTCTGGACGGTCACCATAGACGGCAAGACGCGCGAGATGGCGATGGTCCGTCGCATCGGCCTCAAAGCGCAAATGGTCGATCCGCAGTCGCCCGAAGCACCGGTGAGCGTCGACGTCAGGACGATGTCGCCCATCCAGAAACTGACCGCAGCGACTGAAAACTACACCGATCCCCTGACCAGGTTCGACTTCCTGACCTTCTTGAAAAACTCGGTCTTTGTTACCTTTGTCGCGACCCTTCTGACGTTGATCGTCAACGCTATGGCGGCCTTTGCGCTCTCCAAATACCGTTTCCGCGGCAAGAACGCGATCTTCGTGCTGATCATCTCGACACTGATGATCCCGCTGACGGTCGTCATGGTACCGGCCTATCTGGTCGTGGTGGGGGTCGGCCTCGTCGACAGTCTGTGGGGGATTATCATTCCCACAATTGCCTCGCCGACCGGCGTCTTCCTGTTGCGTCAATACATGCTGACCATTCCGGACGAGCTGATCGAAGCCGCACGCGTCGACGCCGCAACCGAGTTCCGTATCTTCTGGCGCATAATCCTGCCGCTCACGGCTCCAGCGCTTGCGGTTCTCGCGATATTCTCGGTCCTCTGGCGATGGAACGACTTCCTCTGGCCTCTGATCGTCTTGAGCAGTCGGGAAAACTTTACCCTGCAGGTGGGGCTCAACGCCTTCCAGGGAGAGTTCTCAGTGCAATGGCACTATATTCTCGCCATGACGTTTCTCAGCCTGCTGCCGGTAACTGCCGTCTTCCTCTTTCTGCAGAAATACATCACCACCGGCATCGCCGGCACGGGAATGAAGTGACTTCAGCGGCGGAGGGGCTGAACGCTGCCCCGCAACACCAGGCGGCAGCCGAGTTCCAGGCGGTGAGCGGGGCGTAGAGGATCATTGGCCAGCAGCCGCTGCTCCAGCAACCCGAGTGCAGCGGCACCAAGGCGATCACTCGGCAACTGAACGGTCGAAAGCGGCGGCGAGCTGAATTCGCCAAGGATAATATTGTCGAAGCCCAGGACCGAAACATCCTCAGGCACTCGAATGCCTGCGTCGGAAAGCGCTTTCAGACAGCCAAGAGCAAGGTTATCGGCTGCGCAGAAGATCGCCGTGGCACCGCGCAGATCGCGGTCTTCGGCCAAAATTCTCGCAATGGCTTTTTCGCCCTGAACCGGCTCGAATCCCTCCGCCTCGATGACCATGTCCGGCGAAATGGGAATACCTGCGGCAAGCAGTGCATCGGTATACCCGTCATATCGCCGCCGAATGGTCGTCCGCCCTTTCCAGGTCAAGTGCATGATCCGCCGGTGCCTGAGTGAAAGGAGATGTTCCGCCCCCTGACGAGCTCCGAACCGATTCTCCCCCGTCACCGTATCCACCAGCATGGAGGGATCCTCGCCGTTCAGGATGACGAGCGGCGTCTGAAGCGCCGCCAGACTGCGGATAAGTTCGGGCCGATCGTCGTTGAGAACGACGATGCCATCCACCTTCTCCGCCTCAGCCGATCGACGCACCTCCGCCGGGTCGATCCGGTTGCTGGCACTGACCAACGGCACGAAGCGAATGCTGCGCCGCTCGCATTCCTGGCGCAAACCATTGAGCATCGTCCAGCTGACCAGATTGAGATCGCTGCGCGGCGCTGCGTCGCTGGTCACAGCCAAAAGGATTGTCCTCAATGTTGCGATCGTCGCGCGGCTTTTCCGTTTCTCGAGATAACCCAGCCGCTGGGCGGAATTCAGCACGCGATCCCGCACCTCGACGGAAATGGGGGCAGTGCCGTTCAAGACATGCGAGGCAGTGCTGAGGGATACGCCTGCGTCGAGCGCGACATCTTTCAATCCGATCTTCGCTTTCACATCCGCACCGCTTAACAATTCCCGACACTCGTCTGATACTTCGCAGAGACCTTATGCAAGTTGAACGCCGAGCTCTTTGTCGTCCCCGTCACTCTTCACGAAAGGCCCGATTGATCTGGTCTGAGAGCGGCTTGAGCAGATAGGAAAGAGCGGTGCGGTCTTCAGTCTGGATCAACGCCTCGGCCGGCATCCCGGGAACGAGCGAAAGGTCCCTGAGTTTCTTCATTTCCTCCGCCGTAACAGAGAGACGCACCAGATAGAAGGACAACCCATTCCGCTCATCCGTGGTCAGGTCGGCGGCAATCCGGCTGACATGGGCTATCAGTTCGGGGGTCGTCCGCTGGTTGAAGGCGGACATCCGCAGGACCGCCTTCTGGCCAAGCTGGATCTGATCGATGTCCTTCGGCGCAATCTGCACCTCCAATGCCAGATCGTCGCCTTCCGGGACGATCAGCATGACCGGATCGGCCGGTGAAATGACCCCGCCAACCGTATGCGCGGCAAGCTGATGGACGATGCCGGATTGCGGTGCAATGATGTCCACGCGCTTCAATTCGTCCTCGGCGGCAATCTTTCGCTCGATATACTCGCCGACCTGGGCCTGCACCTCCCTCAGTTCGCGTCCGACTTCCGCCTTCAGATCCTGATCGACCTGGAGAATCTGAAGCCTTGTTTCGGTGATGCGGCCCGCTGCCTGTGCCTGATAGGCAACCTTCTCTCCCCGTTCGCCCCCGAAAGTCGCGACCTGTGTTCTCAAGCTGTTCAAGCGCTGATCCGATACGATACCCTGCTCGCGCAGACCGCCCAGGGAGGCGATTTCCTTGTTCAATACCTCGATCCCTTGCTGGTAGGCTGCTTCCTGCGCCTTCAACCCTTCGATCTCATGTTCGAACTGGGCGATGCGTTCGCGAAGCTGCGCTTTCTTTCCTTCCCTCGATTGCTTCCTGAATTCGAACAAGCGCGTCTCGCTCCGCATCGCCGAGGCGACATTCGGATCGTTGCTTCGCGTCGTCAGCGGATCGGGAAATACGATCGTATCAAGATCGTCGCGCTCGGCTTCCAGCCGCGCCATTCTGGCGGACAGTTCGTCCAGCCGTTTTGTGACGATTGCGAGGTTCGCACGCGTCTGCGTCGCATCGAGCCGCATGACAATCTGACCTGCGGCGACTTCGTCCCCCTCGCGAATGAGAATTTCACCCACGACCCCGCCTTTGGGATGCTGGACTTTCTTCACATAGGAGTTGACCACGAAATGTCCTGAAGCGACCACCGCACCGGACAAATTCGTCACGGCAGCCCAGGCGCCTGCGCCACCCACCATCAACACGCTGGTAAACAGGCCAACCGCCAGATGCCGTCGAATGGAACCCGTGACCTCGCCGGTCAGGCGATCAACGTTTGACATCGGATTCCTCCGAACCATTTTCAGATCCAGTCTTGCTTTCATCGCCCGCGGCGGGGCGGAAAGGACTTGCAACCACACGCAGCGGCGTCACGGCGGCACCAGTTGCGGGAAAGCCCGCGTTTGCGGGCGGCGACACCGGCGTGGCCTTGAGAACCTGCGACAGCACTTCGTCCCTCGGTCCGAAAGCTTTCTGGCGGCCAGCCTCCATCATCAGCACCAGATCAACCGCACCAATGGCGCTTGGACGATGCGCGACCACGATCGCAATGCCCCTTCTCTGGCGAACCGAGGCGATAGCCCTGATCACTGCGGCTTCGCCCTCGGCGTCCAGGTTCGCGTTGGGCTCGTCAAGAACGACGAGGAAGGGATCGCGGTAAAGCGCCCTGGCAAGTCCGATACGCTGGCGCTGTCCGGCCGAAAGCGCCGACCCCGCCTCGCCAATCCGCGTCTCATAACCTTGATCGAAACGCAAGATAAGCTCATGGGCTCCCGCGGCCTTAGCGGCGGCGACCACGGCCTGCGCATCGGCGTCATCCTCGAACCGGGAGATATTCTCCGCGATCGTGCCGTCGAACAGCTCCACGCCCTGAGGTAGGTAGCCGATGTGACGTCCGAGAGCTTCGACATCCCACTGATCGAGGCTTGCGCCGTCCAGCCGGACCTTGCCGCCGGCAGGGACCCATGCCCCCACGAGCACGCGCGCCAGCGTTGATTTGCCCGAGCCCGAGGGGCCGATGATTCCCAATGCGCTCCCAGCAGCAACTGCAAAGCCCAGTCCCGCCACGGTCGGCTTTCTCTCGCCCGGAGGCATGACGGTCACGCCCTCCACGCGCAACTCCTTTTCCGGAACCGGCAGCGCCGTCATCGAAGCAGTTTCCGGAACCTTCGCCAGAAGATCCTTCAGCCTCGTCCAGCTCTGCCGCGCCATTAAGAAGGGCTTCCAGCTTGCAATGGCGAGATCGACGGGCGCAAGCGCACGACCCATCATGATCGAACTGGCGATCATCACACCGCCGGTCGCCTGCTGCGTAATGACAAGATAGGCACCCACGGCAAGAATGGCCGATTGCAGCACCATCCTCAACGACCTGGAAATGCTGCCAAATCCACCGGCGACATCGCCTGCCTTGCGGTTGGCGGCCAGATAGTCCGCATTGGCCAGTTGCCAGCGCGCGGCAATCCGCCGACCAATCCCCATCGCCTGCACCACTTCGGCGTTGCGACGGGCAGCCTCCAAGAGGCCGTTACGGGCCATATTCGAGGATATGGCATCACGTATCGCCTTTTTTGACAGACCATTGGTGAGCAAGGTCAGGCATACGAGGATGATTGCGCCTGCAAGGGCCGTGACGCCAATCCAGAAGTGAAAAAGAAAGCAGATCGCCAGGTAGAGCGGCATCCAGGGCAGGTCGAAAAAGGCCGTTGGGCCATTGCCTGAGAGAAAGCCGCGGACATTGTCGAGGTCGCGCAAGGGCTGCAGACCGTCGCCCGGCATGCGGGTCAGCAACGGCAAGCGGGTCACGGCGTCGTGGACCCGGCCTGAGAGCCGCAGATCGAAGCCCTCTCCGATCCGCAGGAGCACCCGTGCCCGGATGACGTCGAGCATGGATTGAAAGGCGTAAAGGCCGGTCGCAAGCACGGCAAGACCGATCAGCGTCGGGACGCTGCCGCTTGCAAGCACCCTGTCATAGACCTGAAGCATGAACAACGGCGAGGTCAGGGCCAGGATATTGACGATACCGCTGATCACAGCAATGCTGACAATGCTCTGCTTCAGCGGGAACGCATCCGCCGCAGTGCGACGCTGCAGCGGAACAGCATTAAATGATCCAGACATCCAATTCCCGGGCTAGAAAACAAGGGCCTGCCGAGTGCAAGCGCCAATGCCAGTTGAGACAATCGAAGCATAGCTATCAGAATTGATCAAGCAATTCGTCGTTTTCACGACACCGGGGACCGTTCCGCGAGATTGCGTCTCCTCTTTCAGACAAAACAAATTGTCCTTCCCGGGCGACCGGGAAGGACGATTTCGCGACGGATCTGATCTGAAAGCTGCCTCTACTTGGTTGCTTTCGCCCAGCTCTTGACGAGTTCGTCATAGTTGACCGTCAGAGGCTTCTCTTTCTCGTTTGCAACCTTCAGCTGCGGTGCGAGGTTACCCTTCGCCACGGCATCCTTGTTCCAATATTCGAGGTCATGCTCCTCGGCGAGCTTCGGACCCGCATCGCCTTGAACGCCGGCGCGTTCGAGACGCTGCAGAACCTTCTCCTGTTCGGCACAAAGCGAGTCCATTGCTTCCTGAGCGGTCTTGGCGCCGGAGGACGCGTCGCCGATCGCCTGCCACCACAGCTGGGCAAGCTTCGGATAGTCAGGAACGTTTGTACCGGTCGGCGACCATTGCAGGCGCGCCGGCGAGCGGTAGAACTCGATCAGGCCGCCGAGCTTTGGCGCACGGTCGGTGAAGGACTTGTGGTCGAGTGTCGACTGGCGGATGAAGGTAAGGCCAACATGGCTCTTCTTCACGTCGACAGTCTTCGATGTAACGAACTGCGCATAGAGCCAGGCGGCCTTGGCGCGGTCGTCGGGCGTGGATTTCATCAGCGTCCAGGAACCGGCATCCTGATAGCCGAGTTTCATGCCGTCCTTCCAGTAAACGCCATGCGGTGACGGAGCGAACCGCCACTTCGGCGTGCCGTCCTTGTTCACGACCGGCAGGCCTTCCTTCACGAAGTCCGCGGTAAAGGCCGTATAGGTGAACATCTGCTGGGCGATTTCGCCCTGCGACGGCACCGGACCGGATTCAGAGAAGGTCATGCCCTGGGCAGCCGCCGGCGCATAGGCCTTCATCCAATCGAGGTACTTCTGGATCGAGTAGACGGCCGCAGGACCATTGGTGTCGCCGCCGCGTGCGACGCAAGAGCCGACCGGACGCGACTTCTCATCGACCTTGATACCCCACTCGTCGACCGGCTTGCCGTTCGGGATGCCCTTGTCGCCGTTGCCGGCCATAGAGAGCCAGGCGTCGGTGAATCGCCAGCCGAGCGATGGGTCCTTCTTGCCGTAGTCCATATGGCCATAGACTTTCTTGCCGTCGATCTCGCGGCCGGTGAAGAACTCGGCAATATCTTCGTAGGCCGACCAGTTGACCGGCACACCGAGATCATAGCCGTACTTGGCCTTGAAGTCCGCCTTGTTCTTCTCGTCGTTGAACCAGTCGTAGCGGAAGAAGTAGAGGTTGGCGAACTGCTGGTCCGGAAGCTGATAGAGCTTGCCGTCCGGTGCAGTGGTGAAGGACTTGCCGATGAAATCGTCGATGTCGAGGTTGGGGTTGGTGACGTCCTTGCCTTCCTTCGCCATGAAGTCGGTCAGGCTGCGCGCCTGCTGATAGCGCCAATGGGTGCCAATCAGGTCGGAGTCGTTGATGTAGGCGTCGTAGATGTTTTCGCCCGACTGCATCTGCGTCTGCAGCTTTTCAACCACGTCGCCTTCGCCGATCAGGTCGTGGGTGATCTTGATGCCGGTGATTGCCGTGAAGGCAGGCGCCAGCACCTTGGATTCGTATTCATGTGTGGTGATCGTTTCCGAAACCACCTTGATGTCCATGCCGGCGAAAGGCTTCGCCGCATCGATAAACCACTGCATTTCCTTTTCTTGCTCGGCGCTGGAAAGCGTCGACATGTCGCCGATTTCCTTGCCCAGAAACTGTTTGGCTTCGTTCATGCCCGCGAAAGCCGAACCCGTCATTGCCAGCAGCATTGCCGCTGTTGTCGTCATAAGATGCCGTCGCATGATATCCTCCCAGAGTTTGCGAGTGCACGTTCAGTTAGAAGATGGCCGGTACATCCGGACACCGTATCAGCTTGCCTCAGACAAAGCGGAAAACGCCGATTGCGTAAACCACGGCTATGGCAAGAGCCCACCACAGGTTGGGACCAATCAGCCCCAACCATGCGAGATGAATGAATGCCGCCCCGAGCAGCGAAATGAACAGCCGGTCTCCACGAGTCGTCTCGAAGCGGAGAATCCCTACGCGCGGCGAACCGCCTGGAGCGAAATATTCCCAAACGCTCATGCCGATCAAAAGCGCGAGGATCGACAGGAAAAACAGCGCCGTCGGCAGCGTCCAGGCCATCCAGGAAAAGGTCATAGGTAATTCTCCTCCTCAAACGCGGCCGAGCGCAAAGCCCTTGGCGATGTAGTTGCGGACAAAATAGATCACCAGCGCTCCCGGAACGATGGTCAGAACGCCTGCCGCGGCCAGCACCCCCCAGTCCATGCCGGCGGCCGAAACCGTGCGGGTCATGATGGCGGAGATCGGCTTTGCGGCAGTTGTCGTCAGCGTGCGAGCGAGCAGGAGCTCGACCCAGGAGAACATGAAGCAGAAGAAGGCGGCAACGCCGATCCCCGACGCGATCAACGGCATGAATATCTTCACGAAGAACCGCGGGAAGGAATAGCCGTCGATATAGGCCGTCTCGTCGATCTCCTTCGGCACGCCCGACATGAACCCTTCCAGGATCCACACCGCCAGCGGCACGTTGAACAGGCAATGGGCGAGAGCGACCGCAATGTGTGTATCGATCAAACCGAAAGCCGAATAGAGCTGGAAGAACGGCAAGGCGAAGACTGCCGGCGGAGCCATGCGGTTCGTCAGCAGCCAGAAGAAAAGGTGCTTGTCGCCCAGAAAACGGTAGCGGGAAAACGCATAGGCAGCCGGCAGCGCGGCCAATACCGAGATTATCGTGTTCAGCACGACATAGATGATGGAATTGATATATCCGTTGTACCAGGACGGATCGGTAAAGATCACGCTGTAGTTTCTAAGCGTCGGATTTTGCGGCCAAAGCGAAAACGCACCGGTGATTTCCGCGTTTTCCTTGAAGCTCATATTGATGAGCCAGTAGATCGGCAAAAGCAGGAAGAGGATGTAAAGGGTCGATACGAGCCAGGAGAGGTTTCCGGCAGGCTTAAATTTAGTTGTCTCGGCCATTGGCGCTCTCCCCTCAACCGTTCGCGTCGCTGCTGGTCATCACGGTATAGAAGATCCATGAGAGCAGCAGGATAATGAGGAAGTAGATGATCGACATGGCGGCCGCCGGTCCGAGGTCGAATTGCCCGACAGCCATCTTGACCAGGTCAATCGAAAGGAAGGTGGTCGAATTGCCAGGACCACCACCGGTCACGACAAACGGTTCGGTGTAGATCATGAAACTGTCCATGAAGCGCAGCAGTACAGCGATGAGCAGTACGCGTTTCATCTTCGGAAGCTGGATGTAACGAAATACCGACCAGCGCGACGCACCGTCGATCTTGGCCGCCTGGTAATAAGCATCGGGAATGGAAACGAGACCGGCATAGCAGAGCAGCACGACGAGGCTGGTCCAGTGCCAGACATCCATGACGATGATCGTGATCCACGCGTCGAGAGGATCGCGGACGTAGTTGTAATCAACACCCAGGGCCCGCAACGTATAGCCCAGCAAGCCGATGTCGACACGGCCAAAGACCTGCCAGATGGTACCGACGACGTTCCAGGGAATGAGCAGCGGCAGCGCCATCAGCACAAGGCAGACCGGCACGCCAATGCCGCTTTTGGGCATGTTGAGCGCGATGAAAATCCCCAGCGGTATCTGCAGGGCGAGAATGACGAAGGAGAAGAACAGGTTGCGCTGCAGTGCCTCCCAAAAGCGATCGGAATGCAAAATCTCCAGGAACCAGTCGGTGCCGGCCCAGAAGAACTCGTTATTGCCGAACGTGTCCTGTACCGAGTAGTTCACCACCGTCATCAGCGGGATGACCGCTGAAAAGGCGACAAGCACGAGAACCGGCAGGACCAGAAACCACGCTTTATTGTTCCATGTCTTTTGCATGAGTTCAGGCCTCCCTGCCGACGCGCCAGGAATTGGCGTAGATATTGATGGCTGCGGGATCGAAGGTGATGCGCGGCTCTGCCGGAATCTCGGCATCCTCGGATGCGACGATGGCGATCCGCTGGCCCTGGAAATCCGCCCGGACGATCCTTCGACGCCCGATGTCTTCGATACGGTTCACCGCAACCGGCATGCCCTCCCGGCCAATGCGAATGAATTCCGGGCGAATGCCAAGCTCGGCGCGGTCGCCGGCATTGATCTGCGGGGAATAATCAAGAGCGATCGTCTCGCCCCCGACGACGACGGTCGAGCCTTCGATGCGTGCCGGCATGACGTTCATGCCCGGAGAGCCAATGAAATAGCCGACGAACGTGTGGGTCGGACGCTCGAAAAGCTCGGCAGGCGTTCCGATCTGGACAATCTGGCCGTCATACATGACCACCACCTTGTCGGCGAAGGTCAGCGCCTCCGTCTGGTCGTGTGTCACGTAGACCATGGTGAAACCGAATTGCTTGTGCAGCCGTTTCAACTGCGAGCGCAGCACCCATTTCATATGCGGGTCGATGACAGTGAGCGGTTCATCGAACAGGATAGCATTGACGTCATTTCGGACGAGACCCCGGCCGAGCGAAATCTTCTGCTTCTGGTCGGCGGTCAATCCCTGGGCCTTGCGCTTTGCCCATCCCGAAAGATCGATGATCTCCAGCATCTCGCGAACGCGCCGATCGACTTCCGCCTCGGGCACTGCACGGTTGCGCAAAGGGAAGGCCAGGTTGTCGTAGACCGTCATCGTGTCATAGATGACCGGGAACTGGAAAACCTGCGCTATATTGCGGGCCTGGGTTGACAGATATGTCACATCCTTGCCGTCGAACAGAATGCGCCCCTCGGACGGTTGAAGCAGTCCGGAAATGATGTTCAACAGGGTTGTCTTGCCACAGCCGGATGGCCCAAGCAGCGCATAGGCGCCGCCGTCATTCCATTCGTGGTGAACTTCGCGCAGCGCATAGTCCTTTGGAGACTTCGGAGCGGGACCGTAAGCGTGGCGAATATGATCGAGTGTGATGCGAGCCATAGTTTTCCTCCCGCCTAGGCCACGGCATTGACGGCAATGGCCCGGCCGTCGCTGCCAAAGGCCATCAGGTGACGCGTGTCGAGGAAAAGGTCGACTTGCGTATCCGGATCGATCTCGTGAATGCCCGCCGCCAGCATGATCCAGCGCGCGCCATTATAATCCAGATGCACGAAACTCTCCGAACCGGTGATTTCGGAGATCTGCGTGACCGCCTTCAATGGTGCGGCATCCTCCGTTTGCCGGGTAAGTCCCAGATGATGAGGATGAAAGGCCACCGTCATCGCTCCGTCCGGGATTTCGGACAGATGTGAAGGGACGGGCAAGCGGTCGACATCCTGGTGGCGAAAGACGGCGCCGGACTTGATCACGTCGATGAAATTGAGCGGCGGATCGGCAAATGTCTTGGCGGTCACGAGATCCGCGGGCCTGCGATAGACGTCTATCGTCTTTCCGAATTGCGTCACCCGTCCCTCGGAAAGTGTCGCCGTATTGCCGCCGAGCAGGAGCGCCTCCGAGGGCTCAGTCGTAGCGTAAACGAAAACGGCTCCCGACTGGGCAAAGATCTTCGGCAACTCCTCGCGCAATTCCTCGCGAAGCTTGTAATCGAGGTTGGCAAGCGGCTCGTCCATCAGGACGAGGCTGGCATTTTTGACGAGCGCACGGGCCAGTGCAGTTCGCTGCTGCTGCCCACCGGAAAGATTGAGAGGCGTGCGATCAAGATATGGCGTGAGCTTCAGGAGTTCCGCCGCCTGGCGCACGGCCTTGTCGATCGATGCGGAATCCTTGCCCGCGATGCGCAGTGGCGAGGCTATGTTTTCGTAGACGGTCAGAGCCGGATAGTTGATGAACTGCTGATAGACCATTGCCACGTTGCGCTCTTGCACGCGCACGCCCGTGACATCGGCGCCGTCGAAGAAGACCGAGCCGCTCGTCGGCCGGTCGAGGCCGGCCATCAATCGCATCAGCGATGTCTTGCCCGCCAGCGTCGGCCCGAGCAGGACATTGAGCGTGCCTCGTTCAAAGGCAAGATCGGTCGGGTAGATGTGATAATCTCCCGCCACCATCTTGGCCACGTTTCGCAATTCCAGCATTCAGGCTCCCGTGCCTCCTCGCAACGGGGACCACATGCCTACCTAACCGACCATTCTTGCCGGTATGGCAGCCATGTACTCCTCCAAAGATTTCGCTTCTTGTTCGGTAAGACGCAGTCCTTCCTTGGTCCTGCGCCAGAGTACATCCTGCGCCGTCATCGCCCATTCTTGATCGACGAGATAGCGCACTTCCACTTCATAAAGATTGCTGCCGAAATGACGGCCAAGCCCCTCGGCACCATTCACGCCATCAAGGATGACCTGCGCCTTCGTTCCGTAACGGCGCACCAGGCGGCGGGCATGCCCTTCGCTCAGGAACGCGTGGCGCTGCATCAGCCGTTTGACCTCGGCCTCATAGCCGTCGACGGCAAAATCACCACCTGGAAGACGGCTATCGGCGGTCCAGGACTGTCCCTTGGTTCCAATAGCCTCACCGATCTTCTCCAATGCATGTTCCGACAGGCGCCTATAGGTGGTCAGCTTGCCGCCGAACACATTGAGCAAGGGCGCGCCGTTCTCCAGGTCGAGCTTCAGCACATAATCACGGGTGGCTTCCTGGGCCTTCGAGGCACCGTCGTCGAAAAGCGGGCGCACGGCCGAATAGGTCCACACGATATCACCCGACGTGACGGGCTCGCGAAAATATTCACTGGCCGCCTTGCACAGATATTCCGTCTCCTCCTCGGAAATGTGCACGTCCTTGGGGTCGCCATGGTAATCACGGTCGGTCGTGCCGATCAGCGTGAAATCATCCTCATAGGGTATGGCGAAGATGATGCGGTTGTCGGGATTCTGAAAGAAATAGGCTCTCGGATCTTCGAATTTCTTCCGCACCACAATATGGCTGCCCTGGACGAGGCGGACGTTGTGGGCCGCATTCTGACCGAAGGCGGAGCGTATCACGTGATCGACCCAAGGGCCTGCGGCATTGATGAGCATGCGCGTCTGATGCGATTGCGTCCGGCCCGAGACGACATCGACGGTGTCGACGGTCCAGATCGAGTTCTCGCGCCTGGCAGCCACGGCCTTCGTGCGCGGCAGGATAAGCGCGCCACGGTCAGCCGCATCACGCGCGTTGAGAACGACCATGCGGGCATCGTCCACCCAGCCGTCGGAATATTCGAAAGCCTTGGTGAAGAGCGCCTTGAGGGGCTTGCCTGCCGGATCGGTCCGCATGTCGAGGACAGCCGTCGGAGGCAACCGCTTGCGCCCGCCCAGGTGATCGTAAAGAAAGAGGCCCATGCGAATGAGCCAGGCCGGCCTTATCCCGCCCTTGTGATAGGGAAGGACGAAACGCATCGGCCAGATGATATGCGGCGCCATCGCCCAAAGCACCTCGCGCTCCATCAGCGATTCGCGCACCAGCCGAAATTCGTAATGCTCGAGATATCTCAAACCGCCGTGGATGAGTTTGGTGGCTCCCGAAGACGTCCCGGAGGCAAAGTCATCCATTTCCGCAAGCGCGACCGAATAGCCGCGCCCAACGGCGTCGCGGGCTATGCCGCACCCGTTAATGCCGCCGCCGATCACGAAGATATCGTGGATAATCTCGCTCATTCTCCCCCACTTCGAGTCGCCATCAAAGAGCGCCTCGACTTTTTCGAAAGCCATTCCATTAAGAACGAAATTTTCCGAATGTCAAACGAATGTCAAATGCACCAAAAGATTATTGGTTTTCTTTCGCCGTCTCGATGATGGTAACACCACTCTGCTGGCAGATATCGCGGATCGAAGGAGAATCGCATTGATCGGTGATAAAGGTATGAACCTGGGAAATTTGTGCGATGCGCACAGGAGCTGTGCGCTCGAATTTCGTCGAGTCCGCGACCAGGATGACATGACGCGCGTTGGCGATGATGGCCTGCGCTACCTTCACCTCCCGGAAATCGTAGTCCAGAAGGGCGCCATCCGAATCGATCGCCGAAGCTCCGATCACCGCAAAATCCACCTTGAACTGACGAATGAAATCGACTGCCGCCTCTCCGACGATACCGCCATCGGATTGGCGCACGACGCCGCCGGTGATCACAACTTCAATGTCGTCAAGGAGGCGTAACCGATTGGCAACATTAATGTTATTGGTGATCACCATTAATTCCTGATGGTGATCCAGAGCTTCCCCGACCGCCTCCGTCGTCGTACCTATATTGATGAAGAGGGAGGCATTGTCGGGAATGAGCCCGGCCGCGGCGATACCGATCGCCTGCTTTTCGGCCGCGGCGATCTGGCGGCGCGCATCATAGCGCACGTTCTCCGTTCCGCGCGGGAAGGTGGCCCCGCCGTGGATACGCGTCAGAAGCTGCGCCGCGCAAAGATCGTTGAGATCCTTGCGGATCGTTTGCGGCGTCACCTGGAATTCGCCCGCCAGTTCCTCGACAAGCACCCGCCCGGCGGACTTGGCCAGCGCTACGATTTTCGACTGACGTTCGGTTAGATGCATACGAACCCCCAATATTTTCATATTGGGCCGAAATCCCTTCGATCGCAAGGCTCACATTTCAGATTGCCAGCCAGCGAGGCCGCAGAGTGCCGTCAGGCATGGGCTCCGGCGATCAGCCGAGCATAGGAAATCGCCGACAGCATGTTGACATAGTTCGCCTTTCCGGTTCCGGCGATATCGAAGGCGGTGCCGTGGTCGACGGAGACGCGATCGATCGGAAGGCCGAGCGAAACGTTCACCGCGCTGTCGAAAGCGACCAGCTTGATCGGTATGTGGCCCTGGTCGTGATACTGAGCGACAACAAGATCAAAGGCACCGTTATAGGCACGCGCAAAGACCGTATCGGCCGAGATGGGTCCCACCACGTCAATGCCCTTTGCACGGGCCTGCTCGACGGCTGGGGCCAGGAACTCGGTGTCTTCGGTACCGAAAAGTCCATTTTCGCCGCAATGCGGGTTGAGGCCTGCAACTGCGATACGGGGCGCCTTGCCGATGCGCAGGAAATGCTGATGGCCGGCCATGATCGTCGCTAGAACGCGTTCGGTCTTGGCGCGTTCGATCGCGCCACGCAAGGAAACGTGGGTGGAGACATGAATGGTGTTGAGGCGTTCGGAGGCGAGCAGCATGAACGAACTCTTCGATCCGGTAAGGTGCGCCAGCAGCCCGGTATGGCCATCGTAGTGATGGCCGGCTAGGTTCATCGCCTCCTTGTTGATCGGAGCCGTCACGATGCAGTCAACGGCGCCTGACAGCGCCAATTCGACTGCCCGGCGGATGTAGCGGACTGAAGCGTCGCCGGCAGCAGCATCCACCTTGCCGATCTGCGGCAGCCTGCCCTCTATCGGCACTTCGTCCACAAGAATCGCGCCGTCCTTCGGCGTTGGCGAAAACAACTGCGAAGTGCCGCAAGCACTGTTTGCCCGCCGCAAGGCTTCTTCGGAGCCGACGATGGTGAAACTTTTCCGCTCCGCCTCCGGCAAGGCATTGAGAGCCTTGACGATCACCTCCGGCCCGACGCCTGCCGGGTCGCCCAGCGTGATCGCGATACGCGTGTCCTTGCTCATTTCCGGATGCCTTTCCCTTTCGTGCCGTTCAATAAGCCGCCTCGTAGATCGCCAATATATCGGCGCGCGACATTTCACGGGGATTGTTGTCGAGCAGGCGACGAATGGCAAAGGCATCGTCAGCCATGGCGCCCAGATCCGCCTGCGACACGCCGACCTTCGACAGCTTCATCTCGATGTCGAGCGAAGCGCAGAAAGCATGTGCCGCCTCGTAGACGGAGCCCACCGTGCCGGATTGGGAAAGTCCGAGAGCCTCGAGCACGGCTGCAGTCTTTTCCGGGACGGCCGGCGTATTGAAGGCGAGAACATGCGGGAAAATCAACGCGTTGGCTGCGCCATGGGCCATATGCCAGCGCGTTCCGAGCGGATAGGCAAGTGCATGGCCCGCGGCAGTATTGACCGGCCCGAGGCAGTATCCTCCGTAAAGCGAGGCAAGCGCCAGCCCGGCGCGCGCTTCGGCATCCTGGCCGTCGGCGACCGCGCGGGCAAGATAACGGCCGACCAGACGCACGCCCTCGATCGCATAAAGATCGACCGCAGGATGCGACTTTCGGTTCGTAAAAGCCTCGACGCAATGCGCCATGGCATCGACACCTGTCGCGGCGGTTATCGCCGGCGGCACCGTGAATGTCAGCGCCGGGTCGATGACGGCGATATCCGCCAGCATATGGATGCTCTCGACCGCCAGCTTGCTCTTCGTAGTTGGGTCGGTAACGAGGGCACGAATGCCCGCCTCGCTTCCGGTGCCGGCGGTCGTCGGCACCTGCGCCAAAGCCGCCCTTCCTGGCGCCGCGATCTTGCCGGCACCAACTACATCTGACAGCTTTTGCCCCGAACCGGCAAGCGCGGCGGCGAGTTTGGCCAGATCCATGGCGCTCCCACCGCCGAAACCGATGATAAGATCAGCGTCCGCCGCATCTGCCGCAGCCAGCACGCGCTCAAGATCGCCGGTATCTGGCTCGGCACGAACCTCGCCGAATACACTCAGCTTACCCGGGAGACCAAGCAAGGCGATACGCGGCGCGTTGAAAGCGTCCGAAACGACGAGGATACGCCTGCACCCCCGCGCACCGGCCCAAGCGCCAAGACGCTCCGCCGTCCCGATTCCGAATTCGATCACGGGCGGTCGGATCATCGAGATCGGCGTGCTCAACATGCTCATCGGCTTACCCTCCTCCAGCGGTGCAGTGAATGACTTCCGCCAATATATGTAAAGTTGTTATCCGTGTCGCGTAAACTTGACAAGCTGCAATGAGATTTTCGACGAAAGGTCTGCTCAAAACGGCACCAACACGCGACCCTCAGCACACGTCGACTGCCGGTGGTCCGCCTCCGAACTTGTCATTCCTTGAAGAACGATGGCTCCAGGCGGACGTATTTGATTGCGCGGCGGAAATAGGTGTAGGCGATATGAAGAGCACCATCGGGGCCCTCAACGATGGAAGGATAGGAGAACTCGCGGTTCAGCATGTCCGTCGAATTGTTGCTCAGACAGTGGCCGTCCCCCGTGTCGAGGTCGAAGCGCACCGCAAACGTCCTGCCGCCGTCGCTCGATATCGCCAGGCTCAGGGGCGCACGTGGCACGCCCCAGACTGCGCCCTTGCGATCTGCAACAGCGGTTGCCGGGATCGCCCCCGCATCTTCAGAACCTTCGATCTCGTCATAAAGCGAATGGCGGCGCGCATCCGATGTTTGCGCATTGCTGTGATTGTAAACCATTGCAATTCTTCCATCTTTCAGTCTTGCGGCCTGGATGGACGAATTGTTGTTGGGAAGCTCTGTCGGTTCCGGAGCGCTCCAGGTGAGCCCACCGTCGTCTGAATGGCTCCGCAATAGCTGCGTGGCGAAGCGGTTGCGATAAAAGGCCACCATGTCGCCGCCGCTCAACGGGACGATGTTCATATGGACTGCGCCGAGGCTTCCGGGCACTTCCGCCATATCCCAGCTGCTACCGCGATCCTTGGAAACCAGCACCGCGGCCCTGTCGATATCGCCGGTCCACCGGCGCCCCGCCTCGCTCAGGCAACGGAAGACCGGCAACAGCCACGCGCCGTCACCGTTGACGACGAGTGGCTGGCGTATGAATGTGCCCGGGATCTCACAGAGAACCTCGGGCGCGGAGAACGTGCGTCCGCCATCCGTGGAGACGCGTTTCTTGACAACTGCTCCATCCTGATTCCCGGATGTCTGCGACGTATAAAGCAGCCATATCGTCCCGTCGGGGGATTGAAACAGCAAGGGATTCTGCTCCGACCGCAAGGGATCGTCGCTCAGTTTTTCGGGTTTCGACCATGCGGCTGCTCCGGGCAAAAGCCTCGACATGTAAACGGAGATATCGCCCATCCCTTCCATCGTGCCGCCAAACCAGACACAGGTAAGCGTCCCATCGTCAAGAAAGGCCAAATTGGCGGCATGGTTCTGAACGCATGGGGAAGGCAGATATGCGTCAGCACGATCGGCGAGGCTATCGCTTACGACCAATCTTCCGGTCATCAGGGCTGGGACTTCTGCGGGGTCGAGAGCTGTCGTGGTCATGGCGCGTCCAAGGTTCACGGAAGTCTTGAATAATGGGCGGAAAGCTCGGAAAGCTCGGCATCGGTCAACGGCATCAACGGGGCGCGGGTGCGACGCCAGGCGCTTTCGTTTCGCTTCAAACCGACCATCGCCTTGATGGTTGGAATCTGGACATAGGAATTGGAAAGCGACCGATAGGCATTGATGCGAGCCTGGGCAGCCTCAACCTCCTCGGTCTTGGCTATATCCGCGAACTGGTCGTAAACGACCCGTAGCGAGCCGGCCACCAGATTGGAAGTGGCGGTAATACAACCCGCCCCCCCGGATTTCAGCAATGGCAACATGAGCGGATCGGCACCAGCCAAGACGGAAAAATCCGGGAGGGCTGCGGAAATTGCCTGCATGTTGGTCAGATCGCCAGAGGAATCCTTGATCCCTACGACCACCTGCGGAAAAGCCTCAACGAGGCGCTTCAAGAGTGCCAGGGAGAGCGGCACCCCCGAGACCTGGGGGATATTGTAAAGAATGACGCGAAGCCTGGGGTCGCCGATCTTTTCGATGATCTGCGCATAGGCCGCAAACAAGCCATCGTCGCTTACGCCCTTATAATAAAACGGAGGCAGCATGACGACCGTACTGACGCCGCAGGATAAGGCATGCAGGGTCAATTCGACCGTGTCCGCCAGACAAACCAGTCCGGTGCCGGGCATCAATCTGCCCGGTTCGATGCCAGCGGCAATGGCGGCTTCAAGGATCGCTCGACGTTCGGCAATGGAGAAGGAGTTCGCCTCCCCCGTCGTACCAAGCAGAGCTATGCCGTGGCAGCCCTCGGAGAGCAGCTGCCTGCAATGGCTCGAGAACAACGCGAGGTCCGGTGAACCATCGCCATTCAGGGGCGTCGCGGCCGCACAGAACACGCCTCTTACGACCTGCTTGTTTAACATGTTCTCCTCCCATCGCGGCAACCGCGTATCCAGCAGGGACAACGCCGCGTCTTTCCCGTTTTCTCCCTCGAAACCCTGGCAGTTGTCAACAAACAAACCACCTTGAGCTCGCTTGTTTTCCAACACAACCTTGAATTAAAAGAAGTTTTTCTGGCATTTCCAAATTCGACGGCAAACCCATCAGAAAATTATTGACATATTTACAATATCGCGGGAGTGTACGTCATCAACGGCCTGGAGGAACGGCCGGGCATTCTATTGGGAGGTAGGGATGACGAAAGCAGCAGCGGGTCCGGCACATTCGGCGCAAGTGTCCCGGCGGGATGCATTGAAGCTTGGTTTGGGGGCGACCATCGCGGCATCGGTGTTCGGCGGCAGCGCCCGTATTGTGATCGCACAGGAAGGGCAGATCCTCAAGGTCGCAAATCCGGCTTTCAACCAGGATTGGTCTCCGCTGCGCGGCGGCGGCGTTCCCTATCGCTGGAATTCCATCTGGTGGGCATCGCCGATGTATTTCGATGAGAAGGGCGGGATTCATCCCTATGTCTTCACAAGCTGGACCCCGTCTCAGGGCGGTAAGGTCTGGACTTTCAAGATCGATCCGAAGGCCTCCTTCTCCGACGGCAGCAAGATCACATCTGAGGATGTCAAAGGGTCCTGGAACGTCTCGGCCATGCCGAACACCAAAAACCAGCGGGCCGATCAGGTGTTGAGCAAGGTCGCAGGTTATGGTGAAGTCAGCAATGGCAAAGCCACCGAGCTTTCCGGCGTGGCCACTCCCGACGCCGGGACAGTCGTCGTGACGCTTTCGGAAGCCGACCCCATATTCTTCATGCGCGTTGCAAACCATATCGCGCCCATTACCAAGGCGTCGCAATCGCGCGGCAGTGACGGCGAGGAGATCCAGGATTGGTACATGCCCGACCAGGATGCCGTCTATTCCGGACCGTTCAAACTCGTCGAAATCGATCTCGACGCCGGCAAACTTGCTTTTGAGCCCAATGAGCATTTCTTCGGACCGAAGCCGAAGCTTGCGCGCATCGAGATCTCCTCCATCGAAGACAACATCACCGCAACCTCCCTGATCAAGTCGGGGGAGTTCAACGCCCATACCGAGCTCATTACCTCAACGATCGTACAGGATCTGGGGGCTGAATTTTCCGCCGGTCCATTGATCCCGACAAGCCAGCATTTCTGGTTCAATACGTCCCGCGCGCCGATGGACGACCCGAAGGTGCGCCAGGCGCTGATTATGGCTGTCGACCGCGATGGCCTCTTTAAGGCTTCCTATCCCGACGGTCCTCACAAGAAGACGGACCAGGTGATCAATTCAGTGCCGGGGGCGGACAATTCCGGTTTCGAACCTTATCCATTCGATCCAGCCGCTGCCAAAAAGCTGTTGTCGGAATCGAAATACGGCGGTCCCGAGCGCCTGCCGAAACTCCTCTTTGTCGGCGTCTCCGGGCCGGCCATCGAGGCGGCGGCGCAATTCATAGCCGAACAGTGGCGCCAGAACCTCGGCATCACGGCCGTTGACATGAAGCCGCAGCAGGATGCCTATGCCGGCCCCGATCAGAATGCCGTGCAGATCTTCCGTGACGATGTCGGCACCCGTGTTCCGGATGCCGTCTCCTACCTGCAGGGTTCGATCGCCTCCACCTCTTCCAACGCGCAGAACAAGCTTGGAGGCTACAAGAACCCCAAGGTCGATGCGGCACTGGCCGAGGCCTCGACCAAGGCGGCCGACGATCCGAAGCGCATCGCGCTTGCGCAGGAGGCACAGAAGGCTTTCCGCGAAGACTGGGCCTTCATTCCCTGGTATGCTCAAGCCATGTCGCGCTGGGCCACCAAGGAGGTCAAGGGTATCGACAAAAACCTTGACTGGCAGGTTGCACGGCCCTGGGAAATAACCATCGCCTGAGGCAACCCGGAAAGGCCCGAAGGGCTGATCCCGACCCGGCAGGAATGCGATGCGCAGTATTCAGTTCGCGCATCGTTTTCCTGCGGCAAATCGGAAATTCAAACTTGTTCCGCACACATCTGGAGGCTGCGGAAAGACGGCATGAAAGCGTCAGGAAGCCTTTGCCGGCGACCGGCCCATGCGGGAGGGAAACTCGGCGATGCTGCGTTACGTTGCGACACGATTTGCAATCTGGATCCCATCGGTCCTGCTGGTCATGCTGGCGGTTTATGCGCTCGCCTTTTATGGTGCCGGCGATCCCATCAAACTCATCTTCCTGCGCGCACCGGGCGACGTCGCCTATAATCCTCAACGTATCGAGGCAATCCGCGAGAGCGCCGGCCTCAACAAGCCTTTTATCGAGCAGTTCGGCTACTATGTGTGGAACCTCCTGCAGGGAAAGTTCGGCAACTCCCTCACCTCTGGCCGCTCGGTCTGGGCCCTGGTCAAGGCTGCTGCGCCGGTTTCCTTCCAGCTTGCCCTCTGTTCCATCGTCCTGACCGCAGTCGTCGCGATCCCGCTTGGCATGATTGCTGCGCTCAACCAGAATACCCGGACCGATTACGCCATTTTGGGATCTGCGCTCTTCCTGTGGGCAATCCCTGCCTATGTCGCAGGGCCGCTGTTGATGGTGGCCCTCATCGTCCTCTTCCCGGGCGCGAAAGTGCCTTATGGCTGGGGCGGCGTGTTTGACATGCGCATCCTCCTGCCGCTTTTCGTGCTCTCCTTCCAGCCGATCGCGCTCATCATCCGCCAGACGCGCGCTGCAGTCATCGAAGTGCTGTCGGAGGATTTCGTGCGGACCGCACGTGCCAAGGGCGTGCCGGAGATGATGGTGGCGTTGCGCCACATCCTTCGGCCGGTGCTGACGCCGGTCGTGACCCAGCTCGGCCTTATCATGATCACCATCGTCAATGGGGCGATCTTCGTGGAGCTCGTTTTCGGCCTGCCCGGTCTTGGACGCCTCACCGTACAGGCGCTGATCAATTCGGACTATCCGGTGATTCTGGCGGTCACCTTGATCGGATCCTTTCTGGTGATGATCTCCAACCTGCTGGTCGACATCCTCTATCCGCTGCTTGACCCGCGCGCCAACGATTCCAAAAGGAGCCGCTGACGATGACGCTCGTTGAAACCAATCCCGCCGTCGGCGAGGAGGATCGGCCGGTCAACCTCTGGCGCGATGCCTGGCACCGGCTGAAACGCAACAAGCTGGCGATCTTTGGCCTCGGCATTGTCGTGCTGCTGGCCTTCGTGGCAATTTTCGGTCCCTATCTCACACCCCATGACTTCCTGAGCCAGGACCTACAGGCCCGCAACCAGGCACCTTCGCTCGCTCATCTTTTCGGCACCGACGACCTTGGCCGCGATGTCTTCAGCCGTGTCGTCTATGGCACTCGAACTGCCTTCCTGGTCGCCATCGTCGTCACGGCAATCGCGCTTTTGATCGGCACGAGCTTGGGCGCTGTCGCCGGTTTCTTCGGCGACCCCTATGACCGTGTCATCATGTGGCTGACGGACATGACCATGTCGGTGCCGAACCTGCTGCTCGTCGTGGTCATCAACGCATCGCTGAAGACGCCGATCGCACGTTGGATGGAAGCCCAATACATGGCGACGCTCAATCCCTTCTATCGGGAAACGATCTGGATCGATTTCTTCCTCGTTTTCGGCTCGATGGCGATGATCTCCTGGCCGCCTTACGCGCGCCTCGTCCGCGCCCAGGTGCTGTCGATCCGAAGCCGGCCCTACATCACTGCCGCCATGGCGCTCGGGCTGTCGAACCGCATCATCATGATGCGCTATGTCGTGCCGAATGCGCTCGGACCGCTGATCGTCTCGGTCAGCGCCGGCCTCGGCACCGCCATGGTCCTGGAAAGCGCCTTTTCCTTCCTCGGCGTCGGTGTGAACCCGCCGACGCCGAGTTGGGGGAACATGATCTCCGATGGACTGCGGGTCTGGCAACATCATCCTCACCTGCTTGCCGCCCCCGCCGCCGTGCTCGGCCTTGCCTCCGTCGCCTTCTCCTTTCTCGGCGATGGCCTGAACGACGCTCTCAACCCGCGAGGTACGAAGTGACAGCTCAGGACACCAAGGAAAGACTGCTCGACGTGAAGGGCCTGACCGTGGAAATCGACGGCCGCCGCGGTCCGGCCGTGGTAGTGGACGGAATCGACCTTCATGTCACGAAAGGCGAGACGCTCGGCGTCGTCGGCGAATCCGGTTGTGGCAAGAGCCTCACCATGCTCAGCCTCATGCGGCTCCTCCCCAACAAGATCAAAGTGACGAGTGGTTCTGCCGATTTCGATGGGCAAGACCTGCAGAAGATGTCGGCGCGGGCGCTGCGCAAGGTGCGAGGCGGCGAAATCGGCTTCGTCTTCCAGGATCCGATGACATCCCTCAATCCAGTCATGAGGGTGGGCGACCAGATCTGCGAACCGCTCCTTTATCATCGTGGCATGTCTCGCCAGGATGCCCGCAAAAGGGCTGTCGAGCTTCTGCGGCTCGTCGGCATTCCGGGCCCACAGGAGCGCCTAAACGCCTATCCGCATGAACTCTCCGGCGGCATGCGGCAGCGGGTGATGATCGCGATTGGCCTGGCCTGCGAGCCAAAGCTGCTGATCGCCGACGAGCCAACAACGGCGCTCGACGTGACGATCCAGGCCCAGATCGTCGATCTTGTGAAGCAACTTCGCTCCAAACTCGGCATGTCCGTCGTTTGGATTACCCATGATCTGGCCTTGATCGCCGGCCTCGCCGACCGCGTTGTGGTGCTTTATGCCGGCACCGTGGTTGAGGATGCACCGGTCGACGCGCTTTTTGCCAATCCGAGCCATCCCTATACACGCGGCCTGCTGGCCTCGATCCCGACGCTGTCAGATGCGCCGGCGGCGCGGTTGAGCTCAATCGGCGGTACACCGCCTGAACCGGGGCGGCGCCCTTCCGGCTGCCCTTTCGCCCCGCGCTGTCCACTCGCCATGGATATCTGTCGTAGAGATGTGCCCAAACTGCAACCCATTTCCTCTGAGGGCAGCCATCGCGCCGCCTGCTTCGCCGTCCAGAAAGCCCTGAAGGCCGCATGATGAATGTCGAACCCTTGCTCAAGGTCGAAAACCTCGTAAAGCATTTTCACGTGCGTCTCGGCGCCTTTGGCGAAAGGACGGCGACTGTCCACGCACTCGATGACGTCAGCCTCGACATCCAACAAGGGGAAACGCTGAGCCTCGTCGGCGAGTCCGGCTGCGGAAAATCAACGACTGGCTTCACCATCTTGAACCTGCATCGCGCCAGCGGGGGACGGGTGATCTACAAAGGTCAGGACCTGACCCTGCTCGACGACAAGCGCATGCGGCCCTTCCGCCGGGATTTGCAGATCGTTTTCCAGGACCCCTATTCGACCCTCAATCCACGCATGACTGTCGGCGAAGCCATCGGCGAACCGATGCTTTTTCACAAACTTGCGGCCAAGACGGAACTGAATGACAAGATCGCCGCACTTCTCCAGGATGTCGGCCTGCCGTCCCGTTTCGCCTCGCGTTACCCGCACGAGCTTTCCGGCGGCCAGCGACAGCGCGTCGTGATTGCCAGAGCATTGGCTTGCCAGCCAAAATTCATCGTCTGCGACGAAGCGATCTCGGCGTTGGACGTTTCGATCCAGGCACAAATCATCAACCTCCTGCTCGACCTGCAGGAAAAGTACGGACTTACCTATCTTTTCATCGCCCATGATCTAGCGGTCGTGCGTCATATCTCGACCCGGGTCGGGGTCATGTATCTCGGCCGTCTGGCGGAACTGGCGCCGCGCGACGCGCTCTTCGAGACGCCGCTTCATCCCTATACGAAAGCGCTGTTGTCGGCTGTGCCGGAAGCTGACCCGCTGAGGGAACGCAATCGAAAGCGCCAGATCCTGGAAGGCGACGTTCCAAGTCCTCTCGATCCTCCGTCCGGCTGCCGGTTTCATACACGCTGCCCGATCGCAGCAGACGTTTGTACCAAGATCGTCCCGGAATGGAAGGCAGCCCGTCCCGGCCATCTGGTTGCCTGCCATGCCGTCAACCCGAGTTCAGCATAATGGGCCTGGAAGTCGCAATCATCGCCGATGATCTGACGGGCGCGCTTGATACCGGCACGCCGTTCATCGGAGCGGGATTGACTGTCTCCGTGGCAGTCGACGTGGAAAATATATCGGCAGCGCTCAGGGACGCACCGGATGTCCTGGTTGTCAATACTGCATCAAGGGCCATGCCGGCTCCACAGGCGGAGCAGACCGTGCGTCGAGCCGCCAAGACGATCACCGCGGCGAGCCCCTCCTTTGTCTTCAAGAAGATCGATTCTCGCCTTAAAGGACATGTCGCCATTGAAAGCGAGGCGATCGCCGATGTCCTTGGTTATAACAAGCTCGTCGTAGCTCCTGCCGTCCCCGATCAACATCGGTTTACACACGGGGGTTCGGTCGTCGGTCGTGGCGTGGAGACGCCATTGCCAATCCTGCCGCTCTTTACCGGTCCCGGCGTGGAACTCTACATCGCCGATGCCGAAACCGACGCTGATCTCGACCGGATCGTCGCCCAACTCGACGGCAAGACCCTACTCGTCGGAGCGCGTGGCCTCGGCCTTGCTCTGGCGCGCAGGCTTTGCCGGAGCCGTCCTGATACCAGCCTTTTTTCCCCCACCGCAGCCACCCTGTTTGCAATCGGCTCGCGCGACCCCATCACTATTGAGCAGATGAAGGCCCTGGAGGCCTGCGGGCGGCTGAACGGGGTGCTCGACGCTCCGGGCGGCGTTCTTTCTGTACCACCTGAAGTGGCTCTGCCGGTTCTGATCCGCTGCTGCGGCGAGATCATCGAAGACGCTGCTGCGGTCGCCGTCCGTTTCGCCCGACAGGTCGGCAACATCGTCGAACGAACGAAGGCCGATACAATCGTAGCCGGCGGCGGCGACACGGCCCATGCGCTTTTGCGCGCTTTGGGCGTTGGCGTGCTGTCGCCGAAAGGTGAGATCGAGCCGGGTTTTCCATGGTGCGAACTGGTTCTGCAGGACGGCCGGCCGATACGATTGGCGGTCAAATCGGGGGGGTTCGGATCGCCGGAAACTCTGATAAAAGCGCTTGCAAATCCACCTGAAACAAGGCGGAGCTTATGATGGGACCAAATGGCAGATCGATTGGCTGAAGGATTGAGCAAACAGGCGCGGCCAGTGGCACAGGGGAAACCGGACCGGGCCCGGTCGGTCAAACTTGTGGATCGGGTCGTCGACCAGCTCCTCGATCGTATCCGCACCGGAAACTATGCGCCGGACTCCAGGCTTCCCGGCGAACATGAACTTGCCGCGTTGCTCGGAGTGTCGAGACCTGTCGTGCGCGATGCGTTGAGCCGGTTACGCGACCAGGGGATGATCTATTCGCGTCAGGGGGCGGGCACCTTCGTCAGCGCCCAGGCGTCCAACACAGCCCAGCTCGCCTACTCCCCGGTCAAATCGATCGCCGATATCCAACGGTGTTATGAATTTCGCCTGACCATCGAGCCGGCCGCCGCCTATTTTGCGGCGCAGCGGCGAGACAAAGCAGCAATCGACAGGATTGCCGAAGCACTTGCCGAATTGCGGGAGGCGACAAGCCACCAGCTGCACAGAGTGGAGGCGGACTTCAACTTCCACAGGGCAGTTACACAGGCCGCGAACAATCATTTCTATACCGCCTCGATGGAGGCGTTGAAGGCACATATCGCTGTCGGCATGCATCTGCACGGTCTTTCTTTGATGGGCGCACGCCCTGGCCTGCAGCAGGTTTACGAGGAACATCAGGAAATCTTTCAGGCCGTCAGCGAGGGTCGCGCCGAGGACGCGCGTGACCTCATGCGAAAGCACCTGGAAGGTTCACGTGACCGCCTGTTCGAAGGCCGTGTTCTGGATCTGTCGCTCAAGCCTTGAGAGGCTTTATCCGATGATAGTCGGCGGGAGAAATCTCTCGACAAGCAATATTCGCAATCTCCTGGGCTTCCGCACCTTCGAGAGGTTCGGGCGCTCTCGCTAACCCGTCATCCGCGGGGCGGCCGACCGCAATCGGCAGGATTTCCAGCCGCTGGCATTCACCGTTGGCAGAAAGCTCCAGCCGGATTGCCGCGCTGCGCCATACATCAACACCCCTTTGCCGATAGCTCTCCGCTCGCCGGGTGTGAAATACGAAGTTACCGAGCCCCGGAATGATGGCGCGGCCACGATGAAAGTGTATGCGCTGCATGACCGGTGCGCCCGTACCGAGGATCAGATCCGCCCCCTCATCAATCAGGCCGCGAAAAAGGTCGAGCAGCCAGGGCGGGGTTTGGGACCAGGCCGCATCCCAGTGGTGGCCATGAATTGCCACGGCAATGCAGCAGCCGTTGGATTTGGCGATTGCCATGCCAGCTATAAGGCGTTGCATGTCTCCCTCGTCCGCCGCCCAGACAGCCTTGATCTCATCACCCGCGGTGACCGGCGTGCCAAAGACTTCTACCCCTTCGCAAAGCCCGGAACGGTAACCGACAGAGGCGCGGGCAGCCTCGCGTGCATCGTCGCCAAGCGCCGTCACAATCCGTGCTAGCACCGCAAAGTCGGCCAGTGGCATCGTCACCGACCGCCTGACCCGCAGCGGTGCGATGCCGGCACGGTCGGCGGAGGCGTAATTGATGTCCGGCTGCGGCCCGAGGTCGACGGAAAAGACCGCCAGCGACCGATCCGGATCGCCGACTACCACTGGCGCTGCTGCCTCGTCGATATTCGCACCGCTCCCGGCAAGCCGCAAGCCGGCAGCATTTGCAGCCGAGCGCGTCGCAAGGATTCCGGGCGGGCCAAGATCGAAGGCATGGTTGTTGGCATGCGTCACCGCATGGAAACCGAGGCTGCGCAGCGAACTCAACGCCGCGGGAGAGGCCAGATGCAGCGTCTTCGTTTTCGTCGGCCAAGCGCCCATCGCCTCAACCGTCGCTTCCAGATTTCCGAAGGCGACATCCGTCTTGAGAAAGTCCCGCACCTCAGCCTGTCCTCGACCTGAGAGATCGAGCGGACCATGGATGAGGATCTGGCCCGTGACACCGACGGAAAGCATGTTCCGCTCACTTTGCCAGTGGTTTCAAAGCCGCGCGGCTTACGATCGGAAGGCGGATTGAAGAGGGTCTTGCAGCATCGCAAAATACGCTGTTTCGTGCGATCCGGGTCGTGCGGCCTCTGCCTTCCGGCGCAAAACTGTTCGGATTGACGTCATATTTCGGGAAGTTGGACGAGGAGATATCCAGCCGGATGCGATGCCCCTTGGCAAAGTGGTTGGCAGTCGCAAAAGGCTCGATGAGCACTTTGAAAACCTCTCCCGCCGCGATCGGCTCCGGCTTTTCCCAGGAATTGCGATACCGGCAGCGGATGACCCCATCGGTGATATTGAGCGCATAACCGGTCGGATAGTCCTTGCTCGGTGGATAGACATCGATCAGCTTTGCGGTGAAATCGGTGTCGGGGGCATCCGACGACACATGAAGTTCAACAACGATCGGCCCTACCACGGCAATCTCGTCCTCAAGCGGAGCGGTCTCGAACGACAAGATATCGGCCCGCGCCGCCAATGGCAACCCAGGATGCCGGGAGCCGAAGAACCTTTCCCCCTCGCGCTGGTCAAAGCCGCCGCCCTCGAAGATCGGTTGACCGCTCGTCAGCGAACCGCCGATCGTTGGAACAGGGTTCTTCGGATCGAAGTCATAGGCGAATGGTGCGGCGCCCGTCTGCGGCATGTCGGTGGAAAGCGAGCCGTTCTCATGGATGTAATACGACTTGAATTCCGTTTCCGGCAGCGGCCAGTCGCTCGCCTCGATCCAGTATCCCCCATGGTCGAGCCGTCCCTCAGCGTTGCGCTTGCCCGATCCTCCGCCCATGACGAAGGCGCGAACAACCGGCGCCTCTGCAACATGATTTTCCTTGTCCTTCAACCATCGATCGAACCAGTCACGCCGGAAGGAGAGCCAGCTTTCCGTTACATTGCCCCCGAGCGGCGCCGCCGGCCCAAAGGACGTATCGCCGGCAAAGGTGGAATTGCGGTTGCCATGCAGCCAGGGCCCCATGATCAGCTGCAGCGGCCGGCTGTCCTTGCCGGAGAGACCCCGATAATTGTCGAGCGTCGACTTCACATAAGCGTCGTACCAGCTCGACATCAGCACGATGGGTATTTCCGGAAAAGTCTCATAGAAACCTTCCATGTAAAGCCCGACACGGCGCCAGCTTTCGTCGAACGTGCCGCTTCGCCACTGCTCCAGCAGGTAGTCTTCGTATTCCGGCATCCACCGCACCGGCGAAACGCCTTCGCTCCAGGGCATTGCGGAAAACCATGCGTGGATGTCCTCCGCCTCGATTGCCGCACGGGCCAGTTCATTGCCCTCGCCGATCGCCTGATTGTAGGCCCAGGTCGCCTGCTTCAGCTCGAATGCGCCGCCCTGGCGGATACCGCATTGATAGGCGTTCGAAAACCCACCCGAATCCATGACCATGCAGGCGAGGCCCGGCGGGTTGAGGCAGGCGAGTGCTGCCTGCGTATGTGCCGCGTAAGAAAGGCCCATCGTCCCGAACTTGCCATTCGACCAGGGCTGTTCCACCAGCCAGCCAGCGGTGTCGTAGCCGTCGGCGGCTTCGGAAATATACTTGCTGAACTCGCCTTCGGAATTGTAGCGGCCTCGGCAATCCTGATAGATCACCGCATAGCCGGCCCGCACAAAATATAGGGCGACTTCCTCGCGCTTCATCGGCGTCGCCATGCCGACTTCGATCTCGGAACGCGAGCGCTCCGTCTTGCCATAGGGCGTGCGCTCCATGATTGCCGGCAGCCGGCTATCGATCGCCTTGCCGTCCTTGGCCGGCAGGTAGACGTCCGTCGCGAGCCTCACGCCATCGCGCATCGTCACCATCACATCGCGTTCGACAATCACGTCGTCGGCAATCACCTCGAAGCGCGATGGCGTCAGGGTATCCATATCCGTATCCTCGAAAATATTGGGAGGCACCGGGTTGATGACAAACCTGTACCCCGTACTTCACGCCATCCTCGGGTTTGTCCCGAGGATCCAACCACGTCAAAAATCAACCGTTTGCAGATCCTCGGGACAAGCCCGAGGATGACGGCAGAGAGGGTTTCGGCCTCTGTGGATCACCCGCCCTCTCCTTTGTAGAGGGCCTTATTTGGCGAGACCGGCGAGCGTTGCGCTCGTGTCTTCCGTCATATTGGCAACGTAGGAAAGGTTTGCCTTGCCGGCCCAATGAACCTTCTGCCAGTAGAGCGGAATGACCGGTACGTCGGCAAACACCAGCTTGGTCGCCTTCTGCAGAAGCTCCACGCGCTTCTCTGCATCGAACTCGGCAGTCGCGACGCGCATCGCCTCGTCGAAAGCCGGGTTGGAATACTTGGTACGGTTGAACGAACCCGTGCCGGCATCCTTGTTGGCCGTCATCAGCAGATTGCGAAGGCCGGTGGCAGACGTCGGCGTCGAGTTGCCAAGCGAGAAGATGAAGGCGGAGAATTCGCCGGCCCCAGCCCCCTTGGTATAGACGTTATAGGGCTGGGCGACGACCCCGTTCACTTTCAGGCCGCCACGGGCGAACATCTGGCCGAGCGCCTGAGCGACCTCCGCGTCGCCCGGAAAGCGGTCGTTGGAGGTGTGGAGGGTGATGCCGAAGCCATCCTTGTAGCCGGCATCGGCCAGCAGCTTCTTGGCCTCGTCCGCATTGAAGGCAGGTGCCTCGATGGATGGGTCGTTTCCAGCCACGCCGTTGGGCACGAGCTGGCCCGCAGGTTCTGCCGAACCATCGAGAATACGGTCGATAATCAGCTGACGGTTGACGAGCTTCGAAAGTGCCTGGCGCACCTTCACGTCCTTCAGCGGGTTCTTGTCGAGCGGCTTGCCTTCCTTGTCGGTGATGAAGGGGCTCTTGTCGCGGGCGCTGTCGAGCGCAAGGTAGATTATCCGCGCCGATGCAGTGGAGAAAACCTTGAGGCCGGAAATACCCTGGAGCGTCTTCACATCGCCCGGCGGCACCGCATCGATCAGATCGACTGCGCCGGAGCGGAGCGCTGCAACGCGGGACGCATCGTTCGAGATGAACTTGATCGTGATATTGTCGAAGTCCTGCTTCTTGCCCCAGAAGCCGTCATTGCGGGTCAGAACCAGGTTGTCGCCCGGCGTCCAGGACTTAAATTTGTACGCTCCTGTACCGATCGCTGCCTTGCCGCTGTTGAAGTCCTCGATCGACGCGCCTTCTGCGACCTTCTTCTCGACGATGTAGACAAAACCGATCTGCTCGATGAAGTCCGGAGTGGGCTTTTTCGTCTTGAATTCGATGGTCAGGTCGTCCAGCGCCTTCATGTTGTCGATCGCCCCGACATTGCCGGAAAAAGGTGCCGGGCTGTTCGGGATATTCCTGGCGCGGGTCAGCGAAAAGATCACGTCTTCGGCGGTCAGCGGATTGCCATCATGGAACTTGACGCCTTCGCGCAGCTTCACATGCCAGGTCAGCGGATCGATGTTCGTCCAGGAGACCGCCAGCGCCGGCTCGATGTTGATTGTCGGGTCGGTCTGCACCAGGCGGTCGAAGACCTGCATGGCGATGTTCTGATTGTTGCCGGTGCGCGAAAACTGCGGGTCGATCGCCGACGGCTCGGTGGCGCTGCCGAGCACGAGGTCAGCGGCCTCGGCCGAGCCGAGCGCGATGACCGAGGCTGCAATCCCGGCCAGGAGAAATTTCATCGGTTTCATTCTATCTGTTCCCTTCCTTTTTAGATGGCCGGTTCGGCCGTCGCATTTGTTGCCTGATGGGCGGCGAGATCGTTCAGGTGGCAGGCGCTGACATGGCCGTCGGCGTTTTCCTTCAGAACCGGCCGTTCCGCATGGCAGCGATCGAAAGCCATGGGACAGCGCGGATGGAAATGGCATCCCGGCGGTGGATGGAGCGGCGACGGGATCTCACCCTTGATCGGTCTGAAGACACGGCGGCGATCCGTGACGCTCGGCAGTTCACGGATCAGCGCCTGGGTATAGGGGTGTTTCGGATTGTCGAAGAGTTCATCCGGCGTCGCGCTTTCGACCACGCGACCGAGATACATCACGACCACCCGGTCGCAGATGTGCTTCACCACGCCGAGATCATGGCTGATGAAGAGGTAGGTGAGGCCGAATTCACGCTTGAGGTCCATGAAAAGGTTGAGAATCTGCGCCTGGATCGAGACATCGAGTGCCGCAACGGATTCATCGCAGACGAGCAGCCTCGGTTTTACTGCGAGCGCCCGGGCAATGCCGATGCGCTGCCGCTGGCCGCCGGAGAACTGGTGCGGGTAACGGTCGAGATAGGAGGCATCGAGGCCGACACGCTCGACAAGCGAAGCGACATAGTCACGAACCTCGCGGCCCTTGACGATGCCATGCACCTTGGGCGCTTCGCCGATCAGGTCGATCACCCGCTTGCGCGGATTGAGGGTCGACATCGGGTCCTGGAAAATCATCTGGGCGGAAAGCCGCATGGCGCGCCTCTCCTCGCCCTGAAGCGCCGTCAGCGGCTTGCCTTTCCAGCGCACCTCGCCTTCGCTTGCCGGCATGATTCCGGCCATCACGCGGCCGAGGGTCGACTTGCCGCAGCCAGATTCGCCGACGAGGCCAACGACTTCACCGGGATAGACGGCGAGGTCCAACCCGTCGACCGCATGAACGGTCTTCTCCTCCAGTCCGGCCCCGAAAAGATTGGCGATCTTTTCGGCATAGTCGAGCTTGCGCGAAAAGCGCCGGCTGACGTTGACGGCTTCCACGAGCGGCACGGTTTGCCTGATCGAACTGGTCATGCGGCGCTCCAGAGATGCGGGTGGAAGCAGCGGAACTCACGGCCGGCAGCGATCTCGAGCATCGGTTCGGTGGCGCAGATGTCGGTGGCCCGGACACAGCGGTCGCGGAAGGCACAGCCGGAGGGACGCGAGAGCGGCGAGGGGGCAAAGCCGGGGATAGGGCGAAGCGGCTCGCCGCGCGGCACGGCGGCGGGAATGGCGCTGAGCAGGCCGGAGGTGTAGGGGTGGCGCGGCTCGGAAAGCACGCCGTCCACCTGCCCCGCCTCGACGATCCTGCCCGCATACATGACCATGATGCGATCAGCGAGCGCCGCCACCACGCCGAGGTCGTGGCTGATCCAGATCAGCGCCATGCCGAACTCGGCGGCGATCCGCTTGATCTCGAACAGGATCTGCGACTGGATCGTCACGTCGAGCGCCGTTGTCGGCTCATCGGCGATGATCAGGTCGGGCCGATGCAACAGCGCAATTGCGATTGCTACGCGCTGGCGCATGCCTCCCGAGAACTGGTGCGGGTAAGCGTCGAGCCGCTCTTCCGGCGAAGGAATGCCGACCAGACCGAGCGCATCGCGGGACCGGGCACGCGCCTCCGCACGCGACACCTTGTCATGGGCCTGCACCGTCTCGATCATCTGCGTGCCGACCGAGAGAACCGGGTTCAGCGTCATCATCGGATCCTGAAAGATCATCGCGATGCGTTTACCCCGGATCGTCCGCATCGCAGACGGCGACATCCTCAACAGGTCTTCTCCGTTAAACAGGATCTGCCCGGACACGACACGGCCCGGCGGATCGACGAGGCCGAGGATCGAAAAGCCGGTAATCGACTTGCCCGAGCCGGATTCGCCGACCAGCCCGACGATTTCGCGCTGGCCGACCGTGAAGCTGACGTCATCGACAGCTTTCAGAGCTCCGCGGCGGGTCATGAAATGGGTGGAAACGTTTCGGACTTCGAGAACTGGGGGACCAATACTTGTCATAGGATGCTCACCTTTCGCCCAGCCGAGGATTGAGCACTTCACGCAACCTGTCTCCGACGATGTTGATCGAGAAGACGAGGATGAGGAGAAGCACGCCGGGGTAGACGCTGATCCAGTATTCGCCGGACATCAGCAGCTGGTAGCCGTTGGCGATCAGCAGTCCGAGTGAGGGTTCGGTGATCGGCAGGCCGATGCCGAGAAAGGAAAGCGTCGCTTCCGCCGATATCGCATTCGCCACCTGCAGCATGCCGATGACGATCAGCGGCGGCAGACAGTTCGGCAGGAGATGGCCGATCAGAATGCGCGGCGTCGAGATGCCGAGCGTGACGGCCGCCTCGACATAATCCTTGTTTTTCTCGACCAGTGCCGCACTCCGGACGGCGCGGGCAAATGTCGCCCACTGCACAAGGATCAGCGCGAAGATCACCTTCCACAGCCCCTGCCCCAAAAGCGCCAACAACATCAGCGCCACCAGAATGGTCGGGAAGCCGAGCATCAGGTCGACGACGCGCATGATCAGTGCATCGATACGTCCGCCGAAATAGGCGGCGGTCAACCCGAGCACCGTGCCGACCACCAGCGCCACGAGGCCGGAGAACACGCCGACGCCGAGGCTGGTGCGCAGGCCGTAGACCATGGCGGAAAACATGTCGCGGCCCTGGCCGTCGGTGCCGAGCCAGTAGGTCAGGCCGTCCATGTTTTGCGAGCCCGGCGGCAACTTGGAATCGAGGATATCGAGAGCCGCGAGGTCGTAGGGGTCCTGCGGCGTGAGAAAGGGCCCGGCGATCGCGGCAAACAGCAGGATGACGCAGACCACGGCGGCAATAACGGCTTTCGGACTGCGGCCGATACCCATGATCAGACGGCCAAGCAGCATGTCCTCGCGGAAAAGAGCAGTGGCGCTCATGATGCATCTCCCAGGCGAACGCGCGGATCGACCAGCGAATAAAGCACGTCGACCACGAAATTGATGAAGATGAACAGACTGACGATGACCAGCAGGTAGGCGACCACCACCGGCCGGTCGAGCCGCATGATCGAATCGATCAGCAGCTTGCCGATGCCCGGCCATGCGAAGATCGTTTCGGTGACGACGGCAAACGCCAGCATGCTGCCGAGTTCAAGACCGATCACGGTGATCAGCGGGATGAGGATGTTCTTGAACACGTGCACGAACACGATGCGGCGCTCGGAAATCCCCTTGGCGCGAGCGAATTTCACGAAATCGAGCGGCATGGTCTCGCGCACCCCGGTGCGCGTCAGACGGATCACCAGCGATAGCTTGAACAGAGAGAGATTGATCGCCGGCAGGATGAGGTGCTTCAGGCCATCCAGCGTGAAGAGGCTGGAATGGAGACCGAGAAACTCCCCCACCTGGCCACGGCCCGTGGATGGCAGCCAGCCGAGCCAGACGGAAAAGATCATGATCAGCATCATGCCTTGCCAGAAGCTCGGCAGCGAAAAGCCGAAGATCGAGCCGGTCATGATCACTTCGTCGGTGGCGCTGTTCGGCTTCAGGCCCGAAAGCAGGCCGAGCGGAATACCGAGCAGGAGCGCGAAGACGAGGCCGGTCAGCGTCAGCTCCAGCGTCGCCGGCAGGCGCTCGAAGATCAGCGCGATCGACGGGCGGTTGAAGGCGAAAGAGCGGCCGAGATCGCCGTGCAACGCGTTCCAGGTAAAGGTGAAGAACTGTTCCCAAAGCGGCTTGTCGAGGCCGAGCGACGCAACCACCTGGGCGCGTTCGGCCTGGCTCGCATCCGGCGAGATCAACATTTCCGCAGGGTCGCCGATCGCATAGATGCCTATAAAGACGATGACCGCGGTCACGACCAAGACAGCAATGCTCTGCAGGAAGCGGCGGATGACGAAGACCGTCATGACGTACGCTCCCGCTTACCCTTCATCCCCCAAGGACAGAGAATTCCCATGGAAAAATGTTCCCTTTTTCTGTTTGTTGACGATGACGATAACGGCGCCGGAGAGATGCGCAATATTATGAGTGGAATGCATGAGCCTATGCGTTTTGCGCGCGAGGCAGAGGTGTCTGGCTGTCTCCGCTTGTGTTCGGCGGTCCGTTGCCCATAGGATCGGATCATGAATTTCAAGCAGCTCGAAATCTTCAAGACGATCATGGATACCGGCTCGACCATGGCGGCTGCAGCCCAGCTCGGCCTGTCGCAATCGGCCATCAGCCGTCAGCTCGCCTCGCTGGAAGAAGAGATCGGCCGTGAACTCTTCCTGCGCGACAAGGGCAGGCTCATCCCGCGCCCGGAGGCCCGGCTCCTGGTGAACGAGGTGGACGACGTGGCTCAAAGCGTCGCTCGGCTCCGAACCAAGGTCGGCGACGTGGTTTCCGGCGCCTTTGGCGAGGCGCTTGTGCGCGTTGCCTTTCCCCACAGCCTTTCGACCACCATGCTGCCGCCCATCGTCGCGCGTTTCAAGGCGGATCATCCACGTGTGACGGTGGAGATCCTGAGCGGTCCGTACGACGCAATCGAGCGCATGGTCTACAACCGCACAGCCGACCTCGGCTTCGTGCGCCTGCCGGTCGAACAGCACTCTTTCGACGCCCGACCGCTCTTTGTGAGCGGCACGACCTGCGTCATGCCCGCCGGCCACCCGCTTGCGGCAAAAGAAGCGATCGATGTCAACGATCTTGCCCGGAACGACCTGATCCTGCTTGGCCGGCAAAGGATCAACCGCAACGAGTTGGAGCACGAACTGCGCCGCATGGTTCCGACCTATCGCTGCAGCCTTGAAGTCCATTCGGTTGAAACCGCCTGCGCCTGCGCCGCCCAGGGGCTCGGCATCGCGATCGTGCCATCGTTGATAGCCGAGTTTTTCCGCAGCGACGCAGTCGCCATGCGCCCGTTCCTGCCGGACAAGGTCTCAGATTATGGGATCATCATCCTTCCCGGAACACCGCTGTCCTGGACCGCCGAGGCCTTCATAAATGCCATCAAGCCCGGCAGCAACGACATATGACCGCGTCAGCCTGACGGAAAAATCGGGTGCCGGCTGAAGCCTTGGATTTCGCAAACCGATCGCAGCAGATAGATTGAAGATCAACCTCCCTTTTTGTCCCGCCACCTGCAATCCACGTTCACGGAAAACATCATGAAAATCACCGGCATCGAAACCGTTCGCATCGACGAACGCGAAAACCTTCTCTGGATTCTGGTCCACACCGATGAAGGGATCACTGGTCTTGGCGAGACCTTCTATGGCGTTCAGGCCGTCGAGGCGCATGTGCATGAATTCATCGCGCCGCGCGTCATCGGCCGTAATCCGTTACAGATCGACCTGCTTGCGCAGGACCTGGTCGGTTACATCGGTTTCCGCTCCTCCGGCGCGGAAGTGCGCGGCAACTCGGCTTTCGACATCGCGCTCTGGGATATTTTCGGCAAGGCGACCAACCTGCCAATCGCCCAGCTTCTCGGCGGTTTCACCCGAAGCGAGATCCGCACCTACAACACCTGCGCCGGCACGGAATATGTCAAGCGCAATACAGGACAGCAGACCAGCAATTACGGCCTCACCGCCGGAACGAGCTACGACGACCTGAACGGCTTTCTCTATCGCGCCGACGAGCTGGCGGAATCGCTGCTGGAAGAAGGCATTACGGCCATGAAAATCTGGCCTTTCGATCCGGCGGCCGAAAAGACCCGCGGCCAATACATCTCCCTGCCGGATCTGAAGTCTGCGCTTGAGCCGTTCGAGAAGATCCGCAAAGCCGTCGGCGACAAGATGGACATCATGGTCGAATTCCACTCGATGTGGCAGCTCCTGCCTGCCATGCAGATCGCCAAGGCGCTGGCGCCCTACCAAACGTTCTGGCATGAAGACCCGATCAAGATGGACAGTCTCTCGGACCTGAAACGCTATGTCGAGGTTTCGCCCGCTCCGATCTCGGCATCAGAGACGCTCGGCTCCCGCTGGGCTTTCCGCGATCTGCTGGAAACCGGCGCGGCCGGTGTCGTGATGCTTGATATCGGCTGGTGCGGCGGCATTTCCGAAGCCCGCAAGATCGCCTCGATGGCGGAAGCTTGGCACCTGCCGATCGCCCCGCATGACTGCACCGGACCTGTGCTGCTCTGCGCCTCGACGCATCTTTCGCTGAACGCGCCGAACGCGCTCATCCAGGAAAGCGTGCGGGCCTTCTACCGCACCTGGTATCGCGACCTCGTCACCGCGCTCCCGGAAGTGAAGAACGGCATGATCACCGTACCGCCCGGCCCGGGCCTCGGAATGGAACTGCACCCGGATCTCGGCAAGGCATTCACGGTGACCCGCAGGATCTCCGACGCAAAAAGCCTCTGATCAAACTGTGTCAACCCGCCAAAAACTACGGAATCACTAAGGCAATGAAGCTCGAAATTGCTCCGATCCTCACGCCTTCGGGTTCTATAAGATTTATTTGCTAATATCAGCAATATGCATTTGCAAAATAGACCCATTTTCGGTGTGATATTATCACAGCGGATGCATGAAAGAGCCGGAGGCCTATCAGGGAATGATCATTAATGTCGAAGTCTAAGAAGCGAGTAAGCGTGGGGCGCCCCACCATGATGGATGTTGCTGCCGCGGCGGGGGTCTCCCAAGCCACCGTCTCATTGGTTCTCAGTGGATCGAAAGGCGCCCGGCTTGCCGACGCCACGCGGAGCCGCGTGCTGGAAGCGGCGCAAACGCTTGGTTATCGTTTCGTGCGCCGCGGAACCAAGACGGCGCCGGGCGGGCGATCCACGATCGTCTTCGTCGCCGACGAAACCTCAACGGATCCCTGGATGTCGCTGGCCTTCGAAGGCGCCCGGGACAAGGCCCTTGAATACGGCATCAACGTTCTGATGGCAGTCAGCCACGGCGACGCCGATGTTGAGACCAGTATCGTCGCGAACCTGAGGAAGTTGCCCATCCTCGGTCTGATCTACGGCACGATCCTGACCAGGCTCGTGCAGATTCCCGCAGCCATTGCCGACCTGCCCATCGTCCTCGTGAACTGCTATGACGAGCATCGCGAACATCATTCCGTTCTACCCGGCGATCTCTTGGGCGGTCGCAGCGCTACCGAGCACCTGCTGCTGTCGGGGCGTCGGCGGATCGGCTTCATCAATGGCCAGCAGGGAGTGGATGCCGCACGAGATCGTCTCAAGGGTTACAAGCAGGCATTGGCCAGCAACGATATAGCCTACGATCCCGCGCTGGTGCGCCCAGGCAACTGGGAACCCTCGGCCGGCTACGAGATGACGCTGGAACTGATGGCGTTGGACAACCCGCCCGATGCCATCTTCTGCGCCAACGATATGATGGCGGTCGGTTGTTTCGACGCGCTCAAGCAATTGGGCGCCAAAGTCCCGGACGATGTCGCCGTTATCGGCTTCGACGATCGCGATATCGCGCAGTATACGCACCCTCCCCTGTCGACCCTTGTCCTTCCGCTCTATGAGATGGGACGGACGGCTGCAGAACTGCTTATCGACGCGGCCGGCGGCCTGCACACTACTCCCAGCCGCATAAAGGTTGAATGTGAGCTGATTGCGCGAGGGTCCACGGCTAAGCGCCGCTTCGACGATATCGAATCCAGCGTGGCAGCGCAGTGATCGCTTGACGAGACCCGCCCGTGCGGCGGGATGCTTGCATCAGCCCGATTGGCGGATGCTGCGAAAGCGGTCGAAGGCCACTGCAATGACGATAAACGAACCGACGAAGGCGCCTTGCCAGAAGGTGCTGATGCCCAGCAATATCAGACTGTTTCGGATCACCTCGATGAGGAGCGCCCCCACGAGCGCGCCAAAGGCCGTGCCTATTCCGCCGGCGAGATTGGCCCCGCCGATGACGGCGGCCGCTATAACGGAAAGTTCCATGCCCTGACCAAGATTGGTCGTGACACCGCCCAGCCAGCCCACTTCCAGCACGCCGGTAATCCCGGCTGTCAGTGCTGAAAACACATAGACCGAAACCTTCAATTGCCTGACCGGAATGCCCGTAAGCTTGGCCGCATTTTCATTTCCTCCCATAGCGAAGAGGTGTTGCCCCCAGCGGGTCCATCTGAAAAGGAAACCTGTGATTGCCGCCAGAACGACCAGGGCGATGAGCGGGTTGGGCAATCCCATGGTGGAGCCGCCCCCCAGCGCCAGCAGCAGAGCGTGATCCGGGCCGAACTGGTAGATCATCTTGTTGTTGGACAATACCATGGCGAGAGATCGCGCCACGGACAGCATCCCCAGCGTGACCACGAAGGAGGGCATGCCGGCGTAAGCGATCAGCACTCCATTGACCGCCCCCACCAGGATTGCGACTGCCAGCGCCGCCGGGACGCCGATCCAGAACGGCATGCCCGCCGACATCAAAACGGCTACGGTCATGGACGAGAGCACGACGGTCGACCCAACCGACAGATCTATGCCTCCCGAAGCGATCACCGCGGTCATCCCGAGCGCAATGATGCCGACGAATGCGAAGTTGCGCGAGACATTGAACAGATTCCGCTCGGTCGCGAATGTATCAGTCAGCAGCGACAGTGCCAGGCAGGCCAGTATCGCAGCCATGAAGACCCAGAATGTCTGGTGGCTGATGAGGCGCGATCGCAGACCGCGATGCTCTGACTGGTCGATGACGTCAGCCAGTGAATTTGCTGTCGACATTGAATTTCTCTTCCCCTGATCGTTCATGCGAACTCGATTGCACCGGTGATGAGACCGGTAATCTCCTCGGGCGAGGAATCACCCGACTTCTTGTGGGCCACCAGACGGCCGCGGCGCAGCACTGCGATTTTGTCCGCCACCTGAAATACATCCGGCATGCGATGGCTGACCAGCACCACCGCAATGCCGTGGTCGCTTAGATAACGTATAAGATTGAGCACCTCCGCGACCTGCCGCACGGAAATCGCGGCCGTGGGCTCATCCATAAGGATGATCTTCGCATCGCTGAGAAGCGCGCGGGCAATGGCCACGGCCTGCCGTTGGCCGCCGGACATGCGCCTGACCAGATCGCGCGGCCTCGTTTCGGATTTGAGGCGCGCGAACAGTTCTCCGGCCTTGATGCGCATCTGCGCGTAGTCAAGGATGCGGAGCGGGCCGAGCTGCTTGGTCAGTTCGCGTCCCAAAAATACGTTCGCGGCCGCCGACAGGTTGTCGCAAATGGCGAGGTCCTGATAGACCACCTCGATTCCGGCGCGCTGGGCATCCAACGGCCTATGAAACTCGGCTTTGCTGCCGGAGATGAAGATCTCGCCGGAGCTCGGCGCAAAATTTCCGGCTATGACCTTCACCAAAGTGGACTTGCCAGCCCCATTGTCGCCCATCAGGCCGATGACTTCTCCCGGCTCGACGGAAAGCGACACGTCGCTCAATGCATGGATTGCCCCAAAATGCTTGCTCACTCCCTCAAGTCTCAGCGCGCTCATATGCCTCCCTTTCCGCCCCTCTTCGGATGAGAACCGATCAGGGAGCGCGATTCATGCCTTGGCAGCGGCAGCCAGTCTTGTTGCATTTCCGCGGCCTCGGCTGCGACGCCCGCTAAATTCCCGCTTGACGGCTTCGCTAATTAAGTGCTGTTATTAGCACATAATATGATCAAATTCGCAACAGAATAGATCATCGAACTTGGTCCGAACCGGCTTCGGTTCGCACCGCAGATGTGTGCCGCAATGGGAGGGTCAGGGCGGCAGACAGTTCTGGCGAGCGCTTGGACAGACTTGTGCTTGGCCGCGCCGGATGAAACCCAAACGGAGGAGTGCACTGCTTTGAGGTACGTAAATCAGGTTTTGGCCGCTGCCCTTGTCCTGGCCGCCGGCGCAGCAGAGGCGCAGGACAAAAAGACCTTGGCTATCGTCGTCAAGGGACTGGACAATCCGTTCTTCGAACAGATCAACCTGGGTTGCAAGGACTGGGCGAAGAACAATCCCAATTCAGAATACGAATGCCTTTACACGGGTCCGGCATCCAGTGCCGACGAGGCCGGACAGGTGCAGCTCGTTGATGACCTTATCGCCAAAGGCGTTGCCGCACTCGCCATTTCCCCATCCAATGCGTCGGCCATGGCCAACCGGCTCAAGGAGATTGGGCCGAAGATGCCGGTCATGACGGTCGATGCCGACCTCTCGGAGGCAGACCGTAAGCTGCGCGCCGCATATCTTGGAACCGACAATTACCTGATGGGCGTGAAAATGGCCGAGCAGGCCAAGCGGCTTAAGCCGAAGGGCGGAACGGTTTGTCTGCAGTTGGGCAACGTCGGCGCCGATAACATCAATGCCCGCGCAGCCGGTTTTCGAGATACCATCGCAGGCTCCAAAGGGGTCGATCGCCTGTCCGGGCAAGGCGGCTGGAGCGAAATCCAAAGTTGCCCGGTTTTCACGAATGATCAGATTGACCTTGCCAATCAGCAGATGGCCGATGTCTTCACCTCCAACCCCGATCTCGATGCCTTTATCCTGATCGGAGGATGGGCGCAGTTTGCGCCGCAGGCCTATGCCCAGGTCACCGACCAGGTGATGGATCGCCTGAAAAGCAATGACCTGATCATCGTGGCAGGCGACACCCTGCCGCCGCAGGTACAGGCCTTCAAAGATGGCCGAAGCCATGCCCAGGTGGGTCAGCGTCCCTTCGAAATGGGCCAGCGCGCTCCCGAGGTCATGATCCGGTTGATCAAGGGGGAGGCCGTGGAAGACACGATCTACACCGGCCTGGATGTCTGCACGCGCGAAGAACCGGGCTTCTGCGCCAAGTAGCCCCATAGGGTAGTCCCGATGCGATCCCGTCACGGCGCTTCGGCACCGTGACGGCCCGCAAAGGCTGCGGAGCTATATCCTCGTTTCAGCGTGCGCATGGGATTTTAGGGGAAGCAAATTGAAACTTCTTGTCACTGGACTAACGGGGAAGGTGGGGACCAATTTCCTGCCCGGATTTCTGGCTGCCGACAAATTTGCCGACTGGTCCCTGCGTGCGCTCTGCAACAACCGCGTCATCGACCATTCGGCGGTTGAGATCGTGCGTGGTTCATTGGCGGATGCGCAGACGGTTTACGCCGCCATGGATGGCGTAACCCATGTGTTGCATATGGCTGCCGTCAAGGAATCACCTGATCTGGCGATCGACGTCGGCATCAAGGGTCTCTTCAACCTGCTCGAAGCCTTTCGCACCTCGAAGACCGCGAGGCAGTTCGTTCTGATCGGGGGAGATTGTTCCGTGGGGCATATTTTTCACCCCTACGATGCTCCCGTGACCGAGAATTCCCCGCGTCGAGCCTATCCGGGCTGCTATGCGCTTACCAAAGTGATCGAGGAGGTCATGCTTGAGCAGTACCGCATCCAATACGGCACCAATGCCTGCTGCCTTCGGGCGCCCTGGATCATGGAGAAGGATGACTTCCGCCATGTCTTGAGCTTTCGGGACCAGTTCGGCGGCCCCGCCTGGAGTGAATTCCTGCCGCCGGAGGAAATCGCCCGGCATGCCGGGGCCGGCGCCATCCCACTGCTTCGCGATGCAGGCGGCGCTTCGCTTAAACGCAATTTCATCCATGTCAGCGATCTCGTCAGCGCGATTCTTCTGACCTTGGATAATCCGGCTACCGAGGGCGAACTCTTCAACATCGCGATGGATGTTCCAGTGGATTACGCTGGCGTCGCGGCCCAACTGAAAGCCTCGCATGGCCTGCCGGCTGTGGAAATTTCGACCCCCTATCACAGCAACTGGCTCGACAATGCCAAGGCAAGGATGCTGCTCGGCTGGCGCCCGGTTGTCGATGCCGAGCTCCTTGTCCAACGCGCCTGGGCCTATTCCCGGGCGCCCGATGATCCGCGCCGTGTCTGGTACCCCGGGTAACACATGCGCGCCAAGTAATATCCGTCGCTGGCTCCGGGTCGGTCCGCATGTGACCGTCCAGGCAACGCCCAAGCCAAGGATATGTACCGCCCGCGGCAAATGACTGTTCGAGGGCATTTAGAAACGTTGGGGAGCAGGGCCGTGTCTGTGCTCCCAAAAATGGGAGGATGGACAATGAAACTGAAACTTGCCGTCTCGCTTGCCATGCTGGCTTCCGGTCTGGCTGGCCCCGCTGTCGCTCAAGACAAACCCCAGTTGGCTTTCGTCGTGAACGCGGCCTCCGACTTCTGGAAACTCGCCGAAGCCGGGGTCAAGAAGGCTCAAGCGGAATTGCCGGGCTACGAACTGCAGTTCCGCTATCCGGCCCAGGGTACCGCTGCCCTGCAGAACGCCCTGATGGATGATCTTGTCGCTGCCGGTACCGATGCAATTATGATATCTTCGGCTGATCCGAAGAATTCCATCGACGCATTCAACCGCATTGCAGCGCAGGTGCCCCTGTTTACCACCGACAGCGATGCGCCCAACAGCAAGCGCATCGCCTATCTCGGCTCTTCCAACACCCAGGCAGGTGTTCAGGCCGGCGAAATCGCCGTTGCTGCGATGCCCGAAGGCGGAAAATGCACGGGTTTTGTCGGGTTCCTGGGAGCGGACAATGCAGTCGAACGTATCGCCGGGTTCCGCAAGGCCGTCGAAGGATCCGGGATCGAGCTCGTCGACGTGCGCGGAGACGACGTGGATTTTGCCCGAGCCCGGTCGAACGTCGATGACGTGCTTGCCGCAAACCCAAACATCACCTGCATGGTGGGGTTTTATTCTTATAACCCTCCCAAGATTTACGAGGCTCTCCAGGCTGCGGGCAAACTCGGGGCGATCAAGGTCATCGCATTCGATGAGGATCCGGTTACCCTCGGGGCGGTCCGCGAAGGCAGCTTCGCCGGCACCGTCGTACAGGACCCCTACCAGTGGGGCTATCAGGGCATGCATCTGATGGCGAAATATCTCGAAGGGGACAAATCGGGTATTCCTGCGGACGGCCTTATAATCGTTCCGACGAAAGTCATCAAAGCATCCAATGTCGATGCCTTCGAGAAGGAACTCAAAGAGCGCATTGGCGGGTAAAACTCTTCCGGGTCGGCGCTGCGGCATCGGGCTCGGGCCTCGCCGGGCCCGGTGTGCGCTTGTCACTTCGTATATCCGCTCAACGGGCCGAAGCATCACTGTTGCTGCAAAATCAGATGGCCACGACTTATGATGACTAAAGAGGATCCGAAGCGCCCCCTGTTGGTACTCGAGAACATTTCCAAGGCCTATACCGGCGTCGTGGCGCTCTGCAATGTGTCCATCACGGTCATGGCCGGCGAAGTTCTGGCCCTGATCGGAGAGAATGGAGCCGGCAAATCCACGCTGATGAAGATTCTTGGGGGTGTCGTCCAGCCCAGCTCGGGTCATATCATTATCGATGGTGTGCGATGCGACGGATTTTCGGTGACTGAGTCCCAGTCCGCGGGGATCGCGTTCGTACATCAGGAGCTCAACGTATTCGACAATCTCGACGTGGCCGCCAATATGTTTCTAGGCCGCGAAATACGTAAAGGTTTCCTCAGACTGCTGGATGTAAAGGCCATGCGTGCCGCAGCCGAACCGCTTTTAAGACGCGTCGGTGCCACGTTCGAGGCCGACACCCCGGTCGCTGCTCTGTCGCTCGCCGAGCGGCAATTGCTCGAGATCGCCAAGGCGCTCTCCATCAAGGCGCGCATCATCATCATGGATGAACCAACCTCGTCGCTCACCTTGTCGGAAACGAAAACGCTGATGAGCGTCGTTGCCAGCCTTAAGGCCGAGGGCATCGCGGTCATCTACATATCGCACCGCCTGAGCGAGATCGAGGAATGCGCCGACCGCGTCTTCGCTTTGCGCGACGGCAAAGCCGCCGGTGAACTCTGCAGGGCGGAGATCCATCATGATGCCATGATCCGCATGATGATCGGGCGCGACCTTCATGCCCTGTATTCGCCGCCGTCACGCCCTGCCGGCGGGCCCATCCTGTCCTTAAAGGCCGTTAGAACCCGCGCGAGACCACGGGCCCTTGTCGACTTCGATATCCACGATGGCGAAATTCTGGGAATGGCCGGACTGGTGGGCGCGGGACGGACAGAATTGGCCGAAGCCATTTTCGGCATCGACGCCATTGTCGAGGGCCAGATCACGCTGGCGGGCAAGCCGTTCAGGGCCGCGTCGCCGCATGACGCCATCCAGGCCGGCGTCTATCTCGTGCCGGAGGATCGGAAACGGACGGGCCTCGTGCTCGAAGCGGCAATCTGTGAAAATATCTGCCTCGCCGATCTCGCAGCCGTGTCGCGCAACGGCTTGGTTTCGCAGAGCGCGGTCAAGGCGCGTGCCGAGGATCAGCGTATAAAACTCGGAATCAGAACCACCGATGTCATGCGCAGAACCGCGGAACTCTCTGGCGGCAATCAGCAAAAGGTTGTGCTGGGCAAATGGCTTTCGATGCGACCGGCTCTGGTCATTTTTGACGAGCCCACCCGCGGCATCGATGTCGCCTCCAAGGCGGAGATCTACAGGCTCATGCGTGCTCTGACCAACGCCGGCGTCGGCGTCCTGATGATCTCCAGCGACATGGAAGAGGTGATCGGCGTGTCGGACCGTATCGTCGTATTGCGAGAAGGGGAAATCGCCGGATCGCTATCGCGGCCGGAATTCTCCGAACACAATGTTCTCAAGCTCGCTGTCGGCGCAAACTAGGAAACAGACCGATGCATAAAAAAGACTTGGGATTGGCAGTCCTGATCATAATTGTGGGAGCGGTCGTTTATCTGCGAAATCCGCTATTCCTCTCGCCGATCAATCTGGGCAATACGGCAAACCTCATCGGTCTGTTCGGCCTCTTCGCCATCGGGCAAGGCTTTGTCATCATGACCGGTGGTATCGACCTCTCGGTCGGCTCAATGATAGCACTGCTCGGCGTCCTATTTGTGGACATGGTGGGAAAGTTCGGCGTCCCGTGGCCGGTGGCAATCCTTGCCGTCCTCGTGATCGGAACGCTCCTTGGGCTGGCTCATGGGCTGCTAATCACCAAGCTCAAGATGCAACCATTCGTCGTGACGCTGTGCGGCCTGCTGATCTATCGCGGCGCCGCGCGCGGCTATACGGGAGAAGCCACTGCCGGCTTTCCCTTCGGCGCCAAGTATCCCGCGCTGGAATGGCTGACGATCGGGCGCACTTTTGGAGTTCCACACTCCTTTTATGCCATGATAGTCATCGGCATAATCTGTTGGTTCCTGCTTCATCGCTCGGTCTTTGGCCGACATTTGCAGGCTGTGGGCAAGAATGAGGACGCAGCGCGCTACTCTGGCATCCGCACCGGTTTCGTTATCACGACCGCCTATGTGATCTGCGCGGTGCTGACCGCCGTTGCCGCGGTTTACTTCGCCATGTTCACCAGATCGGTGCAGCCCTCGTCACATGGTAACTTCTACGAACTCTACGCAATTGCCGCCGCCGTCCTCGGCGGCTTCTCGCTTCGTGGCGGAGAAGGCTCGATCATCGGCGTCGTGTTGGGGGCGGTCCTGCTTCAGGAATTGCAGAACCTCGTCAATCTTTTAGGCATCCCCTCATCGCTGAACTTCGCGGTAATGGGAACGGTGATTCTCGCCGGGGTTCTCGCAGATCAGCAGTTCAACCGCTACCGGGCCAAGCGAAGGGCCGCAATGGCGCTCGGAATACTGAACAGGCAGGCCTCCCCGCCCCCACAGGCGGACAGCTATCCATCAGGCCACCGTAACTAACGAATTGCGAGATCGCCTGCCGGCGTGCATTCGCCAGCACAAAAAGATGGCTGAAGCCGCTCCTTTCGATATCAGGATCCTCCCCGATGCCCCTAAGTTTGAGGGGGAGGTCCGACCATGTAATGCCTCTCACCGCGCCGGCAGAGGTAAACTTCGCGTTCCGGATTAGCCTCAATAATGAAGCCCGAACTACGAAGCATTGCCTCCATTGCGGCCTTGTTGGGAATGAACCAGTTGGTCGGGTCGGAGGCGTAGCGTTCTTCGATGAAAAAGAGCTTCGGATAGTCCGGGCGATCGAAGACGGCCCATTCCGAAAAATCATAGTCTTCCTGGAGATCGGGGATGCGTTCGTCCCCCCGCTGAAGACACTGAAAAAGCATCAGATCTCCAACGACGTGTTCGTAAAGCAGGTCAAGCGCCAGGAGCGGATGGCGAAGGTGGTAGAGCACCCCCATGAAAATCACCAGGTCGAACTTTTCGTTCAATTTGCCGACTTCATAGATCGACATCTGCCGGAACTCGACATCGAGCCCGCTATGTTCGGCAGCAAAGTGGGCCTGGCGGAGATAGTGAGGATCGGAGTCGATGCCCAGCACGCGGCCGGCATTTCGTCGTTTCATTTCCAGCGAATAAAATCCGGCATTGCAGCCGATATCGAGAACGCTGCGCCCTTCCAGATCGTCTGGAAGGGCGTGCTGAAAATTTTTCCACTTGAAGGCCGGATAATCCCCGAGAAAGTGGTCCGGTGCGGTCTCGACGCCTTGAATCCGCATGTTGTGAAACCAGGGACCGAGCTCGGTGATCTCGCGTTGCAGGCTGTGGTTCTCCCTGCTCTTTCTTGCCTCCACCCTTAAGCCCTCACATCCATTTCGTAAGCAGATGATTGCCGAACGGCCTGCCAGGACGGTTTTCCGGCACCAGTTCCAAGCACGACCGTGAACCAGTCCGCGGTGTGCCGCAGCCCTTCCGAAAGAGGGACCTTTGGCTCCCATCCGAGGAGTTCCTTGGCGCGTAAAATGTCCGGGCGACGCCGTTGCGGATCATCCGCGGGCAAAGGTTTATAAACCGGCTTGGCCATGGTGGGCGCGATTGCCATCACCATCTCGGCAAGTTCGTTGATGGTGAATTCGCCCGGATTGCCGAGATTGACCGGCATGCCGGGATTCGGATCGACATCCATCAACGCCATCAAACCCCTGACAAGATCGCTGACGTAACAAAATGAGCGGGTCTGCTCGCCGGTGCCGTAGATGGTAAGCGGCTTGCCCGAAATCGCCTGGACGAGAAGGTTGGAAATGATGCGACCATCGTTCGGCTGCATGCGCGGCCCGTAGGTGTTGAAAATCCTGGCGACACGAACATCGACCCTTTCCGCCCGGAGCATGTCGAAGCAAAGTGCCTCGGCCGCCCGTTTGCCTTCGTCGTAGCAGGCGCGAGGGCCGATGCAATTGACATTGCCGCGGTAGTCCTCACGCTGGGGATGTTCCACCGGATCCCCGTAAACCTCGCTTGTTGAAGCCTGCAGGAATGAAGCGCCATCCCGTTCGGCAAGCGCCAGCAGGTTTCCGGTGCCCGCAACGCAGGTCATCATCGTATGGACGGGATCGGCTTGATACTGGGGCGGTGAGGCCGCGCAAGCGAGGTTGTAGATCTGATCCAAGGGCTCGTCGATCTCGTGGAATTCGCAGATATCCTTCTCGATCAGCCGAAAGCCGGGATGGTTCATCAGCGGGCGGATATTGTCTTTCGAACCGGTAATATAACTGTCGACGCATATCACCCGATCGCCGCGCGCAAGCAGGGCGTCGCAGAGATGCGAACCGACAAAGCCGGCCCCTCCGGCGACAAGAACGGTTTTACCATTTCCGGTTCCGGTTCTTTGCAGCATTACAATCTCCTCAAGCTGAAACGGGCTGAAATGTGGATTCTGTTCGGGACATTCGCTGAGGCCAATCTCCGAGCGCCGCTATAAGTTCGCGGGCGCGGGCAATACCGGTATGGCTCTGCACGACCACACTCCTCGCGTTTTTGGCTAGCGACCGGCGGTGCCCCTCATCCAATCCTGTGAGCGCCTCGACCGCATCCTCCGTCCGCTTGGCGACGATGATCGCTTCGCTGTCAGGCAAAAGCTCATCAAGTCCTCGCCAATGATCGCTAATGATCGGGGTTTCGCATGCGGCAGCCTCGAAAAGCCTGACACTCGGCGACCAGCCGGCTGCAATCATGTCCGACCGGGTGACATTGAGCGTGAAGCGTTGCCGGCTGTAGAAGCTCGCATGCTCGCTCGGCGGAAGGTGCTCGATACGTTCGACATTAGCCGGCCAGTCGATCTCATGGGGATATTGCGGCCCAGCCACCACAAACCGCAGTCGCGGCAGTCGCCTGGCCGGTTCAATGAGAATCCTCTCCAGTGTCGGTTGGCGATCCGGGCTGTATGTACCAAGATAACCGAGATCCCAGCGGAAGGCCTCCCGGGTATTGCGATACCTTTCGACATCCACAGAACAGTAGAGGGCTACCGCCTTCCTTGCTCCATATCGCTGTTCCAGACGCGGAAGAACCTCTCCTCCAGAGAAGGAGAAATAGGCATCGAAGAGGGGAATCTGCCGCCGGGCAAGATATTCCTCATCACCTCGATCGAGCTTCGCGAGCGTAACGGGAGTATCGATATCGTAGAAGCAAAACCGCTTGGGCTGCAATGCGGCGACTGCATCAATGACCGCCACTCCTTCCGGCACATAGGAGCCGATAATCACCGCGTCCGCATTATGAAGGCGGCCTGCATGGGAGCCGATCATTCCAGCAATATCGGAATAGTAGGCGAGTTCGCAGAAGTCGGGATCCGGCAGGTCGCGCCTTGTGGCATACCAGGGCACGTCCCGTTCGAGGAACAGCACCCGGTGCCCGCCCGCCTGCAATCCACGGATCAGCGCGCGAAAGGTCGTGGCATGGCCATTGCCCCAGGAGGAGGAGAGCGAGAGACCGAGGAAAACGATGTTCAATGGCTTTGTCATTCAGCCGCCTCCATCCGGGCACCGGCATGGGCGCGGAAGATCGCATCCACCTCTTCGGCACGATGGGCATAGGTGTGATCGGCAAGTACCCGTGCAAGCGCCCTCTCACCAATCGTCTTTGCTCTTTCCTGCGTGAGGCCGGAGAGAATATCGGCAACGTCGCGGCCGTCGCGTGCGACCAGGATTTCCTCCTCAGGCTTGAGGAACAAGTCGATGCCTTGCCAATGATCGGTAATCAGACAAGCTCCCGCCCCAGCCGCCTCGAAAACACGCGTTGCCGGCGAAAACCCGTTTTCCGCCATGCTGGCACGAGAAATATTGAGAACGGCCTTCGGCGTGACATTGAAGGCGTTGTGGTCTCGGGTGGAAACGTGCCCGATATATTTTACGTTCGAAGACTTCGGCTTTTCTTCCCAGCCGGAGCCGCCAAGCAGGAACGTCTGACCTGGGAGTTGGGCAGCCGGTTCGAAGAAAAACTGCTCTACCCGCGCCTCGCGGTCCGGCAGGCGGTTGCCGAGAAAACCGAGATCGGCGGAAAAGCGTGGATCCTGTGGCGCCGGATGATGGGTTTCGGGATCGAGAGCGTTGTAAATCGGCACACAAATTGCCGCGCCCATGGAGCGATAAGCGTTCACGACGGGTTCGCCGCCCCCATAGGTGAGCACAAGATCGATGTCGATCAAGGCCTTGCGGAGCGGGTGATCCGGGGCGGCCCGCAAGTCGGCAAGCGTGGCCGGCGCATCAACGTCCCAGAATATTTTCAGGGCCGTCTGGCGTGCATTCTGGAGAACCCTCTCAAGGAGGCGATCATCTTCGAAACCGACGCCGCTCGCCTTGACGACGATATCCGCCTCGGCAGCTTCGGCAGTCACCGCGTTCAACGCATCCACCGTGCCCTCGTAGACAACCACCCTGCACCATTCCGGTGGATCGATATCCCGGTTCTTCTGGCGATCGAAGACATCCGGTTCATAGAAGGTGATGTCGTAACCTTTGGCCGCCAGGGCTCTCAATAGACCGCGATAATAGGTGGCAGCGCCATTCCAGTAGGCGGATACGAGGCTTGATCCATAAAAGGCAATCTTCATTCCGCGGCCTCCCTGACAGCGAGCTTCTGGGTCACCCTCTGCGTTCCGCATGCGGCCAGTATGGAAAACAGCTCATCGACACGATGGCGGCAGGTGTGGCGCGCGCGGATGGTTTCGAGTCCAGATGACACGAGCGAGGCGGACAGGCCGGAGTCGGATAAAACGTCGCGAAGCAGTTGCATCATCTCTTCGCCGTCGCGCGCGATGAGGTAATCGCTGCCGGGCCGGAAGAGATTTTCGGCATCGTTCCAAAAGGCAGAGATCAGCGGAATGCCACAGGCCAGGGCCTCGAAGACGCGGATGGTCGGAATGCCGGGAAGGTTTTCGACATAAGGTCGACGAGGGATGTGAACCGTCACCTTGTTTTGAGCAAAGGCACGCGGTGCCTCCGCATTGGCGATCCAGCCTCCATAAGCGATCCCTGCCTCTTCGAGCGCTTGCAGCGCATGGCCGGGATAGCGCACGCCGCGTACCGTCGTCTTCAGGCCAAGTCGCCGGGACGGTTGCACGAGATATTCCATGATTTCGGCGGATCGTTCGTTGTCGCCCCAGTTGCCGATCCAGATCAGGTCGCCGACCTTTTCGATCTGCGGCAAGGGACGGAAAAGTGTATCGTCCGCAGCTTCGTGCCAGGTAAAGACGGACTTTCCCCAGCCGGCCTTGAGATAGCGTTCGCGCAGGGTTTCGCCAAAAGCTAGAACGCCGTCGTAATCGCTGAGTTTGAGGCCGGCTATATCCCCCTCGGCCGATACCGCGCGGTGATGCGTATCGTGGAAGAGCAGCGTAAATTTGCCGCCGTCGCGGCGAGCCCTTCCGATCCGTTCCACCAGTGCCGGTTCGGTCCATTCGTGGACAATTACGACATCGGCATTGGCAATCGCCTCTTCGTGCTCGAAATTGCTGCCGTAGACATAGGTTTGAAGTTCGGGGAAATTTTCATGGAATTTCTCGATCGCCATCGGCCCCTGATCTTCGACCAGACTGGTGCGGCTCCAGGCGTTTTCCGGTTCGAGCGCGAATGCTCGATGCCCTCGGCGGATGAGACCGCGCATCACGCCCCGGAGGAAATGAGCGTTTCCATGATTCCAGTCCGAAATCAGGGAATGGGTATAAAAGATGAACTTCATGATCACTCCGCTGCGGTAAGAGCTGGGCGGTTCGCCGAAAGGAGGCGTAAGTAAAGCGCCATCACCGCATCGGCCTGCGCCTCCAGACTGTACTTTTCCGATCGGACAAGCGCCTCTTCGGCAAGTGTTGTTCGCAGGGAAACGTCGCGCGAAAGCCGATTGATGGCGTCGACAAATGCCCGCGGTTCACGGGGTTCGGCAAACAAGGCAGCTCCGTCCCAGAGTTCCCCGTAGGTGGGTATATCCGCCAGCACCAAAGCGCTTCCGCTTCTGGCCGCCTCCAGCGCAACAAGGCCGAAGGGCTCGTAAACGGATGGAGATGCGACGATTGCCGCCCGAGCCATCATCGCCATAGCATCCGTGTGGGCAAGCTCGCCGCGGTGAACAGCGTTGCGAATGGGGAGATACTGGCCATTAGGTCCATGGCACGCACCCGCCATTACCAGCGGCCATTTTATCTGACCTGCTGCAGCGTCCAGGATGACGCCGTTCTTTCCATCATCCCACCAGCGGGCTGCGGCGAAGACAAAATCCTCCTTGTCCCGTGTGCGCGCCGCGACCGGGCTCGCATTGTAGACAACCTGCAATCCGTCGATCGGGCCATATGCCCGACGCAGCATCGCCGCATGGCTATGGCTCGGTGAAAGCACGGCGTCCGCGCGATCGAAGCCTTTATAATTCAGTCGAAACTGCCATTGCCACTCGTTAGGCACTGTCTGGCCGCGCACTGCGGCAAACCAAGTGACGACACAGGAATGCGACACCACCACCACCGGCACCGACGTTTCCAGCCCCACGGCCTGGGAAGGCAGATTGAGATGGACGAGGTCGATATTTTCTCGTTTTATAAGATCGTCGAGGAGGCGAGGAACCTGTTTCAACGCCTCTTCATCTTCGACCAGCCAGTCGAGCGGGGCGTCCAGCCAGACGAAGCTGCCGATAGACTCCGCCTCCCGCACCTGTTCCGAAGATGGTCGTGGCCCGAAAGCGGCAAACACGGTCTCGACGCCTTTCGACCGCAATCCCAACGCCAGATCGAGCCCGTAGCGCCAGACCCCACCAACCGCATCGACGGTCATTAATACTCGGGCGAGTTCCGGCCGTCCGTCTTGTGCCGTCATGCCCGCACCTTCCGCTTTTCCGGGAGACGCGGCCGGCCGCCGAAGCGATTGTCAGCCAGCCATTCCGCCAGATGTCGCAAACCGCTCTGCCAGCGTATGCGAGCCTGCCAACCGAGTTCCTGTTCCAGCTTGCGGGTATCCGCGACGAAGTAATACTGGTCCCCAGCACGCCAATCACCGAACCCGGTTTCCAGGGAATGGCCAGTCAGTTTCTCGATCTCGCTGAGAACAGCGACGATGCTGACCGCGTTGAGGGGGCCGCCGCCGAGGTTGAACACCCCGCCCTTGACCCTCTCGATGTTGGAAAGGACCGCGCGATAGGCTGCCACCGCGTCGTCTACATGCAGGATATCGCGAACCTGCTTGCCGTTGCCATAGATGGAGATCGGCTCACCAGACAGGGCGCGGATCAGGAAATGCGCCACCCAGCCCTGGTCCTCGGTTCCGAACTGGCGCGGCCCATAGATGCAGCTCATGCGCAAGACGGCGGTGGGGATCGAATAGGACTTGGCATAGTCGAGGACATATTGGTCCGCGACACCTTTCGAGCAGCCATAGGGTGTGCAGAAATCGAGAGGTCTGTCCTCGCCGATGCCATGTGACCGCACATCCTCATGGATGGGAATATAGCGATCTTCCACTTCCACCATTTTCAGATCTTCCAGCGCACCATAGACCTTGTTGGTACTCGCGAAGATTACCGGGGCATTCCTGCCTGCCTTGCGTACGGCCTCAAGCACATTGATCGTGCCACGCGCATTCGCCTCGAAATCGTCGATCGGATGAGCAAGACTCGTGGTGACTGCGGTCTGAGCGGCCAAATGAAAGACCGCCTTGGCATCGCTGAAGGCGGCCTCGATTCCGCGCAGGTCGCGCACGTCCGCGAGCACCGGATGGACGCGCTTGCCATGACGATCCATAAGCCAGGCAAGATTCTGGTCGACGCCGGGTCGGCCCAGATTGTCGAGGATCACCACATCCTCGCCCTCCTGCAGGAAGCTATCGGCAATGTTGGAACCAATAAAACCACTGCCGCCAGTAATGACCAAAGGCGCCGCACCAGCGGTCAGATTCGGAGTCGCAAGCTGCGTCACCTCCTCGATACGCGACACGCCGCCTTCCATGAGCAGCCGGGCAAGCAGTTTCGGCTGATAGTCGTGGGTGACCGCGCCGAGGTGATAATGCCGGGGGTCGAACCACAACCCCTCCTGCACGGGTACGTTGGGGGGCACGTCACACCAGGAATACCAGTACATGCGATCGGCCGGGACGTGGAGCGCCTTCGTAAAACGCCGAGCCTGCTCCATCTCGTCGCTGCGCCAAGTGGAATATCCTGTCTCGGTAACCCAGACCTCCGCACCCCGATTGTAGCGATCCAGGATCTTGCGCATCTCGCCGAGATGCATGTCCCAGCCGCCCCAGGTGCCGGTTTCGCTGTCCCAGGTACCTGGGAAACCATGGAAACCGACGGCGTCGACGACACCCAATACACCGCGCTCGCCCATCAGGTTCAGCCAATAGGGATCGAATGGGCAAGGTCCTCCGAGGACGGGTTTCCAGCCCCGATGTTTGGCCCAATAGGCTGCACCTCCGACCATTTCGCAAAACAGCAGAAAGTCGCTGTCCTCGCGCCAATCCCAGTCGAGCAGATTGTTTGGCTCGTTCCAAAGTTCGATATGACTGAAATGCTTTCCGTATCGAGTCAGCACATGATCGACGAAATCCGCATAGGATTTAAGATCGGACGGAGCTCCGGAAGAGCGGCTTGTCCGCGAGAGCGAAGGCGGCGTATAATGAATACAAGGCAGAAGATCGATCTCCTTGCCAAGCTTGGGGAGTAGCCAGTCGAACCATTCCTCCCCACCCGATGCGAGATACTCCGCCCAGGACAGATGGGTGCGCAGATAGCTTGCTCCGCTTGCGAGGATACCGGGAAGGATCTGCTCCGTCCGCTCGAATTCACCCGGGCGAAACCATTCAACAAAACCATAGGACCGATGGTTGCCCGCGCGGCGTGACGAAGAACCTGCGGCGCTCATGATACCAGCCCCCGCTCTTCGAGCTGCCGCTTCATCTCCGCTCCGCGATCGATCGCGCCCGCATTTCGGACCCAGTCGGCAAAAGGCCTCAGCGAATTTTCCAAACGATGCGCCGGCTCAAAACCAAGAAGCTCACGCGCCTTGGAAATATCGGCGAAGCAGTTGCGGATGTCGCCGGAGCGGGCCTTGTTCATGATGTCCGGCCGGATGTGGGGTACATCCATGGCATCGGCCAGCAACGTTGCGACCTCGGCGATGGTATAGGCCTGGCCGCTGCCGACATTGATGACATGCCCCGCGGCATTCGGCTTTTGGAGTGCCAGCCGGAAGGCACGCGCGACGTCACGGACATGAACGAAATCGCGCCGCTGCTCGCCGTCTTCGAAAATCATCGGCGGCTGGCCGTTGGCGAGCCGTGAAGCGAAATTGGCAAGCACCCCGGTATAGGGATTGGATAAAGCCTGCCCTGCACCGAAGACGTTGAACAAACGAAGCGCTACCGCCTCGACGCCATAAGCTTCGCCGAAGATCAACACTTGCTTTTCCTGCGCGTATTTTGTCAGCGCATAGATCGATGCGAGATCGACGGGCTTTTCCTCATCGGTCGCGACTGGTATCAGGGCTTCGCCAATGGGGCTGCGCGGATTCCATTGCCCTGCCTTGATGCTCTCGCTCCTGCGGCGAACGAGATCCAGCTGATGTCCATCTTCGGTGCGATATCGCCCTTCGCCATATACGCTCATCGATGAGGCGACGACGATGCGCTTGATCGGACGGCCGATCATAGCTTCCAGAAGAACCGCGGTCCCGAGGTCGTTGCCGCCAACATAACGGGCGATCTCGTACATGGATTGGCCTACACCAACTTCCGCCGCGAGATGAATGACGCCTTCCACGCCCTCAAGGGCCTTCTCCACCACCGGCTTGTCCCGAACGTCGCCGCGAAAGACTTCCGCCGCATCAGGCACCGACGCTTCCCCATCACCGTGAACTTGGTCGATGAACGCGTCGAGGATACGCACCTCATATCCGTTATCGAGAAGTTCCTCGGCCACATGACGGCCGATAAAGCCGCAGCCACCAGTTACAAGAATTGCCGCCATTGTACTTCCTAGATGTATGGAAAAAAGCTTCTGATGCTGGCCGAACAGCGGTCAGGAACAAAAGTTCCTTCATCAATGACATCTTTGTGTTCTATGACTTCATCAATGACATCTTCCGATGCGGCAGGAACCGTAAGCAGAGTCTCCGGTTAGGGCAGAAATTCACACGCCATGACGGGATAGAGATGTGACCGCTCAAAAAAAGGAACAGGCGCCCGCCTCCGATGGCCCTCGGATGGCGCAACCGATCTCCGCCGTTCTGGACCGCAATATCAATGCACTCATTCAGCGGCGCGCCGCCGAGCAGGGGACAATGTCGCTGCAGGAGCGGATCGCTGAGGCAATGACAAATTTTGCCGGCAGCATGCTCTTTGTGTACCTCCACGCGATCGTCTTCAGCCTCTGGATCCTTGTGAATGTGGGATGGCTGCCGGTCCTGCCTGCTTTCGACCCGTCACTTGTCATCCTGGCGATGGTGGCTTCGGTCGAGGCGATCTTCATTTCTACGTTCGTGCTGATCAGCCAGAACCGCATGGCCGCCGTAGACGACAGACGCGCCGACCTCAGCCTGCAGATCTCGCTTCTCAACGAGCACGAGACGACAAAATTGATCGCGATGGTATCCGCTATCACCGACAAGCTCGGCATCGAAACGGAAGTCGACCAACAGGAAATCGACGAGATGAAGCAGAACGTACCGCCCGAGGTGGTCATGGAAGAGATCGAGCGGCAGAGAGATCATTAAGCAAGCATCATCTTCTATGACTTCATCTTCTTCAACTTCTTCCGGAACTCTGTCTCGCATCTTTTAGTTCTGATGGATGGAGAGGTGATCGGGCGGTGGGAAAAGGATAAGATCTGCATGGATAGCACGGCGATGCGGCGCCCGCAGGAGATGAAGGCCGCACTTTTAACTGGACCCGGCAGGATCGCTGTGGAAGCCCGATCACTCCCTGAACCGGGGCCTCATGAGGTCAGAATCAGGCTGGAGGGCTGCGGGGTCTGCGCTTCCAATCTCGGCCCTTGGGCAGGGCCTGACTGGATGACCTTTCCAACAGAACCCGGCGGTCTCGGTCACGAGGGCTGGGGTTATATAGATGCGGCCGGATCAGATGTTCACAGTGTCGGGGTGGGCGACCGGGTCGCGGCACTATCCTACCATGCCTACGCCACGTATGACATCGCTGACGAGACGATGGTCGTGCCTCTGCCGCCGGCGCTGAACGGCAAACCGTTTCCCGGGGAACCGCTCGGTTGCGCAATGAACATCTTCCGCCGCAGCGGAATAACGGCCGGCCAAACCATCGCGATCATCGGTATCGGTTTTTTGGGCGCGCTCCTGACCCAGATCGCGTCGAAGGCCGGCGCCCGGGTGATCGCTATCTCGCGACGACCGTTCTCGCTCGAAATAGCCGAACGAATGGGAGCGGCCGAGACGATCGCCATGGACGACCACTGGCGCATCATCGAGGACGTGCGGAAACTCACCGACGGGCGCTTCTGCGATCGCGTTATCGAGGCCGTCGGCAAGCAATGGCCGCTCGATCTTGCCGCCGAATTGGCGATGGAGCGTGGCCGGCTGATCATAGCCGGGTACCATCAGGACGGGCCCCGGCAAGTCAACATGCAGCTCTGGAACTGGCGCGGGCTGGATGTCGTCAACGCGCATGAGCGTGATCCGGCCACTTATGTTCAGGGTATTCGCGAAGCAGTCGACGCCGTCGCGACCGGCCAGCTCGATCCCTCGTCCCTCTATACGCATACCTACCGTCTGGACCAACTCGACCAGGCGCTGAACGATACCCGCGATCGTCCGCAAAATTTCCTCAAGGCACTGGTGATGTACGATGAATGAAATGCTTGCTGAGAGAACACTCTCGGTCTCTCCGAAACCGGTTCGGCTCGGCTTTCTCGGCGTCGGTTGGATCGGCCGACACCGCATGCAGGCAATCCTCGATACCGGCGTCGCTGAAGCGGTCGCGATCGCCGATCCGTCGCCCGAGATGACGGCAGAAGCGAAAAAGCTCGCACCCGACGCCATCCTGGCCGAGAGCCTGGATGAATTATTGACCTGCGATATCGACGGGATCGTCATCGCCACCCCAAGCGCACAACATGCGGCACAGTCGATCAAGGCGCTGGAGGCCTGCGTCGCCGTCTTCTGCCAAAAGCCGCTGGGGCGCACAGCCGGGGAGGCCGCAGCCGTCGTGCATAGAGCAAGAGAGGCCAACCGCTTGCTCGGGGTCGACCTCTCCTATCGTCATACCGCGAGCATGAACCGGATCCGGGAAGTCATACGGACAGAAGAACTGGGCAAGATATTCGCAGCCGATCTCGTGTTCCATAACGCCTACGGGCCCGACAAGCCTTGGTTCTACGATAAGAACCTATCGGGTGGTGGCTGCTTGATGGATCTTGGCGTCCACCTGATCGACATGGCTCTCTGGTCGCTGGACTTCCCGACTATTGCATCAGTCTCCGGTCACTTGATGGCCGGCGGTCGGCCGATCGCCGCAGACGATCATCAGGTCGAGGATTACGGCGTCGCGAGCCTGACGCTCGACAATGGAACGGTTATCCGCCTCGCCTGCTCATGGCGTTTGCAGGCCGGCTGCGAGGCGATTATCGAAGCCAGCTTCTACGGCACCGGCGGCGGGATATCGATGCACAACGTCGAAGGGTCGTTTTACGATTTCATGGTCCAACGCTTTCACGGGACGTCGAGCGAAATCCTCATCCGACCTCCCGACGATTGGGGCGGACGAGCGGCAGCGGACTGGGTCCGAAAGCTGGCAGCTGGAGAAGGGTATGATCCCGCCTGCGAAAGGCTTGTCAACGTAGCCGAGGTGATCGACCGCATCTACTCGGTGTCAGCTCGTCCCCGAACGGGCCCGGATCATACGGCGGCCTAACCCTTTCGTTGGGCGAACGGACACTGGGTCCGCCTCCCCGTCCGCGACAAATGTCGCAAGCGCTCGTCGACTGAATGCCGCTACGCTAACCTATCCGCTTCCCCTCATCATCGAACAGGTGAATGTGCTCAGCCGGGAACGCCACCATGATCTCACCGGTGACAGCCAGTGCCTGCCGATCCAGCGTGAAGACCTTGAAGGCTATGCCATGCAGCGAAAGATGCAGGATGATGCCAAATCCGGTCGGCTCAATGAGCTCGACAACGGCGCGCCTGCCGTTTCCATCGCTGGTGATCACCACATGCTCCGGCCGGATGCCCAGTGTGAGACTGCTTCCTTCCGGGGTGGATTCGGGGATGCTGGCCTCGATCTGGCTTCCATCCTTCAATCGCAACGTCCCACCTGAATAGGTCACGTCGAGGAAATTCATCCCGGGCGAGCCGATGAAGCCGGCAACGAACAGATTGGCTGGCCGGTCGTAGAGGTCGAGAGGGCTTCCAACCTGCTGCACCACACCGGCATGCATGGCGACAATGCGGTCCGCTAGCGTCATCGCCTCGATCTGGTCGTGCGTCACGTAGATTGACGTCGCCTTCAGGTCGGCATGCATCTTCTTGATCTCGGCCCGCATCTGCTCGCGCAGCCGGGCGTCGAGGTTGGACAGCGGTTCGTCGAACAGGAAAGCCTTCGGTTGGCGCACGATGGCGCGGCCCATTGCGACACGCTGGCGCTGGCCGCCGGAAAGCGCCTTCGGGCGGCGTTCCAGAAGCGGTTCGAGCCCGAGTTTGGCCGCCGCGCCGGCAACGGCCGCACCGATCTTGTCCTTTGCCGTTTTCCGGAGCCGCAGGCTGTAGCTCATGTTGCCGGCGACGTTCATATGCGGATAAAGCGCATAGGACTGGAACACCATGGCGATGTCGCGGTCCTTCGGATGCAGGTTGTTAACCCGATTTCCGGCGATGCGGATCTCACCCTTGCTGACGCCTTCCAGCCCGGCAATCATCCTGAGCAAGGTGGACTTGCCGCAGCCCGACGGGCCGACCAGGACGATGAATTCCCCGTCGCGGATGTCGAGGTCGATGCCATGCAGCACGGAGACATGGCCGTAGGATTTTTCGAGTTTTTCGATCTCAATCGATGCCATTTGACTAACCCTTGACCGCGCCGGCCGTCAGACCCTGGACGAGGTAACGCTGGATGAGGAGGAAAAAGAGCCCGGCCGGGATGAGGGCGAGGACGCCGGCTGCCATCATCTGGCCGAAGTCGACCGAGAATTTCGAAACGAAGGTCAGGAGACCCACCGGGAAGGTGGCCGCAGCGTTGCCGTTGATCAACATCAACGCGAAGAGAAGCTCGCTCCAGGCGGCGGTGAAGACGAAACCAAGCGTCGCGGCGATGCCTGGCAGCGTCAGCGGCAGGATGATCTGCCGGAAGGCCGTGAACTTGGTTGCGCCGTCGATCATCGCCGCCTCTTCCAGGTCCTTCGGAATGCCGTCGAAGAAGGACTGCATCAGAAACGTGGCGAAGGGCACGTTGAAGGCCGAATAAACGAATACCAGCCCCGTCAGGCTGTTGGTGAGGCCGAGTGGCGAGAGGATTTTGAAGATCGGCGCGACCAGCATGACCAGCGGAAACATCTGGGTCAGCAGCATCAGCGCGACGATCCAGTATTTCGCGCGGAAGCTGAAGCGGGAGAGAGCATAGCCGGAAAGCGATGCGCAGACGGTGACGACCACGGCCGTCGATCCCGAGACGATCAGGCTGTTCTTGAAGAAGGTCGGAAAGGAGCTGTGCCGGAGCACGAAGGCATAATGATCGAACGTCGTGCGCGAGGGCCACATCCGCACGCCTTCCGAATAAAGAAGATCGTTTGGCGTCACCGACACTTTCAGCAGCCAGAACAGCGGGAAGAGCGCAAAGGCGATGTAGCAGAGGATCGCAATGCGATGCGCGACAGTCGGCAGAAGGGACTGTTTCATGGGTTCAATCCTTGTTCAGCAAGGTCTGCCGCAGCAGGATGATCAGCATCGAATAGGCGAGCAGCAGCACGAGCAGAACCAGCGCGATCGCCGACGCGTAGCCGAAATCAAGTGCCTTGAAGGCCTGGGTGAAGATGTAGCTGGCGACGATCTGGGTGCGGTCGGCGGGACCGCCGCCGGTCATGACGACGATGAGGTCGGCGAAATTTGAGATCCAGACGGTTCGCAAGAGCACGGTAATGGCAATCGTCGGCGCGAGAAACGGCAGGGTGATCGAAAAGAACCGCTGAAACCAGTTGGCCCCGTCGATCGACGCCGCCTCGTAGAGATCGCGCGGGATCGCCTGCAGCGCGGCGAGCAGGGTGATGGCGAAGAACGGGATGCCCCACCAGACATTCGCAACGATCGGTCCCCACATCGCATACTGCGGGTCGGAGAGGATGTTGCCCGGTTGCGACATCAGGCCGAGCCCGAACAGCCAATGCGGCAACGGTCCGATCACCGGGTTGAAAAGCCACGCCCAATTGAGGCCGGCGAGGAATGAGGGCACAGCCCAAGGAATGAATACGAGCGCCTGGACAAGGCCTCTCCCCCAAAAAGGCTTATCGAGCAGCAGGGCAAGGATAAGCCCGAAGACAAACTGCAAGAAGACGGAAGCGCCTGTCCACCACACGGTGTTTCTCAAGGCGCCATAGAAGGCGGCGTCCCTGGAAAGTTCTCGAAAATGCTCAAGGCCGATAAACCCTCCAGAAAACGGATTGAGCAGTTGGATATCCCGAAACGCATAGGAAATGCCGATGACCAGCGGCACCAGCATGACCACAACGATCAGGATCAGCGACGGGGCGCTATAGAGATAGGGCTCGCAAGCATGCGCGAGCCGCGTCAGCCACGGCCTGCGGTCGTGGTCCCTGCCAAGCGTATCGGCGGTGATGGTCATCGATGGTCGGCTTTCCGTGTGTTCTTCAATTGGTGGCACAACCTGCGGCCCCCTCACCCGGCCTCCGCTAACGCTCGGCCACCCCCTCCCCTAGAGGAGAGGAGAACCGGAGGCATTACAGCAACTTCCCTTCTCCCCATCGGGGAAAAGGTGCCGGCAGGCGGATGAGGGGGCTTCGGGTTCGGAGCCCGATCGCTTACTTCTTCGCCAGATGCTTCTGCTGCGCCTTGGTGAGATATTCAGCCCACTGGTCGGCAAGCTGCTTCGGGGTGATGTCGCCGAGAAGCGCCTGCTGTGAGGTCTTGATTGCCAAGGAATCCTTGAAGAAGGCAAACTCTTCCAGATAGGTCGGCATCACCGTCGGCACCGTGTTCGGATCGGCAAGTTCCTCAAACCAGCCCTTGAACTGGTCGCCCGCGTAGAACGGGTCCTGTTCGGCGGACGTATAGGCCGGCAGGGCGCCGATCTTCTTGTTCCACTCGAGATTACCTTCCTTACCTTCCAGCGTCGCGATCAGCTTCCACGACAGATCCTTGTCTTTCGTCGTGGAGAACATCGACCAGCCGGCATAACCGATGGTCGGGAAGGACTTGCCGTCAGGTCCTTTCGGCAGCGGGATGACCCCAAAATCCTCCTTCTTCATGCGCTCGGCGATCGCGATCAGCGCGTCCGGATCCTGATCGAGGAAGGCGCAGGTGCCGGAATAGAAGCCGGCGACGACTTCGTTGAAGCCCCAGTTGACGCTGTCCTTCGGTGCGTACCCCTTTTTGTAGAGATCGACCATCCACTCGATGCCCTTGGCCCAGCCTTCGCTGTTCATGGTCGAGGTACCGTCTTCCTTGAAATATTTGTTGTCGCCGGCCATCGAGGCGGCGAAGATCATCCAGCCGTTCAGGCCGCCGGGGCCACCGCGCATGCAGTAGCCATATTTGCCAGGCAGTTTGGAGACGGCTTCGGAGGCCTTGGTGAACTCGTCCATGGTCTTCGGCGGTTCCTTGACGCCTGCCTGCTCGAGCAGCTTCTTGTTGTAGAACATGGCACGTAGATAGAAGCCGTAAGGCAGCATATAGGCGGTCTTCTTGACGTCGCGGCCGAGTTCGAGCGCCCGGGGCGTCAGTTCCTTGGTCTGCTCCCACTTCGCAAGATAGGGCTCGAGGCTCTCCAGCATTCCGTTGTTGGCGTAGAGCGACAGCCAGGTATCGGGCATTTCCATCACGTCCGGCGTGTCGCCGGCGGAAACCATGGTCGCGAATTTCTGAAAGGCCTCGTTCCACGGCAGCGAGATGATCTCGACCTTGGTGCCGGGATTGGCGGCTTCAAACTTCCCGACAATCGACTTCAGCGTTTCGGTGCGCTCCGGGCTGGTGATGACTTCGACCAGCTTGAGTGTGGTATCGGCCAGCGCGCTGCCGGCCATCAGCGTGGCAAAAAGTACGGTTGTTATTAGCGTCTTCATTGTCGTTCTCCCAGTTGTTATCGGTTGATGCTTTAAGAGGCGACGGCGATCGCCTCCTGAAGATCGCTCCACAGCGCCTCGGTTCCCTCGAGGCCGACATGGAGACGGACGGACCGCGCGTGAATGCCGAAGGCATGCGCGGAATTTGGCTGGGCCTTCTGCTGCAGGACCACTTGGCCCGGTACTATGAGGCTTTCGTGGCCGCCCCAGCTAACGCCGAGCTTGAAGAGTTTGAGGTGATCGGCAAAAGCGCGGATATCGACGCCCTCTCGGAAGATGAACGAGAAGAGGCCCGACGTGCCGTTGAGCCCCGCCGGAAGCCGGTTCGCCAAGCCCGGATGGCAGACCTTTTCCACCACGTCGAGTTCCTGCAGGCGGCGCGCGATAGTGAGGGCTGCAGCCTCATGTGCCTTCATGCGGATCGGCAGCGTCCTGAGCCCGCGGATCAGGAGCCACGCGTCGAAGGGCGAAAGTTTGCCGCCGAGATAGGGATAGGCCTCGGCCTTCAGCCGGGCGATCATCTCCTTGGACCCCGCAACGACGCCTGCGACGACATCGCTGTGGCCGCCGAGATATTTCGAGGCCGAATGGATGACGAGATCTACCCCTAGAGTTATCGGCCGCTGGAAGAAGGGGCTCGCCCAACTGTTGTCGATCATCGACACTGCGCCATGGTTCCTGGCGAGCGCCGCCAGCGAACCGACGTCATGGGTCTCCATCACCCAGCTCGTCGGGCTTTCCATGTAGAAGACCTTGGCGCCCGGTAGCGCTTTGGCGACAGCCTCCTCGTCGCGACCGTCGACATAGGTGACTTCGATCCTCATCCGCTTAAGGATGGTGCCGAACAGCCGGAATGCGTCGGGATAAACGTGCTTCACCGCCACGATCCGGTCACCCGGTTCGACAAAGCTCAGCACAGCAGACGAGATCGCCGACATGCCGCTCGCAAAACCGAGCGCGTCTTCCGCCCCTTCGAGCTTCGCCAGCATTTCCTCGAAGGCGCGAACGGTTGGGTTGAGGCCGCGCGTGTAGATCGGCCGCACCTTCTCACCGCGATAGGCGGAGATCATGTCGTCGTAGTCGGAGAAGGTGAAGAGCGAGGTCTGGAAGATCGGCGGAACCACCGCCTCTGCGAAATTGCCGTCGTCATGGGCGGTGATCAGCGAAGCGAGTTCGAATGGGTCGAGGCCCTCACTCATTTGGACATTTCCTTGATATCTTCCTCGACGATCTGGAGGATCTTCAGTGTCTCGCCGCGCGCGGCTTCGGCATCCTGCGCGACGATCGCGTTGAACAGCGTCCGATGAAAGGGGAAGGACCGGCGCGCGAAATCGAAACGTTCGAACGGGTGGCTCCAGAACCGCTCGAACGTTTCGCGCATCTGTTCAAGCAGCTGACGGAAGAGCGGATTGTGGGTAGCGTCGTAGATGGCGAGATGGAACGCCAAATCTTCCGGCCCCGACGCGCCCTTGGCGTGGTGGACCCGTTCCATCTCCTCCAGCCGCGCCTCGATGATCTTCAGGTCTTCTTCCGTCCGCATTCGCGCAGCAACCATGCCCGCTTCGCATTCCAGCCCCCTGCGTACCTGCAGCGTCTGCAAAAGCGCGTCGCGCAGGTTGGCGGTATCGAGCGACAGGGGCATATGGATCGTGCGCCGCGAAATGGGCTTTAGGAGGTAGTTCCCACTTCCCTTTCGGGACTCGACGACGCCAAGCGCCTGAAACCAACGGATCGCCTCACGGATCGTCGAGCGCCCGACGCCGAGGGCTGCCATCAGCTCCCGCTCGGCCGGCAACCGGTCGCCTGCCTTCAGATCGGCGTTCTCCACGTAATCGGCCAGCGCCTCCCCGACTTGGCGAGCCCTGTCAATCGGGGGAAGCAGAGGGATTAGCCCACGACGTTCAAATTGGTCTGACATCTGAGCAATAAAGATCCCTGTCGGCTTTTTGTCAATGCGCTGGGGACGGAAATTGGGGAACCATTGCGCCGACCCGGCTCCGGGTCGGCCTCCCGGTAGTATGAAAGCTGTGCTAAGCTGCCGAGCAGTTTGACAAATTGGCGCATCGATGGAAGCTTTGGGCAATGAGTGGTTTGACTGATTGGCTATCTGATACAAGTCCGATCAGTCGGAAGAACGCGGCGGAAGCCATCTTCGAAGACCTCCGCTCAGCCATTACGTCAGGGCGGCTTGCCGTCGGCACCCGATTGCCCTCGGAAGCCCAGATGGCCGGCAGATATGGGGTAAGCCGACCCATTGTCCGCGAGGCGCTGCGCTCGCTCCAGACACTTGGCCTCACCCAGACGCGCACTGGCAGCGGCACCTATGTCCTGACCGCCTCACCCAACCCCGATCTCAACTACGGCGGCTATTCTTCTCGCGATCTTATAGAGGCTCGCCCGTTTATCGAAGGCCCGGCCGCTGGATGGGCTGCCTTGCGACGCAGCGAGCAACAGCTGGCGGCTCTGCTCGCCATCTGTGACGAGATGGATAGGCAGACGGACCCACATCAATGGGTACTTCTGGATTCCGGGTTCCATAGTGCGATCGCCGAAGCTTCGGGAAATGCCGTTTTCGCGAAGATTGTCGCCGATGCCCGGGACGCGCTGATGCAGCAGTCCGAGCTGGTCAACCTCATGGCCGGGCGTCGCGTAGCGTCGAACATCGAGCATCGCCAGATCGTCGACGCGATCCGGGAGGGCTCGGAGGAGCGGGCGCGCGAAGCCATGGAAGCGCATCTCGGCGAGGTCAAGCAGGTCGTCACCACGATCATCGGAAACGATCCGGCACAACCACTGCAATAGAGCGCCCCCCGTAACAGGCCGCTCTATCTCCTATCTTTTAAAAGTGCTCACGCTATGCTTCGGCAGCAAGGCTTGCAGGCGACAGGTTTGCCAGATGCTCGGGCTTCAGCGCCTCCTCAAGTTGCGCCGCCGTCAGGTGGCCCTGTTCGAGCACCACCTGCGGGACGGTTCGCCCGGTTGCGAGTGCTTCCTGCGCGACTTTGGTGGCCGCATAATATCCGATAATCGGATTGAGCGCCGTAGCCAGGCCGATCGATTGTTCCACGCGGCGCGCCATGATCTGCGGGTTTGCGCTGATGCCGTCGACGCAGCGCTCGGCCAGGATACGGCAGGCGGCGCTCAGATGGCTAATGCTCTCCGAAAGCGAACGGACAATGATCGGCTCGAAGGCATTCAGTTGCAACTGGCCCGCCTCGGCCGCCATGGTGATGGTGATGTCGTTGCCGATCACGGCGAAGGCAACTTGGTTGACCATTTCCGGTATAACCGGATTGACCTTGCCGGGCATGATGCTCGAGCCCGCCTGTACGGGAGGCAGATTGATCTCTCCGATCCCCGCCCTTGGACCGGATGAAAGCAGACGCAGGTCGTTGCACGTCTTCGACAGCTTGACCGCGACGCGCTTCAGCACGCCGGAGAGGTGAACGAAGGCGCCGGGGTCCTGGGTCGCCTCGATCAGATCGCTTGCCGTCACCAGTGGCCGCCCCGTCAAACGCGAGAGATGGCCGCAGGCGCAGGCGGCGTATCCGGCGGGCGCGTTCAGGCCCGTGCCGATGGCGGTCGCGCCGAGATTGATCTCGTGGAGCAGCTTGGCGGACTCCAGAAGACGTGCCCTGTCCTCACCGAGCATAACGGCGAAGGTGCGGAATTCCTGGCCGAGCGTCATCGGGACAGCGTCCTGAAGCTGCGTGCGCCCCATCTTGAGCATGCCGTCAAACTCGCACGCCTTCCGCTCGAACGAGGCCTGCAAGATCTCCATCGATGCCGAAAGGCCGTCGATTGCCTCGATCAGCGCGACATTGACCGCCGTCGGATAGGCGTCGTTGGTCGACTGGCTCAGATTGACATGATCGTTGGGATGCAGGTGAGAGTAGTCGCCCTTGCGATGGCCGAGTAGTTCCAGCGCACGATTGGCGATCACCTCGTTCACGTTCATGTTGGTCGAAGTGCCTGCCCCGCCCTGAATGACATCAACCACGAACTGGTCGTGCAGCGCACCATTGCGAATTTCGCGGCATGCAAGGGCAATGGCCTCGAGCCGCCTGTGATCCAGAAGACCAAGCTCATGATTGGCAAGCGCCGCGGCCTCCTTCACAAAAGCCAGGCCGCGGACGAGGTGCGAAAAACGCCCGATCGGCATGCCGGTAACCTGAAAATTCTCCACCGCCCGCGCGGTGTGAACGCCCCAATAAACCTCGGCCGGTACTTCCTTCGCTCCCAGCAGATCATATTCGATACGCATCTCGGCCACATTTTCCTCCTGGACTGATTGCGGGTAAATCTGTAAAGCTGTTTGACAGATTTCCGCAAATGTCGCAAGAAGGGCTACAGATCGCCGAGCAACGTCTGCACAAGACGCAGAGATTGAAATCGAGGATCTGTAAAACAGCTTAGAGAGGCGATCCCTTTACTGCTGCGGGGATCGTGGGAAAGCACGCTCATAGGGAGGAGCCATGTCAACGGAAGCCATCAAAGCCGCCGCTGTCGACCGCGAAGTGTTCATCGAAGAGGATAGCGGGTATCATAAGGCGCTGAAGCCGCGCCAGATCCAGATGATCGCAATCGGAGGCGCGATCGGAACCGGTCTTTTTCTCGGGGCAGGCGGACGCCTTGCCCAAGCCGGACCCGCGCTCATCCTGGTCTATGCCCTTTGCGGCTTCTTTGCGTTCCTGGTCCTGCGTGCGCTCGGCGAGCTGATCATGCATCGTCCGAGCTCGGGTTCCTTCGTCTCCTATGCCCGCGAGTTCTACGGGGAAAAGACGGCCTTCGTCACCGGCTGGATGTACTGGCTGAACTGGGCGATGACCTCGGTGGCGGACGTAACCGCCGTCGCGCTCTACATGAATTTCTTCAAGCACTATGTGCCGTGGCTCGGCGGCATCGACCAATGGGTGTTCGCCCTCGTTGCGCTGGTGATCGTGCTGGCGATGAACCTCCTGTCGGTCAAGGTCTTCGGTGAACTTGAATTCTGGTTCAGCTTGATCAAGGTCCTGGCTCTTGCGACTTTCCTGGTCGTGGGCATCTACTTCGTCGTCTCCGGCACGCCGATTGACGGTCATCCTGCCGGCTTCAGCATCATCAGCGACAACGGAGGCCTTTTCCCCAACGGCATATTGCCGGCCTTCGTCATCATTCAGGGTGTCGTTTTCGCCTATGCCTCGATCGAGCTGATTGGCACCACCGCCGGTGAAACGGAGGACCCTCGCAAAGTCATGCCGGGCGCGATCCGCACGGTCGTTTTCCGCTTGATCGTCTTCTATGTCGGCTCGGTCCTGCTGCTCTCCCTGCTCCTGCCCTATACGGCATACAAAGCCGGCGAGAGCCCCTTCGTCACCTTCTTCGGGACGATCGGCGTCGAAGGTGCAGACATCATCATGAACCTGGTTGTGCTGACCGCCGTGCTTTCCTCGCTCAATGCCGGTCTCTACTCCACCGGTCGCATCCTGCACTCGATGGCCGTTTCCGGCTCGGCGCCGGCTGCTCTTGCGACGATGAACAAGGCGGGCGTACCTTATGGCGGCATCGCAGTGACCGCCGTCGTCACGGTGATCGGCGTGGCACTGAACGCGATTATCCCGGCCGCCGCCTTCGAGATCGCCCTCAACCTCTCGGCGCTCGGCATCATCTGCGCTTGGGGTGTCATCGTGCTTTGCCAGCTGAAGCTCTGGCACCTCTCCCGCCGGGGCGAGCTTGTCCGTCCGGATTTCCGCATGTTCGGTGCGCCCTATACCGGTATCCTGACGCTTCTTTTCCTCTTCGGCGTGCTGGTGCTCATGGCTTTCGACTATCCCGTCGGGACCTGGACCATCGCGTCGCTGGCGCTCATCGCGCCTGCGCTTGCCATCGGTTGGTATCTCTTGCGTGATCGCATCAACCGCCTTGCAGCAGAACGCACTCTTGCACCCAGCATCGCAGGTGAGTGAACAAGCGTTGAAAAAGAGCGCGACGAAGCCGTTGGTGGCGGTTATCGCCACCGGCGGCACCATTGCAAGCAAGCGCGGCACGAACGGCGCAAGCACCCCGACGCTTACCGGTGAGGATCTTCTGGCGCTCCTCCCGCAGGCCGATGCGCATCTGCGTCCGGTCGACCTGATGTCGAAGGATTCCGCCAGCCTGACCTTGTCCGACATGCAGCGCGTCAGCGATGCCGTAAAGTTGGAGCTCAATGATGCCGATGTGGAAGGTATTGTCGTGCTGCACGGCACGGACGCGATGGAAGAAACCGCCCTGCTCGTCCATCTGCAGCTTAAGACGCAGAAACCGGTAATATTTACCGGTGCGCAATTCACGGCGGATCATCCCGACGCGGACGGCCCGGCAAACCTCTTAGCCGCTATCCGGCTCGCCGCGGACCCGGCTAACGCGGAGCGGGGTGTTCTTGTAACCTTCGGCGGTCGAACCCTGCCCGCATGGGGGCTCTTCAAGCATAGCAGCGACGAGGCGGACGCTTTCCGGTCTGCCCGTTCCTTTCCCTCTGCCGAAAGTCCGCATCTGCCGGCGCCGGTCGACGGCATCCGCGTCGATATCGTCGCAATCTATCCCGGCTGCGATGCCGCCCATATCCGGGCAAGCGTCGAAGCGGGCGCCCATGGCATCGTGCTCGCGGCCCTCGGTTCCGGCAACGCCAATCCCGCCATAGTCGAGGCCGTGAGACACTGTACGCAGCGCGGTGTTTGCATCGTCATCTCGAGCCGTGTTCCTGTGGGGCTTCTGACCGCTGGTTATGGCGGGGGTGGCGGCGGGCACGACCTGGCCGAGGCCGGCGCGGTTCATTCCCAGACGCTCCGCCCCGCCCAGGCGCGCATTCTTTTGTCCAGCCTGATCGCAAGCCAAAGCTCGGCCGAAACGATGGTGCGCGCGTTCAGCGACCAAAACCCCGCCGATGCGGAGTGATGTGCGCCGCATGGCTTATTGAGACCTGCTTGCCTTGCTGGAGCTGTTCGCCACCTTTTTGCTTTGACGACTGAGCGGTGTTGCAAATACCATCGCCATGCCCCGTGGCCATGATATGACCCTGAGGCATGGAGACACAGAGATGAGGCTTCCTCTTTCCATCCTGAAACCTGTGGCGCTTGCCGCCGCCCTCGCCTGCCAGACATCCAGTGTTCTTGCTGATGCGCAGCCCATTCAGTGGAATGCCCTGCGACCTTCCGACCAGTCGACTGCGACAATGCCGTTGCCCGGCATGGCAATCAGCCGCTCGCAAGGCGAAACGCTCGCGTGGCATGACGAGGGCCGAATGGTCGAGCTGACGGGCTTCATCCTGCCGATTGATCAGGACGGCGATCTCGTCTACGAGTTCATGCTGGTGCCGTGGGCTGGCGCATGCAGCCACAGCGCGCCGCCGCCGCCCAATCAACTGGTCCACGTGGTTTCGGACGAGCCTTTCCGTATGTCGCGCGTATATGAGGTCATCACTGTGACCGGCTCTTTGAGGCCTGGCCTCGACAAGGCGCAACTCTTCATCATGGATGGTGTGCGTGTCCTTGATTACGGTTACAGCATGAGCAGTGCCAAGGTGACAAGAGTCACAGGCCTGCCGGATCCCGATCTGCGCTCGATATCGCCATTGGGGGTTGTCGCAAGGTGACGGAATGCCGGATGCTCTCATAGATATGAGAGCTTTTCCCGCAAAGCGGCAAGCCACGTCAAGGCAGCGGGCAAAGAGCCGGCGCCTCATCTATCACAGAGCCCGCTGCCCCCAAGATCGATCGTGCGCGTCGAAATCTTGTCTGCAACATCCCGATCATGGGTCACGAGCAGGACGGCAAGGCCGGTTTCCTCCACGATCTCCCGCAGGAACGTGATCACATCCTTCTGGCTGACGGGATCGAGACGGGATGTCGCTTCGTCCGCGAACAGGAAAACGGGGGCGAGGAGCAACGCCCGCAGCAGCGCAAAGCGCTGTAACTCACCCCCGGAAATCTGCCCCGGCAGACGGTCGAGCAAGATATCGGACAAACGCAGCCGACCTGCCAATGCCTCGACATCGGCCCAGTCCTTGCCATGCAGCCGGACGAGACCCTTCAGTCCCTTGCGGATGGTTTGATGGGGTGCGAACGCCGCAGGCGGGTCCTGGTAGAGCTTCTGGAAGCGAAGCGGCGAAAGGTCAGGCTTGCGTTCAACCATCCCCCCGTCTGATTTGGCGAGGCCAAGCAGGATGTTGCCGATGGTCGTCTTGCCGCAGCCGCTTGGGCCGAAGATCGAGACGATCTCGCCGGCCGCGACTTCGATATCGAGACCGGAAAACAGGGCCTTGTCGCCGTAACGCTTTTCCAGCCCACGGCCGGCAACGACCATCTCGCCCGCGGTCTTCTGTTTCCGCGCCTCCCATCGCGTCGGTTCAGCAGCCAGCAGCGCTTTTGTGTAGAAATGCTCGGGTGCCTCCAGCAACTTCCGGGCCTCGCCGTACTCCACGAGGCGTCCGTCCAGCATGACGCCTATAGTTCCGCCGAGGGCACGAGCGACGGCAACGTCGTGGGTGATCGTCAGCAGCAGACGTCCTGCCTCTACCTCCGACAGCAGACGGGCCGTTACCGAACGCCTGAGCGCCGCATCAAGACCCTTGGTCGGCTCGTCGGCGATCAGAAGCTCGGCATCCGCAGCATGCGCGATGGCAATCGCCGCCCGCTGGCCCATGCCGCCGGACATCTGGAACGGGTAGAGCTCGGCTGCCTGCTGGAGGGAAACATCGGAAAGATTGCTCCTGGCTGCTATTGCGCTGTCTTCAACCGATTTTGCCCTCACATAGCGATGGACCTCGGCCACCTGCGGCGCCACACGCATGGTCGGATCGAGCGCCAACCACGGCTCCTGCGGCAGGAGGCTGATGCTGCGGCCCCAGCGGCGACGTCGCTCCGACGGCGTCTCCCGAAGAATTTCCGCGCCCTTGAAGAGGATATGGCCTGTGGCGCGCAACTCATTTGGCAGGTTGCCCATGATCGCCTGGGCAACGAGGGACTTTCCAGACCCGCTTTCTCCGAGCAGGGTCAAGGGCCGACCGCGACCCACGGCAAGAGATACACCGGAAACAATGGGACCCGACTGGGAATGCACGGATAGGTCGGAGACGGAAAGGTCGGTATTGATGGATATGTTCATGCCCGATCTCCTTGCGTGAGCAGTTGCAGGCCAAGTACGAGCAGGAAGATCAGGACGGCCGGAAGCAACACATGAACGGGCGCTTCAGCGAAATAGGGGAGAAGTTCGACGATCATGCTACCCAGTTCCGGCGTCGGGGGCTGCAATCCAACGCTGATCGCGCTTAGCGTCGAAACGGCAATAATGGCGGTCGCCATGGCGAAAGCAGACAGCGTGGCGATCATCGGCCCGATGACCGGCAACACATAGTGGACGAGGATATAGCGGGAACCGAAACCAAGCATGCGCGCCGCTTCGATATGCGGCTGGGCAAGCACCGTCCGCGTCGTCGCCTTGGTTAGGCGGTAGAACTCGACCCATAGGGTTAGCGACAGGCCGAGGAAGAGCGGCCCGTGATTGCCCGGAGAAAAGGCGAGCAGCAACAGCACCAGCATCAGCCCCGGCAAAGCCAGCACCACAGTCGCCACAAACTCGAGCATGCGTTCTGCCCATCCGCCTTTCCACGCCGCGGCAAGACCAAGCAGGATGCCGGGCACCGCCGCCGCCAGCATGGTGAGAAACGCCATGCCGAAGGAGAGGCGTGCCCCGTGGGCGAGACGCGCCAGGAGACTGCGCCCGTAGTGATCCGCACCCAGCAGGTAATCGCCGCCTATCGGGGCCAGGCTTGCCCCGAGATCCTGCGTCGACGGATCGGATGATATGAACAGAGGGCCAAGAAGGGCGAAGCCGCCGAGCAGGATCAGCAGCCCGGCGCCGGCCAGTCGCGCCGTCCCGACACCCGTTCTGGCTCTCGTGGATGTCATGTTGCCGATGGTGCTCATACGGTTTTCCCTGTGCGCGGATCCAGCCAGAGGGTGAGAAGGTCCACAGCCGCTCCGATCGCGACGAACATCAGCCCCATCATCAGCGCCGTCCCCTGCACCATCGGGATATCGCGCTCGACGATCGCATGAACCAGCGCATGCCCGATGCCCGGATACGCAAAGAGCGACTCCACCACCACGACCCCTTCGATCAGATAGATGGCCTGCAGGCCGAGATACGAGACGACGGGAATGGCAGCGTTCCGAAGCCCATGACGGCGCACGACGACGCGTTCCGAAAGCCCTTTGTAGCGCGCGAAGGCGAAATAGGGTGCCCGGGCAACGGCCGCGACCGCGTTGCGGGTGACCCGGCTCGACATGGCCGCCAGCCCAAGCGCCAGGGTCAATGCCGGAAGCAGGATCTCGCGCGGCGAGCCGAAGCCGGCCGGCGGCAGCCAACCGAGCTGCCGGGAAAAGACCAGCATCAGGATCAGCCCCAGCACGAAAGGCGGAATGGCGCGAAAGATGACGGCGCTCATGAGACCGAGACGATCCGCGGCTCCCCCCGGCTTGAGGCCGCCGAAGAGCCCGACGATCGGACCGATCAGCAGCGACAGCACGAGAGCCGCCGCCGCCAGCCAGACGGAAGCAACGAGCTGCACCTGCAGTTCGTGGGCTACGGCGCGGCCGGTTACCAGCGAATGGCCGAGGTCGAAACGCGCCAGGCTGCCTAGCCATTCCAGGAACTGCATCGCGATCGGCCGGTCGAGACCAAGTTCGAGGCGCACCTTTTCCGCCGCATCGGCAATTCTTGCATCCGGCCCGTAGCGGCCCGCCGCAATGCGCATGGCCGCATCGCCCGGCAGGACGCGCATCAGGATGAAGCACAAGGCCCCGACCGCGACTGAGACGATGCCGGCCTGCAGCAGGCGCGCGACAAGGAAGTTCTTCATCGCGCTGCCCGTCACTTTACCCAACGGATCGAGGAGAGGCCGTAGTTCACCTCAAGCGGATCCACCGCGACGCCCGTGATGCGCTTGCTGGAAACGATGGCAAGTTCCGACCAAGTGACGGGGATGCTCGGCAGTTCCTGTTGCAGGATCTCGGCCGCTTGTGTCTGGAGGGGAGCGCGGATAGAGGCATCGCTTGTCGCGGCGAGCTTTTCGACGACAGCCTGCATCTCCTTGTTGTCCCACCCCATAGCGCCCCAGTCGCTTCCACCCGGACCATAGTCCTGCAGAAGCGTGCCCACCGGATCGGGCACGATCGAATAGAGGCGTGAGATCAACCCCATCTCCAGCGTTCCATCCTTGTGGCGCGCGGGGATTTCCGAACTGTTGCCCACAGATACCTTGACGTCGATGCCGACCCGGCGAAGCTGAGCCTGAAGCGCTGTTGCGAGCGGCGGCAGTTCCGGCCAGCTGGAATAGGTCAGCATGGTGACGCTGAAGCGCTTTCCATCCTTTTCGAGGATGCCGTCCCTGCCCGGCGTCCAGCCGACTGCCGCCAGCAGCGCCTTCGCCTTTTCGACATCCTGCGTAAGCGGCTCGACGCCAGGCATGTTCCAGCCCTTCATCGCCGGCGGGAAAAGCTGGGTGGCGGCCAGATCGGCATTGCGCAGGATAACCTTGGTGATCCCCACCCGATCGATGGCGGCGCTGATCGCCTGCCGCTCCTCGATCTGATCGAAGAAGGGCGACCCGGCATTGACCTTGAGGATGCGGGTGCGCGGGATCGTGGCGATCTGGACGTCCAGCTTCGGATTGGCCTTCAGACGATCGACCGAGACCGGGAGCATGGAGAAGACGAGGTCGGCCTCGCCGCTCTCGGCCATAAGGGCGCGGGGTTCCCCCTGCCCCACGGCGAGATAGCTCACCTCCGTAATGCCGGGCTCGCCACCCCACCACCTGCCCGAGCTCTCCAGTTCGAGCCGGGCCGGCGGGGTGAGTGTCTTCACCCGATAAGGCCCGGACCCGACGATGCCGGTGATCTTGCCTGCACCGTCGAATGAAGACGGAGCAAGGATGATGGTGCTGAAATGCACGAGATAGGCGGGCAAGGCAGAAAACGGCTTGTGCAGCTTGATGCGGATTTCGCCGCCCTCGCCTGCGATTTCGGCAATCGGAGCCTGGGAAAGGACCCCTACCCCTCCAAGCGTCCGCCTAAGACTGGCAACGGCGGCCTCTGCGGTGACCTTCGTCCCATCGTGGAAAACGGCGTTGTCGCGAAGCGCAAAGGACCAATTCAAACCGTCATCGGAAACCGTCCATCTTTTCGCAAGGCCGGGGGCGAGCGTGCCCTGCTTGTCGGTCGTGACAAGCGTCTCGGCGACCTGAAGCCGGCTGAAGACATAGCCGGTCTGCGCCGGTTCGATGCCGGCAATCTCCCAGGGTCCCGCGACCTTGAGCGTTTCGGCGAAGGCGGAGCTGACCGATATCGGCGCTCCGAGCGTCAGCGTTAGGAAAAGCGCCTTCATCATGCGCATCGCATTCTCCATTTTTGATTGGATATCAAATTGTCCGCTCAGCCCCGCTTCGCAGGCCGCAACGCCATATTCGGCGTCGTCCTTCGTGACTTCGGCCAAGCTTCATGGATCGATACCCGCCTGGTCTCGCCCCATGATCACGGTCAGCGAACCATGCGCGAGTGCCCCGCAAATTTGACGGAGCGCCGCGTGGTCCTGATAGCCGGGCGTCGGATGTTTGGATTTCAGGCTGATATCGCTCATCGCGTCCTCGAAAACTTGAAGCGATTCCTTAGGTAATGTTATTACGTTCGTCAAATGAAATGTTACGTAATAACATACGTAGCCAGTGACCGCGTTTTGAAGAGGGCCTGAGCCGCTTCGGCAGGTCTTACTTGGATGAAGCGCCAGCCGATCAAGCTGTACGAATTCCGTGGATTATCACTTTTTCAGAAACGCCTAATTAAAGCCTTTTAGGTAGGGTTATCGGCACGGGGTCATCAAAAAAGGGGAACTCGCCGTGACATTGCCAATCAAATTTTTGCCCGAGACCTTCGCGAAGAAGACGCTGTGCTGCGCCGTCGCAACGTTGCTTGTGGCAGGCATTGCCGGATGTTCGTTCGTACCCGATCAGAGTCAGCGGACGCCGCTGTCGGTCAAGCAGGTCGGCTATTCGGTGCCGACGAGAAAACCTGTCGAACGCGGGCAAGCGATCGTGAAGCAGAAAGAAGCAAAGATCATCCAGACGAGCTACCTCGGTCGTGCCCCCTATATCTGCACGCCGAGCGGTTTCGGAAGCACGTCGCGCTGTTTCATGCGGTAGGAGTTGCGCGCCGGCATCAGGTCAATACGCTGTACCGAATCGACAGTGATGCCAGGCGCGCAACTCCCCTCCCCCGGCCCGGTTATGGGGCTTTGCCGACGATCGCCTGGATCTTGCCCAATTGCGCGCCTACATAGTCGCCATAGCGTAGTTTGGTGAACTCGTCGGAGGAGTTCACTGGCGCATTCTTGAAGATGTACCACTGACCGTCAGGCTCACGTTTCTGGTAGATGACGTTTCCCTTCTTGCGATGGCTGAAGCAGGTGATTGCCGGAGCCGAGCCGCTTTGGGCGTACCAACGAGCATTGAAGCAGAGCTTGCCCGGCCTGGTAATAAACCATCGGCCGACGCCATAGGAAGGAGGACCTTCTTCCCTTGACCAGGCTGTGAACCGTCGCGCCCGCACCGAAAAATGGCCCGCACCAGCCTTCCAGATCCACGAGTTTTGGCCATAAAGCCTGTAGATTTCTGTATTGTTCAGGGGGGTAGTGGCCTTCACGTTGGCGCCTCCGGACGACCCGGCAGCGGATGCCGCCGTCGCAAAACCACCGGCTAAAGCGAACGCCAGAAACATTTTCGGAAATGTCAGCATGTCGGAGTTCCTTCTTCAATTCGTGGTTTCGCGGGCCACCCGCCAATCCGGCCGGCCAAAGCCGTTCGGCCAGGGATAGACTTCGCGGTCGTTGAAGTAGACCACTGCGGTCAGGGCCGGAAAGTCGGGATACCGTCTGGTCACGCTTTCGGCCCAGTTACGAACGTATGTGTCGTCACCTTCGTAGCCGAGTTCGGCGACCATGATCGGCTTGCCAAAATGCGAGACACGGCCATATCCTGGCGTCAGCCGATCAAAGAACGTCTGGTCCCGGCCGGTCGTATAGCGATCGTACTGCTGAAAGCCAAAGACCGAGAGGCCAATGACATCGACCACGTCATCCCCGGGATAAAAGGCCTCAAGGCCCTCATTGCCCTTTGGTGACCACATGTATTGGGCCGTCTTCAGATGGGTCCGGCAAACCCGTACCATCCGGCGGTAGGCGGCTATATAGTCGTTGCTCTGCCAGTGCGACCACGAGAACTGGTTGTCTGTCTCATCCATTTCCTGGGCCCAGCGGATGATGACCGGGCTTTTCAATGTCGCGGCGGCAGAGCAGACGGTCGCCATGTACTCGTCCCGCGAACCGTTCAGAATGCCCTGCAGCAGTTCCTGCGGCGTTAAGCGCCAGTCGGGCGACCAGGACCATGGTTCGACTGAAATCAGCAGCGAACGGCCGCGTGCTTGCGCGTAGTCGTCGGCGAGCGTCAGCGTGGACAGGTCGACGTCTTCCCAAGGCAGGAAGAGGTGCTCGATCCTGGAACTCGACGGTTCGTCGAAGTCGCCATGCGGGTCATAGGCGCCGAAGGTTATTGAATCAGGGGTGACGATCGGCCTCTTTATCGACCGTGTCGCCGCTGTCATGGCTGATGGCGCGGCAAACGCAAGTAGTCCTGCTTCGGGAAGATTGCGCGGCATGATCGCCGTAAGGACAGATCCCGACAACAACAGGCTGGTTAACGACAAAGCTATTACTTTCGACAGGTTATGCATTGTCCTCCTCCTTCAGGCTCGGATATCGCCAATCCGGATAAACGGCATCCGTTCTCAATTCAGTTCCCGCCGGAACGGAAACCCATCGTGGCTTCAAGATGATCGTGCGCAGCGCGGCTCCACCTCTGCCCGCCCCGGCGACCCCGTAGCGTTCGGTGAAGAATTGAAGGCTGCCCCCCCAGGCGAGCGCCTCGGCCCCGTCTTTTCCACGCATAGTCGTTGCAACTCCGGGGAGGATGACGAGCGTCAACAGCACCAGCGCCATGGCGGGACGATAGAACCGGGAGGGCGTGGCAATCCTGTTTTCGCGGGAATGCCTGATGACGATGACCAGCAGCAGCAGGGCATAGATCGCAGCATTCAGGATCGTAAAGAGGTAAAACCCCTTCGTCGCTCCGGCATCGGCGATGGCGAATGCCGGCAGCACCGCGACGAGTGCAAGGAAGGCATAGGGCGCCAGGACACGCAGCGGCAGCGGATCGACTTCGGACCGCCCCTTTGGAGTGACCCGGAAATCAACAAAGGATCCTGTGAACCAGTCATGGATTGCCGCCAACGTGCCGGCAACCGCCCATGGCCAGCGCGCGAAAAGAAAGAGCATGCATTCCCAGCTCAGGACCTTGGCGTCGTATGGGCGGAACGAACCGCTGGCCCGCCAGCGATAGGCCATCACCACGAGAGTGATCGCGAGCCCTGCAAAATGCAGCAGGAAATCCGGATAGGACACAGCCACGAAGTTTTCACCGCGCACGAGCGCGACAATTGGCGTTGCAAACATCAGCAGCATGAAGAAAGCAAAAAGCGGATACCAGAGCTGGGAGAACAGGAATTGGAACCTGAGCCTGAATGGCAACCGGCCGACGAGGCGGGGAGAATACTGCAGAAGCAGCATGACGAGGCTGCGCGACCACTGGAATTCCTGTGTAACAAGGTCGCTGAACGTGGCAGGCCCGTCGCCATGGGCAATAGCGTCAAGGGCATGTACGCCCCGCCAACCGGCGGCATTCATCATCAACGTGGTGGAATGATCTTCCGCCAGTTCCGGCCCCAGGCCGCCGATCTGTCTGAGCGCCGACGTGCGCACCGCATAATGCGATCCTATGCACAATGGCGTCAGCCCTGCATTATAGCCGGCTTGAAGCGAACCGTGCATACTCGCTTCTGCGTAGAGCCTTCCCCGAGCCGACCAGCTTTCAGCCGCGTTCTTGTCGCAGATGCTGGGTGCGGAGACATAGCCGACTTTCGGGTCGGCGAACGGGCGCAGCATTTGGAAGAGATAACCGGGCTCGGGAACGTGGTCGGCGTCGAGCTGCGCGACGAAATCATAACGATCGTAACCATAGTGGTCGTAGAAGAAGGCGAGATTGCCCTCTTTGCATCGCGTGCGTCGCGGCCAGGAGGCCCTGTGGTAATCAGTTCGCCCTTTGCGGGTCGAGACGGAGACACCATGTCTGCGACACCAGGCGATGGTTTCGGAGGATGGGTCCTCGTCGGCGAGCCACGTATCGTGCGGCACATCCTGGGCAAGCATCGCCTGCAAGGTCTCTTGGACGACGGAGAATGGCTCAGAAGGCGCCTTGGTCACGACCATGGCCACCCGGCTTTCGGCCGGCAGGCGCAAAGGGCCGTTTGGTTTGGTTGCCCGATAGAAGATGACGATAAAATAGGCGGGCAGCAGGGTGATCCAGATCAGCACCAGGCTTACGATCACGGAGCCGAAAGCGTCGTTGTGATGGCGCGGGTCCAGCCACCAGGTCCAGAAGTAGAGAAGGGCAAGGGCCCAGAGCCCGGCCAGGACCAGATATTCCACCCGGCGGGACCCGGCCAGAACCGGCACGAGAAGCGGCTCCTGAGCCACATTCGGGATGTCCTGCACATTCGTGGTTGCCAGCTCGGTCACGACCGCACCTCCAGGCCGAAGAAGGGGGCAGCCGTACGCACTATGGTTTCGAGATCGGAATATCGTGGCTGGAAACTCAGGGTGAGGCGCGCGAGACTGGCATCTGCATAGAGGCTCGGCGGATCGCCCTGCCGACGCGTATGCGTCATGACCGGGACCTTGCTCCCGGTAATTTCCTCAATCGCCTTCAGGACCTCCCTGATGGAGAAACCGTGGCTGGAGCCAAGATTGACAGCGAGGTTGCCTCCACCTCCGGCAAGATGCCTGAAGGCCAGCAAATGTGCCTGCGCGAGGTCGGCGACGTGGATATAGTCCCTTATGCAGGTTCCGTCCGGCGTCTCATAATCGTCGCCGAATATCTCCAGATGCGGAATTCTGCCGGCCGCTGCCAGCAGGGCCCGCGGGATGAGATGGGTCTCCGGAACATGCCATTCGCCGAGCTCTCCTTCGGGATCGGCTCCGCAGGCATTGAAATAGCGCAAGGCGACGTAACGCAGGCCGAATGCCGCCGCATAATCGGCGAGCATATGTTCGCCGATCAACTTGGTTCTGCCGTAAGGGTTTATCGGCGCCTTTGGCGTCGCCTCATCAATCGGCAGTACGGAGGGCACCCCATAGACCGCGCAACTCGATGAGAAAATGATGTTCTGGAGGCCGGTCTGTCGGCAGGCATCCACAAGTGACAACGCGCCACAGACGTTGTTGTTGTAGTACTTCGCCGGGTTCTGCACGGATTCGCCCACATAGGCGGACGCTGCGAAGTGGATGACGGCATCCGGTACATATTTCTCGATGGTCTCGATCAGGCATTGCAGGTCGAGGACATCGCCTTCGACGAAAGGCCCCCAGCGCACGGAGGTACGGTTTCCGGTCGTCAGATTGTCGTAGACGACCGGCTCGATCCCTTCCGAGCGGAGCAGCTTAGCGGTGTGGCTACCGATATAACCGGCCCCGCCCGTGACAAGGATCCGTGGCGTGGTCATCACATGGCCTCCGCAAGCTCGCGCGTCGGGCGAGCGAGAAGGCGCTCGAAATAGTCGATCGTCTGTACGAGGCCTTGCGCCAAATCCACATGCGGACGCCAGCCGAGCTCCTGCGTGGCGAGCGAAATGTCGGGGCGGCGCTGGCGGGGATCATCGGTTGGCAGCGGATGATGGATGATTCTCGACCGGGAACCGGTCATTCCAATCACCTGTTCGGCCAGTTCCCCGATGGTGAATTCCCCGGGATTGCCGAGATTGACAGGCCCCGTCAACGACGGCGGCGAGGCCATCATGCGGAGGAAACCGTCAACGAGATCATCGACGAAGCAGAACGAGCGGGTCTGCGAACCGTCGCCGTATATCGTGATATCCTGCCCTGTGAGAGCCTGGACGATGAAGTTGGAGACGACGCGGCCGTCATCCGGACGCATGCGTGGGCCGTATGTGTTGAAGATGCGAACGACCTTCACCTCGACCTGAAGCTTCTTGTGAAAGTCGAAGAACAAAGTCTCCGCGCAACGCTTGCCCTCATCGTAGCAGGAGCGCGGGCCGAAGGGATTAACATTGCCCCAGTAGCTTTCGATCTGGGGATGGACGTTCGGGTCTCCGTAGACTTCCGAGGTGGATGCCTGGAGAATGCGTGCGCCAGTGCGTGAGGCCAGTTCCAGCAGGTTGAGCGAACCCAATACGCAGGTTTTCGTGGTGTGGATCGGGTCGAGCTGATAATGCGGAGGCGATGCCGGGCAGGCGAGATTGTAGATCTCGTCGACCTTCAGGTCGAACGGTTGCACTATGTCGTGCGCGATGACCTTGAACGTGTCAAACCGCTCCAGATGGTCTATATTGCGTCTCAGACCGGTGGAGAAGTTGTCGAGGCAAACGACTTGATGACCGGCCTGGAGAAGAGTCTCGCACAGATGTGATCCCAGAAAACCGGCGCCTCCGGCGACAATAATCTTTTTTGATTTCTGGGGTTTTTGCGGTGAGGAACGCCTCCTATAGATCGCTTCTGCAGAAGATTGGGCACGAATGTTACCAAGATAGTTCACGACTACCTCCATACTCGTCGGATTTTTCTTAATAAGACGCGGTTTCACCTATCCAACGACGTTCGCCTTGGAGGCTGGCACAGGTGAATATTTAGATATTTCCGGGTAGCTCTCCGGGGGTCTTGCTTTTTTATTTAGATACAAGCAAACGGGACAGTTGTCGTTATCATCACATCCTAAAAATTATCGCTCTGTACATTTTTTCTAAATAAGTAATATGGATTATAACTTTTAGCTGTGGCACTTCGGGATTTTCTCCCTTTTCGGCAGGCGCTCCGAGATTGCCGTTCTTAACTTCAGGCTGCCCGGGCTCGGTTTGTGAGCCGGAGGATTTGAATGAGTGAAGAGTTCGGATCTGCAAACAAATCGGCAAAGAGAGAAGGGTGGCCAGACCATCTGGAGCGGCGGCGGTGGCCGCGCGAGCCTGCTACCCAGAAAGAAGACCGTCCCGAAGCTCCACCCGCACTGATCCCCCTGAGGTTCTCGACACTGGATCTGCCTCTTCTGGAGCAATTCGAAGCGTGGCGGGCACATATGGCTCCGCTCGTCGAGGTGCATTTGCCGAATGGGAAGTCTCCCGATGATGGTTTCCTTGCCGAGCAGATCGGGTGGCGGCTCGGCGATATGCTCGTCGTTCAGCAACGTACGCCCGAGCACAGCTATATCCGTGACCAGGCCATGCTCCGATCGAGCCCGATCGACCATTGGAATCTCGGTCTTCTTCGTAGCGGCCGAGCATGGACCGAAGTTGACCGCCACGTCACAGAGACCGCCCCGGAGGAGATATTCTTCAGGTCTCTCAGTTATCCCTATCGCGGGCGGATAACCGATTCTACAGCCGTACTCCTCTTCTTCTCCTATGAATCGCTGGCGAATGATGCCAGCCTTCTGCAGGCGGCCAACAACACCATCCTATCCGGCGGCCTCGCCGATTTGCTCGTCACTTATATCAACGAAATGGAGGCAAAGCTTAGCAGCCTCACGGCAGGGGAAGTGCCGGGGGTCATACGGGCGGTCAAAGACATGGTTATTGCTTGCGTCACTTCATCGACGAAGCTGGACGCAAAACAGATGCAGACCAACATGGGGATGATGGAGCGGGCGCATCGCTATATTCATCTCAACCTTCACTCGGGTAATCTGACACCCGACACCATGTGCCAAGCACTGGGCATCTCGCGCACGCGCCTCTACCAACTGTTCGAATCCAGTGGAGGCGTCCTAAACTACATTCGAAAACTTCGTCTTCAGCAAGCGTATGCGGAGCTGAGCGATCGAACCAATCACAGGCCGATCGCCGAGATCGCAGACGCTGCCGGCTTCGACGTGGCGGCTAATTTCACACGCGCTTTCAGCCATGAATTCGGAGTTAGCCCTCGCGAAATCCGAAGGGCGATGGGGACGGGCCACGTGGCCAGCACGGCAGCTTTTACCACACACAGTCACGAGACAACGATCGGCGATTGGCTGGCGCTGGCAGGTTAATCGGGCTTTGTTGCCCCGGAGATACGGGCTCCTTCAGTCAACTGAGCGTGAGATCGACGCCAGGATGCAGTTTCTTCAGGTTGGGAAGGGACCTCGACTGCCAGGGATATTCCGAGCTTCCGCGCACCGTTAATCGTATATTCGGCCTGTTGCGCGCCTCGATCGTAAGTTTTGCGAGCAGGTTGATCCCGGATGAATTGAGAAACTGCAACCCGGTAAGATCCACCGTAACGCGATCCGGTTCGGTTTCAATGATATTCATGACGAGGGAAAAGATTGGCGCGTAGGCCTCTGTATTGGGCAAGCGCATGGACCCGTCAAAATAAATCTCCGTACCCTCTGACCAGACACGATATTCGTCTTCCGTGACTTCCATATTGAACCGCCCGTTAATTTGAGACATCTGGAACCGCGATAGATGCGTAGGTTTCGAGCGGGATCTTGCCGCCCGGCTCCTCGGCTCCGAAAACCCACGCAAAGTGGGCGCCATAATCGCTCATGAGGGTCAAAAGCCCAAGGCCGGAGCCATTTTCGGTCGTGCCGGTCGCATTAGCCTCGATCCGCTTTATAAGAAGGTCCCCTGGGTCGCCAGTCGTGATTTCCGACAGCAAATGCTGGAACTGCAGGGCGGGCTCCTCATCGATAAGATTGGAGACTTTTGCCCGGAAAACATTGTCGTCGACCGAAGCTTCCACGATGACCTCGCCGGCTGCACGGAACTTCACGGCGTTCTCAATAAGCTCATTCGTCAGATAACCGACATTGTGCCGAACCTCCTTATAAAGGTTGCGGGATGTACGGTAGCGCAATGCGACGAATTCGGCGACAAAATCGGATGTGATGGCACAATGCTTCCAACCGAGTTCGAGAGGTCCCTCGAAGAGGCAAAGCCGTGTGACTTTTTCGCCGGTTCCGATTGCCAGAGCTTCCAGCCCATATAAAGTTGTCATTCGATCACCTGTGTCTCATGACCACAAGCGTGATGTCGTCATGAATTTTCTGCGTACCGATATGGGCCATCAGGTCGTCGATGATCCCGTTTTTCACATCCTCCGCGCTCAAACCGTATCGCCGGCCGGCGCTTTCGCATAGCCGCTCGATCCCGAATAGTTCGCCGTCCGGGCTTTCTGCCTCGGTCACGCCATCCGTATGAAGAACAATCATGTCGCCCCGATCGAAGGTGACTTCTCGTGTTGCCACGAACGGCGAAATGTCCGGTTCCAGTCCAATCGGCAGGCCAAGATCGAGCGTGTCGATCCGTTCCACCTTTCCAAACTTGCGCACGACGATCAACTCCTCGTGTTGACCCGAAAGCGTGAGGCGCCTTCCGTCGTAATCCAGGAAGGCGAGGGAAAGGTGCTTGTTCGTGCTGGTCCTCACAAGATTCTTGTAAATGGCACGGTTCATGCTGTTCAGGAACTGCGAAGGATCCATGTCGCCTGCCTCCTGCAAGGCCCGCGCGATCGACTGGACCATCAGCATCAGGACGCCGCTTTCGAGGCCATGCCCGGTCACGTCGCCGATGCCGATCTTCAGTCGCTCGCCGTCCTTCAGGACATCGTAGTAATCGCCCCCGACTTCATCGGCCGGCCGCATGTAGGCCGTGATCTCCAGATCGGTTATCTCTTCCAGCTCACCGGCCTTTGGAAGCACCATCATCTGGATTCGGCGCGCCACGGCCAGTTCCGCGCCAAGGCGCAGGTTTTCGCTGCGCAACTTCTGATTCAAGGCGGAAATCTGCAGGTTCGCCTCTTCGATCTCCTTCGTCCTGTCGTCAACGAGCTGTTCGAGGTTTTCCGTATGGAAACTGATCTGTTCCGCCATGCGGTTGAAGGCTAATCCGGCTTCGCCGACCTCATCATGCGTCGGAATATCCACCCGAACAGAATAATCCTTAGCTTGAATGCGTTTGGCGGCATCGGCGAGCGCGCTGATGCCTCTGGTTATGCGCTTGGATATGGCGAAGACCGCTCCGATGACGAAGCACAGGGATACGGCAAGAGCAAGAACCTGGTAAATCAGGATCCGGTTGGTCGCCTTGGAAATCCCCGCCTGGGCGGCAAACAGCGAAGCGTAGATTTCGCGTTCCGGCACGATAATTCCGAGCAGCATGGCCTCACGCCCGACAGGGCCGGAGACCCAGAGATTTGTCGGCTGCAACTGTTTTAGGACGACGAGATACGGAACCTTCTCGCCGTTTTCGTCGAGGAGGATGTGCCGCAACAGTCCATCTTCCCCCAGCGGCAATTGCGCGATTTCCGGCTGTATGCTCCGCCTGAGGGAGCGGCTGAGGCCCGTCACGCCTTCGCCGCCCGTATCGCTCAACGCCTGCAGGCCCATGATCTTCTCGCCGATGGGATTGATGGCAACAACATTGCCATCCGACATGGTGAGAAAGCCGAAGCCATTATCGGCGACTTTGACGTTTTCGACGATTTCCGCCAGTTGGTCGAGGGTGATGTCCGTTCCGGCGGCGCCTGCGACCTTCGTGCGGTCGCGAGACCAGAGCGGCTGGAAGAAGCTGACGATGAGCTTCCCGGTGATCGCATCCGTATAGGGGGCCGTCTGGGTAATGTCGTCGTCGACCGGCCGCTGGTTTGGATCCTTGGCCCATTGCTCCCAGGACTCGTAAAGCCCCGGAAAGAAGAAGGTCCAGAACTCCGCGCTGTTATGGCCAGGATAGAGCTTGTCAAAAGTCTGGGCCTGATCCGTGTAAGGCGCCGTGCGGAAGATCGGTCGTTCCTTGGGGCCTATATAATACATCTGCAGCTTTGACAGACCGTTTGCCAGCAGACTTGGTGCAATGAGGTCGAGGACCGTGCTGTTTTCTATGTCCTTCTGCACTTCAGGCACCGGAAGATGATCGGGACCGAGAAGATATCCCCATACGCTGACGACGGACGGCGGGCCGGGCAGATTCTGGGCCCATCCTCCTTTGGCGTCGTAAACGACCTCAACCGTTCCCGGAGCGCTGCGAGCCACCGCCTCGCCGATCTGGGTTGCCATCGGAGGGCCGTCGATCTGCGCCTGAAGGACGCCCGCCAGCGTGTTTACGTCGGAATGGACGCGGTTCAGAAGCAGATTGACATGCTCGGCCGTCGTTTCCGCGTAAGAACGGATATAACCCTGATTGGCTTCTTCTAGCCCCTGGCCGACCTCGGCGGTTGCGTCTTGCGAGAGACGTCGCACATTCCAAAGCGCCAGTCCCCCCGTCACGAGCAAATCGAAGAGAACCGCGCTTCCGACGACGATTACGAATTTCGCGCGGAACGAGCGCAATCCAAACCGTGCGACCTGCTGGCTTGGTGTCCTCATAGTGGTTTACGTCCGGATGCCGCCCAGATTGGCCAGCCGGCGTATCCCTTAGGGTGAAGGGCGGCAAAGATGTGATCCCTGAACCCCTGGCGGAACCGTTCAATGAATTCGGGAGGATCGCCACGTTTTACGGCCATTTCTCCGGCGTAAACCTGTTCCCATGCCGCAATCACGTCGGCAAAGTCCTGCGGATCTCCGTCCAAATTTGTAACCATGAAGGATTCCACCAGGATATCGTCGAAGCCGGCATCGACGAGATGTCGACGGCTCTTGGGTCCAAATTCCACATCCATCTCGAAGTGGCTGAATAGCTTCGCAACCTCGTCATATGTCCACTGAATGCTCTGCGATCGGGGTTCACCGAGGCAGTGCGAATTCTTTTCGTTGGTAATATACACCCGCCCGCCAGGTTTGCAGATCCGATAAAGCTCCTTCAAAAGCGCCGTCGGCCGATTGAATATCTGAAGCGAATGCCGGCAGGTCACCAAGTCGAACTGATTGTCCTCGAGCAGCATTTCCGATGCGTCGCCGTAGGTATACTCGACATCGGCAATGCCGAATCTGGCCGCCATGTCGCGCGCATAGTCAAGGCTTGCCTTCGAGTGGTCGAGCGCCACGATGCGCGTTGGCTGGAACTCTTTTTTGACAAGAATGGCGAAATCGCCGATGCCGCAACAGATATCGGCCATCACGATCCCGGGGCGCATGCCGTGACGAGGAAGGATCGTGCGCTCATGGCGCCATGTCATTTTGGTTTGGGTCCGCAATATCGGAATGAAGCTCGTATCCTCCACGAAGCTTTGGCCGGGATAGAATTTGGAATCATAAACTTCCACGGTCACCCGCGGTTCGATCCTGTTCAGGTGCGTGAACATGCGCTCGGTCCAGCCGACGACGCTTGAGGTCACCACGACGAACCGGAGATCCGGCCTCGCCCGACAGGCATCAAGAACGACGCGAGAAATGGCCTGGAAAGCGGTGTTATTCATTTGGACGAGGCGTCGCAAATTGATGTGGAGGACCCCTCGCACATCAGCTATCGCGCTTTTCAGCATGGAAATGCTTGCCGCGATCTCGTCCACCGAATACGGACGGATCACGCCCGCCAATGAAAACTCCTGGTTGTTGGCGTCGAACTCCGCAGTGAAGGGCGCTGAAAAGACGATGGCGTTCAACTTAGGGCTCTTTCAAGCGGAAGGTCGGCGACGAACGTTATGTCTGACGGAGCATGTTCCTCGATATGCAAGTCAGCGTCGAAATTGATCGCCAGATCGAGGAGAATGACCTCCCTGTTTGGTGTCTGGTCCATTGAAATGGCGCCCAAGTACCTTCCGAGCGCATCCTCTTGATGAGTTTTCGCTATGGCCTCCCGATAGAACTCCTGCTGTCCCGGTGGACATCTGAAGCTGAGCCTCACACGTTCCTTCAAATCGTGTCGATAGACCGTGCAGTCCAGCCTGCCTTCGGGAGAGCCGCCGCGAAACGACACCTCCAGCAGCTCGTTGAGAGCAAAGGAGAAGAAATTCGAGTGGCGGATCGGGTCCATGCGGTTATGGCTGATCATCCGCGCCATAAAGGTCGACAGCTGATCGCAATGCTGCCAGTCGGACAGAAAGGTTGCCATGTCCATTTCGAACTGGATCAGGGGTGCGAAGCCCGTTTCCTGAGGCTTCTTCCTGGCTGCACGCATGTCTTCTCCTCCTTTCATCTACTCCTCGGTCCTGAAGCTCTTCACATGATTTGCTCCCGACACCATTAGGGTTCGAAGGCGGGGTTGGGGCTGGATATCGGCGTTTCCCCGAGAGGAACGGTCGACGCGAACTTGTGCAGGAACGCGTCGATTTTCGAGGGGGGCATCGGACGGCCCAGATAATATCCCTGCAGCCGGTCGCAACCCGTCTTGCTGAGCCAAGCAGCCTGCTCCGCCGTTTCCACGCCCTCGGCGGTGACGTTCATGCCAAGTCCGTGGGCGAGCGCGACGATGGATCGAACGATCGTCTGGCTCTTCTCGTCGTTTTCCAGATCCTTGATAAAATATTGGTCGATCTTGATCGTATCGAAGGGGAAATTCTTCAAGTAGCTGAGCGAGGAGTAATAAGTGCCAAAATCGTCTAGCGATATCTGCACACCAAGCATATTCAGGGTGTTGAGCGTATCGAGATTGTTTATCGTCCGTTCCAGAAGCACGGACTCGGTAATTTCGAGTTCAAGCCGGTCTGCGCGGATGCCGACCAGATCCAGAGTCTGCGCGATCCGATCCGTAAGCCCCGCATGCAGAAATTCCGCCGGAGAGAGATTGACGGCAACCGTAAAATGGGCCGGCCATTTCATGGCTTCGCGGCAGGCGGTTTCAAGCGCCCATTGACCGATTTCGCTCATCAGGCCGTCCATCTCGGCCATGGGTATGAAGACATTGGGCGGGATGACGCCAACCGTGGGGTGACGCCACCGCAATAGTGCTTCGAAGCCGGCAACCGAGAAGGACGGGGTGACCAGAGGCTGATATTGGACGAAAAACTGACCTTCCGAGAGGGCGGTGCGCAAGCTGCGCCGCAACATCTCCCGTTGCTCCAGAACAATAAGCATGGCGCGCGTGAACGTCCGCGCCCGGTGCCGGCCATCTTTCTTGGCCGCATAGAGTGCGATGTCGGCCGCTTTCATCAGTTGCTCGAACTCATTCCCATCAGTCGGTGCAACAGCAATTCCCACGCTTGCGCCGACGAAGACGTTGATGCCACCGACAGTGAACGGCTCCTTGAAAACGCTCACGAGCGCCTCGGCAAGGCGCTCGGCCTCTTTCGGCTGATTGCCTCTCCATTGGATGACGGCGAATTCGTCGCCGGCCAACCGGTAGGCGAATTCCTGGTCTCCCAGCACGCTTCTAATTCGCTCGGCCGCCATTTTCAGCACGGTATCGCCGGCGCCGTGCCCCAACGTGTCATTGACAGGCTTGAAGTCATCGAGGTCGATTTGCATGAGAGCAAGTTTGCTCCCCTCGGAGATCGGAAGGGCGCCCCGTAACTGATCGCTGAATTGCCGTCGGTTTGGTAAGCCGGTCAACACGTCGTGGGTTGCCTGGTGCAGAAGAAGAGCGCGGTCTTTTTCGCTCTGGCTGTAGGTTCTATGGAAGCTCGAGGTGCTTTCCGCTTCGATGATGCCGATGCCGCCGGAGCTGCGGAAGATGATGAGCGTGCGTTCATCTCCCGTTTTCACATTCGCAATCTCGACGGTCCGGGGCAGTCCACTCGCAAGCACGAATTCGACCGCAGATTTTGTCGCATCAGCCAGCAGCTCCGGGTAGACATGCCACAGCGTTGCGTCCACCAGAGAATCGACGGCGTAGGCTTTTCGATGCCTTGCCGAACATTCCGTCAAATGAAAGCTCTCGTCATAAAAGGAGACGAGTTCGGCTGTATCGGCGTAAAGGCGATTTTCCACGGGGGCAGACCGTGTCGCATCGACATTCGACATCTCTCGCCCTTTCGCAACGTCCTCTTAAACCAAACTTGAATAACCCATCTGCATCTGCTCGACTTTGAGTTAACTCAATCCCGCCTAACTCCACTCTTTCACAAAACTATCGCGCAACGTGTTGCGGTCAATGCCGCGGGACGGACGACGCGGCAAATTCTAACTTTTCTAGAAGAGGCGGTGGCATCCATATTTCGGGATTGTTCTGCAACCGAAGGTGAACTTGACCATGATGAATCAGGTTGTTCTGGATGGGGGCACTTTGGCCAGCGGGTGAGTTCGCCGTTGCAGTTGGCTCAAAGAGAATTGAAGTCGTCACTCTCCCTGATAGACGAGCAATTCAACGACATCGTCGCATCCATTGGTCTACGAACCCCTGATGCACCAGGAGCACGGCGTGCATCCTCGCCGCGCTCCTTGGTCTCGCGATGGGGAAGATGGCGATTGCAGTATCGGATTACGATGGTAACCAATTCCTCGACGCCTTCCTGCGATTGGACGATATTTCGGAACGGCTTGCGGCCTCGGCAGAGCGCGATCAGCACCAGTCTCTGCTGCAATAGTCTCCTTTGTTTAAGCTTCCCGGTGCGCGTACCACGGCGCACCGCCGGTTGGGCGATCGAACCACATTCCTCCGAGCGGCATCGCTGGCGGTGGCAGTGGCAGGCGACACCCGTTGGTCCACCAAACGTCTGAATCACGGCTGAAATACCCGTGTATCAGATCACGAAATCGAAGCGCGCGAACTGGCCGTCGTCCGCGGAGCTGATCGTCATGAGCAGCGCCCCATCGAAGATCCGATCACGCGCATTGCCCGGCTCGCCTGGAAAGAAGAGCTGCGTCGTCAGGACATCTCCGCCCGGCTGCTGAACCCTGAAATGGAAGTGTCGCGTGCGTCCCGGATACAGCGCCGGCACGACGGTGTTGAACCACCAGCGTCCCTGCTCGTCGGCGAACTGATGTCCCCGCAGGCGGAAGCCCGAACGATCGTACTCACCGTTTTCGTCCGCTTGCCAGATCTCGACAAGACTGCGCGGCATGGGACGGCAGCGATCATCGAGGACATAACCGGCGACAGTTATACGTTCGCCGCGAGGCGCCTCCAGATGGAGATCCCGTTTCAGCGGTGAGTTCGGCTTGAAGAACGGCCCTGCTTCGCGAGCCGGCGTCGGTTCATCTCCGTCGGCACAGGCACGTGTCAGCGGCAGTCGCGGCGCCTCCTGGGCTGTGGCGATCGCTTCGGTCAGCGGCAGGAGCGGCATGGCGAGAAAACCCGAAAGAAGTGTACGTCTTGATGTTGTCATTGCGTGGCCTCCGTTCCTCACCCTATCAGAACTGCCAGTTGACCGGGACCCAGGCATAGCCGGAGTCTGTCTTGAGCATTCGGCCAAGGCCCGGAAACGGATAGTGGAAGCCGAGGACCAGGAGCCGGTCTGCCGCCGCCATGTCGAAGATGCGTCGACGGGAGGCGAGTGCCGTCTCCTTGTCGCGATCCGGTCCCGGCATCCACGGTCGGTCGACGTTGACGACCGGGTGATAGGCGAGATCGGCGGTCAGCAGCAGCTGATCGTTCCCGGACTGAACAAGGAAGTTTGCCATGCCGGGCGTGTGGCCAAATGCCGGAAGCGTCGTCAGACCCGGGACGATATCCGCGCCGGCTTCGTACAACACGATTCCGTCCGCCACTGCCTCGACGCTCCGTGTGATGGCGGCTGCGAAATTACGGCGGAACTCTTCGGGGACCGGCATGTAGGAAAGGTCCGGATCGTTACGAACGAAGAAATCCCAATCGGCCCGAGGCGCAAAGACGGTCGCACGCGGAAATGCCTTGCCGCCGTCCGCGGTCCGAAGGTTGCCGACATGGTCCGGGTGCGTGTGTGAAACCACCACAACGTCGATGTCCTCGGGCCGCAGACCAATGGCGGCCAGATTCTGGAAAATGCGGCCGCCTTGCGGACCCATGGTCTGACCGGCTCCCGCCTCAAGGAGGATGCGCCTGCCATTCGTCTCGATCAGCAGCGTATTGAGATTGAGCGTCATGCGGTCGGTCGGCAGGAAGGCGCGCGTCAGAACATCCTGCAGTTCTGCCTCCGGCGCATCGCTGGCGTAAACACGCGGAGGGCCGCCGATAAGCCCGTCACTCAACACGGTCGCTGAGATGTCGCCGACCCGAAAGCGGTAATGGCCGACATTGCCGCCCTGGCTTGGGAGCGACCCCGCTTGAGAAGCCTGCGCAAAGGTCACGCCGGCCGGCAAGGCCAGTCCCGCCACGGCTGACGCAGCCGTCAGCATGATCTTCCTGCGATTCAGTGTGATTTCAGCCATGATTTTTATCCCGTTCAACATACCTGCTTGCAGGTGTTGTTTTTGATTTCAGCATCGGCGGCAGAGGTGCGATTAGCGCCGCCTCGCGACATGTACTCTACGGATGACACAGATCAGGCGTGAGGATAAGCTAATCAAAACTGATCAGCTTAATAAGCAGGACTTTGCAATGCGACCGCTGCGCCTGGATAACTTGGAGATCTTTGAGGATGTCGTCCGCTGTGGCGGCTTTAGAGCTGCTGCGCTCGGCAGGGGCGTTTCGTCGTCCGCGATCAGTCAATCGATCGGCGGGCTCGAGGAAGCACTGGGCATCCGGCTGCTGAACCGAACGACACGCAGCGTCGCGCCGACTGAAGCAGGCGAGCAGCTCCTTAGGCGGCTAGGGCCCGCTCTTCACGACATCAGGACAGCGATCGACGACCTTAATCAGCTCCGCGAACGCCCATCCGGCACCGTGCGCATCAATGCACCGGGTCCGGCCGCCGATCACGTTCTGTGCCCCTTGGCCTTTGAGTTCATGGAGATGTATCCCGACGTCAATATCGAGATCGTCAGTGATGCCGCGATCATCGATATTGTGCAGCAGGGTTTCGACGCAGGTGTGCGCTTCGGGAACCAACTCGCCCAGGACATGATCGCCATGCCGCTAGGCCCCGCCTTGCAATATGCGATCGTGGCCTCGCCTGATTATCTCCGCAGGCGCGGCCGACCCGCTTCACCGCACGATCTCCTGCAGCACGACTGCATCCGTCGCCGTTTCCCCGGCGGAACCATGGCGACGTGGAAATTTGAAAAGGACGGCGAAGAGGTAGAGATCACTCCGAATGGTAGGTTGACACTGAGTTCGGCGCATCAGGAGCGGCAGGCCGCACTCGCGGGCTCGGGAATTGCTCACCTGTTCGATGATTATGTCCGTGACGATATCGAGCAAGGAAGAACTATCGAACTGCTCGGCGGCTGGAAGAAAAAACTGCCAAGTTGGTACCTGTATTATCCGAGCCGGCGGCATGCGAGCGCAGCCATGCGAGCGTTCCTCGAATACATCCGTCATCAACATTGGTAGCCGGGAATATTGCCGCGACGGCCGGAAACCAGCCGACATCTCCGTAGATGCCGCGGGTTTCGTCTCCGCGGCATCTAAAACTTCGTCACGCCCAGATGTTGCCGACAAGGCCAGCCTGCGCGTTTTGGACCTTGTCTAGCCGCCCCCGGCAACAGCTGAAGTAACAAGTTCTGGCGGAGACTTATCCTCTCATACACCGGTTTTCCGGCAGCGGTAGTCTGGAGGCATACGCGTTCAATGCCGGTAGATTGGATCGCCTCGTAAAGTGCCTCGCGCGTGACAGCCTCTCCGAAACCACGCCGCTGGCCAGGTGACCATCCACCTCGCACGCGCCTGCACAGGCGACGGGGCGAGATCCCTCATATGCGACATAGGCGAATATCTCGTCACGCCACAGCTCGAACCCCGGAACCTCGTCATTGCATCCGCCCGCGACAAGCCGTAGGCCCGCGTTCAGATTCCTTTATCTTCCTTCAAATCCGAATTTCTTCTTCCCGAATAGAAGACGTCCGGATTGCCATCCAACCATGGGTTTATTTTCCCGCGTAACCGGCTTGTTGCTTGCGAGCGGATCGCGACTGCTGGGTTGGCGAAACTAGCCTGCGCCGAAATAGGCAGGCCCGGCCAGATCCTCCAAAAGGCTTTCACCGTTCGGAGCCCACGCAAGGCTTGCACGCGTCTGGACGCTGGATGCTTGAATATCCATCGCAGCAAAATGGCTGAACCAGCCATAATGAGAAGCCGCTGTTTCGGGCTCGATCGATTGGACCGGGAGGTCCAATCCGGCGCCGATCGACGTGGCAATCTGCCGGAAGGGGACGCCTTCCTCGGCAACCGCGTGATATCGGGCATAAGGAGCTGCCTTCTCGACTGCCAGCCGGTAGAGCCGCGCCGCATCGAGACGATGAACGGCCGGCCACCGGTTCTCACCATTGCCGACATAGGCGACAAGCCCGTTTTTGCGAGCGGTCCCGATGAGTATGGGGATGAATGCATGATCTCCATCGCCGTGAACGGTGGGCGGAAGGCGAACGACCGACACCGGAACCCCCATATTGGCAACTGCATCGGCCGCAACCTCGGAAGCGGCACGGGGATTGGCGCCTTCGGACGAAGGCGGCACCGGATCGGTCGCCTCGGTGACAAGCCCATTTCCGGGCAGCACGCCTATCGCAGACGTGACGACAAGCGGCCTTCGCGAACCGGCGAGTTCTGTGCCGAAGAATTCGATGATGGACCGATCCGCCTCGCAGCTTTCCCTGAATTGCGAGAAATCGTGGTTGAACGCGGTGTGCACCACTGCATCCACCCGCGCTATCGCTGCGCGCAGATTTTCCTGATCACGCAAATCTGCGGCGAAGACATCTGCTCCAAGCGTGGCCAGTATTCCGGCTGCGCCCGCCGACCGGACCAGTCCAATGACCTTGTGTCCGGCAGCGATCAAATCCGTCACCACCGCCGAACCAACAAAGCCTGAAGCTCCTGTCACCAAAATCCGCATTGTCTTGATCTCCCCTTGTCGCCCATGGAACTTCCTTCAAGGCTAGAGGCTTGCTTGCGCACGATCCACGCTTTAAAGTCTGCACTATCGTCGCAATCGTCCGGATTTCGCCTTGGATCCCCTTTCTGAAGTTCTGTCGCTGCTCAAAACCCGCAGCTACATCTCATCCGGGTTCAGCGCCGCAGGCGACTGGTCTCTTCACTTTGCGCTGCGCGATGACATCATCAAATGCTACGCCGTCGAGGCTGGTGCATGTTGGCTTGCTGTGGAAGGCATCGAGGAGCCGATCAGGCTCGAGGCGGGAGATTGTTTTGTGCTGGCGAGCGGCCGGCCCTTCCGACTGGCAAGCGATCTGGCATTGCAGCCGCTTGATTCCAAGACAGCTTTCCCTCCCGCGGAACCCGGCGGTACGGTGACCGTCAACGGCGGCGGCGACCTGCTTCTTGTCGGCAGCCGGTTCACGGTTGCCGGACGCCACGCTGGGGCACTTCTCAAGATGATGCCGCCCATCGTTCACATCCGAAAAGAGGTGGATCAGGTGGCGCTGCGCTGGTCGGTGGCAAGGATGCGCGAAGAACTTCGCGAGGGTAGGCCAGGCGGCGCGCTGATCGCCCAGCATCTGGCCCATATGATGCTGGTACAGGCGCTGCGCTTGTACCTGCATGAGGGAGGCCATGAAGCCGGCTGGTTCGCTGCACTGAAGGACGCCCGCCTGAGCAAGGCACTTTCGGCCATCCATTCCGATCCGGCACGACGCTGGACCTTGCGGGATCTTGCCGGGCAGGCCGGAATGTCCAGGTCCGTCTTCGCGCAGCGGTTCCGGGAAACGGCCGGCGAGACGCCGATGGACTACCTTACCCGCTGGAGAATGCTGCTTGCAGGCGAGCGGCTGGAAAGCACCGGTGAGCCCGTATCCGCGATCGCGCCCAGCCTTGGTTATGAATCCGAAAGCGCCTTCACCAGCGCCTTCAAGCGCGTCATGGGATGCACCCCCAGAGAGTATCTCCACCGCCGGCACAAGCTGCTCTCACCCCGGCAGTTCAAAACCGATCCGGACGATCGCGACGATATTCGAGACGCAGCCGAATAGATCGTATCGGGAAGACTGTTTTATCGTGCCTACAGCAATGGAGGCAATGAATGATGTCTACCCCATTCCATGGAATGCCAGGACTACAGGATGCCCAGGATGAAGGAGGGCGACGGGCGCTGCCGGCGATCCTTCTCGCAATATTGAGCTTGCTCTGTCACCTTCCAGCTGCCGCTCAGGATATCGACGGAGCTCGCCTGTTTCAGCAGCGCTGTGCGACCTGCCACAGTATGGAGGCCGGTCAGAACAAGGCGGGTCCGCACCTGTCGGGCTTGATCGGCCGGGCCGCCGGAACCGTCGAAGGCGCTACCTACTCGGACGCGATGCGTTCCTCCGGCATCACCTGGGACAGCCAATCCCTCGAGGCCTTTCTCACTGCGCCGGGCCGCATGGTCCGCGGCACACGGATGACGGTTGCCATCCCCAATGCAGGCCAGCGAGCGGCAATCATCCAATACCTCGAAGGCCAGCCGGCCAATTAAGATCAGGAGAAGCACCCATGACAGCGTTCACCATGAACGGGCGCGCAATCGATGTCGTCGCCGAACCCGATACACCGCTTCTTTGGGTGATCCGCGAACATCTGAAGCTCACCGGCACCAAATTCGGCTGCGGGATCGCACAATGCGGGGCCTGCACCGTCCATGTCGACGGCGAGCCTACCCGCCCCTGCCAGACCTTCCTGCAGGATGTCGCCGGCAGGGAAGTAACCACGATCGAGGGCCTGTCAGGGGATTCCAGCCATCCCTTGCAGAAGGCCTGGATCGCCGAGCAGGTGCCGCAATGCGGTTACTGCCAGTCCGGACAGATCATGCAGGCCGCCGCCCTTCTCGCGACCACGCCCAATCCGACCCGCGAACAGATCATCGACCACATGGATGGGAATATCTGCCGCTGCGGGACCTATGTTCGCATCATCAGCGCGATCCAGCGCGCAGCAAGTGAGGGCTGAACCATGACTCTGACTCAACGGCCTCAAAGCCGCGCGCTGTCGCGGCGCAGCTTCCTCGTCACGACCGGCAGCCTGGGCATTGCCGTCGCGTTTGGAAGTCTGCCCGACCTCACTTACGGCGCCACCCCGGCTACCGCCGCCGCGGGTGATTTCCGCCCCAATGCCTGGATCACGATTGCAGCGAACGGCACCGTCAGCATCATCGCGCCTGCCGTCGAAATGGGCCAGGGGATCATGACCACGCTGCCGCTGCTCGTCGCCGAGGAACTGGATGCCGATTGGAACCGTGTGCGGGTCGTGCAGGCTCCTTCCGATGCGGAAACCTACGGCAATCCCGGCTTCTACGGAATCCAGCTCACGGGCGGCAGCGAGTCGACGCGCGGCTATAACGGGCTGCTTCGCCTGGCCGGCGCCCAGACCCGCCTGATCCTCATGGCTGGCGCCGCTAGCCTGCTGAACGTGCCGGCGGGAGAACTCACGACCGAACCCCATAGAGTGGTGCACCCATCCTCGGATCGGGGGCTCGACTATGGCGAGATCGCTGCCAGGGCCGTGCTTCCGGATCCGCTGCCGCAGGCGACGGAGGCTGACCTCAAGCCCCGCGACAAGTGGCGCTATGTCGGAAGCCGGTCGATCCAGCGTGTCGACGTGCCCTCCAAGGTCAATGGTGCCGCCGTGTATGGCATCGACGTCCAGCTTCCGGACATGCTTTACGGGGCGGTTCTGCGGGCACCGGTTCAGGACGAGCGGCCGGAAACCATCGATGACGCCGCAGCACGGAACGTGCCGGGCGTCACCCATATCGTCCCATTGTCCTACGGTGTCGGCATCATCGGCGAGACGGTTGAAGCGACGAGACGTGCGAAAGACCTGCTCAACGTGACCTGGAGCACGACATCGCGGGTTCGCAACTACACGAGCCAGCGGCTGCTCGACGAATACCGCGCCGTCGGCCGCGACCTCGGGCAACAAGGTGTCGCCGCGCATACTGATGGTGACGCCGAGGCCGCGATCGCCGGCGCCGCGACGGTGATAGAAGTCGACTATATGAGCGACCACGTCGCCCATGCCACCATGGAGCCGATGAACGCCACCGCGCTCGTGACCGGCGACAGCATCGAGATCTGGGCGCCGACCCAGGGGCCGACGGGCACGCAGGGTTTCGCGGCGGCGGTCATCGGCACGACGCCCGACAAGGTAAAGGTCAACACGACCCTGCTCGGCGGCGGCTTCGGACGCAAGGCGGAAGCCGACTTCATCATCGATGCAGTGTCGCTCGCCAAGGCGGTGGAGGGGCGGCCTGTCAAGGTCATCTGGAGTCGCGAGGACGATATCCGCCACGACAAATTCCGGCCGCTCGAAACCCAGCACGTCAAGGTGGGGCTGGATGCGGAAGGGAACATCGTCGGCTGGCGTCACCGCATCGTGGCGGACTCGATCTTTGCACGAACCTTGCCTCCGGTTTTCGCGGAAGCGGGCGGTCACGACGACGTCGTGACCGAGGGTGCGAAGTTCAACTATTCCGTTCCGGCCCATCAGATAGAGTACCTGCGTCAGGACAACGGTCTCGCCATTGGATTTTGGTTCGCAGTGGGTGTCGGCTATACGAGGTTCGCGATCGAATGTGTTGTCGACGAGATCGCAGCTGCCAGAGGCATGGATCCTGTCGCGTTGCGGCTGGAGCTTCTGAGGGATCAGCCGCGGGCGCAAAAGGTTGTCGAGACCGTTGCCCGGATGGCGGAATGGGATCGAGCGCGCGACGGCCGTGGGCTTGGCATTGCCTACTCCGATGCCTTCGGCTCCCATTGCGCCCAGGTCGCCGAGGTCTCGCTCAATCGCGAGACCGGCGAAATCCGGGTGCATAAGGTCTGGTGCGCCATCGATCCCGGCGTCGCGATCCAGCCGCTCCATATCGAGGCCATGATGATCGCCGGCATCACCGGCGGGACAGGCCACGCGCTGTTCGAGCAGATCAACGTCGTCGACGGCGAGGTGCAGGAAGCGAATTTCGACACCTACCGGGTCATCCGCATGTCAGAGGCGCCGGAAATCGAGGTCGCCGTCGTGCAGACGCCCGGAAGCCCCTTCGGTGGCATCGGCCAGGCGGGACTGCCGCCCACCGGCCCCGCGATCGCCAATGCCGTCGCCCGACTGACAGGCGGCGTCCGGCTGCGGCACTACCCATTCCTGCCCGATCGGGTGAAGGCGGCGCTCAAAAGCTGAACTGGACGTCTCCAACAGACGCAGTCCCATCGGCGCTTTGGCATGACCAGAAACAGGGCAAAGCAGATGACAGCGATGGCTCGGGCTTGACAGTCTCAATGCTTGCTTACGAAAGGAATCGAACCGACGGCCCGCTATTTGAAAAATGCGTATTTTACTGGCCTGGCCATTTGCAGCAGCTCAAACGGAAAGCCAGTCAGCAGGAACTAAAAGTATACCGTGTAGCATCTCTCCACGAGGAAGGAAGTCTATATCCTCGCCCATAACACGGAGGCGACGACCAGCGCGCTGGTGCGGGCGACGGTAGCGCGCAGCGCAAAATCCTTCTGGAAAGGCAAAAGGTGGGCGCGATTTCTTCGCCCCGACCTTCTCACGTCGCTCGACCTCACCAGTGCCAGTACATCCGTGGTCACCGTTGGCAAAGCGTGTCTAGAATGTAGACTCGCCTTTGGCAGCTACAAGGGCGCCAACGTTTACTTGTCCAGGTCCTGCGCCATCTTATAGTGGTGCTCGAGCGCCGGAAGGGTTTTCGCGGCCCACGCCTTCAGCTCGGCATTGTCACCACCTTCAGCGTAACGCTTGAACAGATCCACAGCATCTTCGTGGGCGTCCACTTGGTCGTCGAAATACTCTTCCTTGAACTCAGCGCCGGATAGTTTGGCGAGGCCGTCAACCTCTTCCTTGTGGTCCTCAGTCAGAGCTGTGACGGGAGTTCCCTTTACCTTCCCGCCGGAAAGCAGCGCCTTCAGCTCAGCGCTCGTCTTCTCGTGATCAGTAATCATTTGCTGCGCAAAGGCCTTCGTCGCCTCGTCACCTTTCTGCACCGCAAGCTTGCTAGACTCGATTTCGAACATGTCGCTCGCGGATACCTGCATGACGAAATCCTCTGTCGACGGCGCCCTGCCGATAAGCGAATTTGCACCGGTCTTTTCCGCGGTCGACTGCGCAAAGGCGGCGGTTGACGCTGCAAGAACGAAGGCTGTGGCGATGATGATCTTTTTCATTATGGTACTCCTATTGCGGCGGATGAACACTCGGACGACCGATAAGTTCCAAGCTTTTTCAAGTGCCGTATGAGCCGATGGGCATGCGGGTTGTCGGGTAATGAACGGCCAGCGCGCGTCTGGTGTGGGCGACGGTGGTGATCGCGCTGGCCTGTGGTGACATCGAATAAAGGGCCGCACTCGTCTATGATCATCCGTCCGACAAGTCCCTGAAGGTGACACCCAGCATGGGTACCGTCCTGGGCATGGGGACGGCCCAGGGCTTCACAATGGGTATGGCAGGGCAGATGACGCCGGAACAAAAGCTTGAAGCCGCGGCGCGGAAGCACTTGGATGACACCGGGCGCGCGAATTGCAAGATCACGCGCGGCTACCTCCTCCACAAAGCCTGTGTATGAGTTCTGGTTTGAGTACCCTGAGCCGACACCAGCCCAGAAAGCGTAGTATCGGAAGGAGCTTGCCCCCTCCGATTTGTTCGGGCGGCTGCCCCCCAAAGAAACGAACCGGTCGCTTGGCAGTTTGATAGGCTGTCGCGAGGGCGAACCCGTCCCCCTTAAGGTTTAAGCTTGTGCCCTACGAGCACCCTCGCGACGCCCTTCAATTCAAGGCTTGGATTTTCCAGTCGTCTTTGCCGGCGCGGGCGCATTGCAGCCCTTCGACATCATGGCCGACTGGATCGCCTGGACCTTGCCCTTAGATACCGATACCTGACCTTCCTTGTCGCCGCCAAAGGTGGACGACATCGGAACGCCGATGAGGAAGACGCCGAACGCATCACCAGTGGCAGCATCGTGTTGTTGCTTGGAAACCGCTGATAGCGTCGCCTGCTCCTTGATTAGTTCCTGAGCGAGTTGCTCGCAGGAATAGTTCGTGTATGCCGCCATCGGAATGTCAGTGGGAACGATCGCATCCGGCCGTTTGGCACACGCCGAAAGAGCCAGCGCGAGCGCCAGCGGTACAACAATATTTCTCAAGATTACCCCCTAATATGCCCGGGCAGAGATAATCATGATTCATCCTTAAGTGGAAGTGGCCCCTCAGTCCTTGCCTCCCGTCTCACCGACTCTATTTCGAGGTGATGTTCGACATCCCTCCTCCCACGGTTCCGCTTCGCGACGACAACCGCCCGATTCTGTGCCAGATGGCAATCGAGCTGTCACTTCAGGAGCTCGTCGATGCTGCGATCAAGGCCGGCTGGAACGAGACCGAGGTACTCGGCGCGGTTATCGAGGTCGCCGATAACCTAATGCTGGCCCATGGGGCGAATGCAGAGCTCGCTGCAATGCTGAAGGCGCTGAAGGCGCTGAAGCGTGGCCTGGATTAGCGGCGGGAACCTTCCTCGATGCGTTTGGTTGGATGAGCAAAAAGGAGAGGAAAATGACCAGCCGAATAATCACTGCTTTGATGTTGAGCCTTGGGCTTGCTCTTCCCGCTGTAGCCCAGCAAGGCGGAACTTTTACGCCAGACACCACGAACACGCCTGGAACCAATTCAGGTGGGCCAGTGGGCTCGCAAGCGATCGAACGGCCGAAGAATGCGACAACTAACTCGGTCGGCAAAGCCGGACAGAATTGCCAGAAGATGGCGAATACGGTTTCGGGTGAGCGCCCAGCTACATCCAATCAGCAAGAACAGCAGCCGCAGCGAAAATGCTAGAACCTGTGGGGCGAAGTCCGGCAGTCGGTAAAGTTTGTCCGCATCGTCGGGATCGCGCAGCCCCTTGAACGAAGGATGCCGCAGCTTCCCATCATTCGTCCACGCTCGGTATTCGATCTCCGCGACATATGAAGGCCCGGTCATGACGAGGTTCTTGCCCGGGACGCGGTCGACCGGCACGCGCGTCTTGACCTTGTCGAGTTGCTTCTTCAGTGCTCTCGCCTGAACATGCTTGAAGCCGGTCCCGACGCTGCCGACGTATCTGTAGCCATCTCGGTGCCGAGCCGCGAGGAGAAGAGTGGCGATAGCACCAGGTAAAGCCGTCGATGGCTCATAGCCGATGATCACAAAGCTGTCGCTCTGAACGCATTTGATCTTCAGCCAATCGCCAGTGCCACCGGAACGATATGGCCTGTCTAGATGCTTGGCGATGATGCCTTCCAGCCCAAGCCGGCAGGCGTGCTCCAGCAGGGCATCCGGATCCTCTTCGAACTCTTCCGAAAGTCGGATCGCGCCCTCCTCTCGCGGAATGACATCTTCCAGGAGATGCCGGCGCACCCGGTATTCCGTGTTCCGTAGATCGTGTCCATCGAGGTAAAGCAGATCGAAGGCATCGAGGAGCGAGTTTCGCGAAGGAAGCTTGCCGCCTTGCTTTCCACTGGCGCCAAGTGAGTTCTGCAACAGGCCGAAGTCAGACCGCCCCTGCTCGTCGAGCACGACAGCCTCCCCGTCAAGGATCATAGTCATCGGCATGAAAGTCCTTGGTGGTTTCAATTAGGGTCAATTGCACGGTATCCTCCACTCCATGATCTGCCGCCGCTGTAGAGACACTTGCTAGGTATGTGTGGAGCATCCCGATCGGCCATGGACCGGGACGCATGGATGCGGGCTTGCTTCCCATGGAGGAAGCTCCCGACGCGGCTGCGCCCCTTTTAGCAAGCACGGTCAACATCTCGCTGTCGCCAAGAGCCAGAGACGCCATAGAAGATTTCTGTCTCGACCAAAATCCTCCGGCGAAGCCAGAGACTGTCATTGAATGGATCGTCGAAGATTGGCTTGAAAGGGAGGGTTACTTTCACTGATGAACGGTAGTGGTAGACCGGCGTCGCCGGGCGTGCTGGGTACCTGAGGTGGATTGTCTCAGTCCCACAGTCTTCTGATCGTGAGCCAGGCATTAGGCCTGCGTCCAGACGAGTGAACCGCAGACGCCGGCGACAGTGTCGTCGATACCTTTCTGGTTTGCCGGCGTAGCACCCCGAACGCCGATCGATGACGATCCGTTAATGGCTCTAGCCGTGAGGAACAGTTGGTCTATGGATGCGCCGACCCTGTTGCAGTGAGGTACGGCCGCCGCGCTCAAAGTACACAGGCGACGCTCAGGCGGATTCTATCAACTTCATTGGTGACGACATAGATTGCTTTGCCGGTCTTGCGGCAACTTGTGGTTAGTCCGCCGCCCGTCTAGAAGGTCGTTGCTTTGTTTGGGACTCGTGCATGGTGTCGATGCGGGCGGCGAGGTGTCGCACGTCGTCGCGGATGCCGGACACGGCACCAAGGATTTGGTCTTTTCGTCTTCCCGCAGGATCACAAGGAGCAGTTCAACCGGGTGCTGGCTGATTGCGAGCTGAAATTCGACCGCCAGGGCAACCGTCGTTCGGCCTACAGCCTTCGCCACACCTATAGCTGCCTGCGCCTGCTGGAAGGCGCGGATATCTACCAGATCGCCAAGAACTGCCGGACGAGCGTCGAAATGATCGAGAAGCACTACGCCGTGCATCTCAAGAACACACTGGGTGCCAAGGCCATCAACGTGCGGCGAGTGAAGAAGGTGGCCAAGTAAGCCCGCTCACTTGTGGAGTGAATGGGTTTGACGGTTATTCTTGATCTTTACCCTTGGCATGCAGGGCCGCCAAGTCTTCCTTTAGGCGTACCGCCATGTCCATCCTTTCATGCAGGATGCTCATGACACCAAGGTCGCCGTTCCCAAGTTCACGGAAGAAGACGTAGTGATGCTCGTAGCGGCTGAAATACGCCATGAGCTTCACATCGGCGGGAACCGCCAGCCTTTGCGGGAGCCGTCGCCAGATAAGACGGTTGTCGCACAGGCGCTGCAAGTGAGCATGCAGGCCCCGGATATAGGTATCGGCCTGCGCCTCGCCCCATTCGGCCAAAGTGTCGCGCCAGATCCTGTCCTGCGCGGCGTCGGCACGCGGATAAAAGCGATATCCGGCCATGCTCAGCGGCGCTTGTTGCGGCGGATTACATCGTCGGCGGTAACGGCGATGAATTCGCTGTCATCGGCGCGCATGGCGGGTGCGAGTTCCCGCTGGAGCGCCTCCCACGCCTCATCACGGGTCTGTAAATCGCGGCGGATCAACGCGCGGATGTATTCGCTGGCATTCTCATAGAGGCCATCGTCGCCGATCTGTTGCTGGATGTGGTTTTGCAGCGCGCCGCTGACCTTAACGTGAATGCTGCCTGACGGCATGGGCCTATCCTTTCGTCTCTCTTCAATTATGGGAAGCGTGATAAATATTGTCAATATTCATCACACAGTAAGGCCGCGACCCCAGAGCCGTGCGTTACAGCATCCCGTTCTATAGCTCACAGCCAACCCAAGCTTCCGCCACACGACCCTTTGATCGATCAACGCAAGCGTGTATCAACGCGTACAGCGCACCTACGCATCACCCAACGCGTACGCAAGAGCTATGGGCGATGCGCTGCGCGGTTTTCTGGCCGGCCGCACGGCGTCCGGAGAAAACCGGCAGGTGCGCCAGGGGAAACCCCTGGTGTTGGTTTCCACGCAGAACTGATGGAGTGGATGCCCCCTCCGATGGCATCGCGATGTGCCAAAGTGATGTTTGCAACAACGTCACTCAGAGGAGAGAGCATCCATGAAGGAAGTTAGCATTGTAGGCCTTGACCTTGCAAAGCGGGTATTTCCAGCTCCATGCTGCCAGCGCCGATGGCGGTTTGGTATTTCGTAGGAAGCTATCTCGCGTTCCTGTCTTGGCTTTCTTCTCGGAATTGCCGAGGTGTGTCGTTGCGATGGAAGCATGTGCGACTGCGCATTACTGGGCTCGTGAGATCGGGAAGCTTGGCCATGAAGTTCGATTGTTACCACGCGCTTATGTGAAGCCTTTCGTCAAACGGCAGAGAATGACGCGGCAGATGCTGAGGCCATCGTAGAGGCCGCCATCCGCCCCTCGATGAGGTTTGTCGTGCCGAAGACGGAGAAGCAGCAAGCTTCTTCCATGATCTTTCGGACGCGCGATCTATTTGTGCGTCAGCGGACGCAGTTGATTAACGCCCTTCGTGCTCACTTGGCAGAACATGGGGTCGTCGCACCGCAGGGGCTTGCAAGCTTGGCCGCGTTGAGGGGGATCGTAGAAGACGATGATAGCGGCCTTGAGCTCCTGGTTGTGGAACCTGCCCGGATTTATTTGGAGCAGATTGATCTTCTAACTGCCCGTATCTCCAACTTGGAGAAGGTACTCAAATCTGAAGCTCAGCAATCGGATAATACCGCTCGGCTGATGTCAATGCCCGGCGTAGGACCGATCACGGCCATAGCGGTCGAGGCCTTTGCTCCAACTATGACGACGTTTCAGAAGGGGCGCGATTTTGCAGCATGCCTCGGGCTTGTACCTAAACAACATTCGAGCGGTGGAAAGCAGGTGCTTGGCCGGACGTCGAAGATGGGACAGCGCGATATCCGACGGCTTTTGATTATCGGCGCAATGACGGTGATCCGATGGGCATGCCGAAAGCCCCCCTCCGAGAGCTCATGGCTGGGACGTATGTTGACGCGCAAGCCACGTATGCTCGTCGCTATTGCGTTAGCCAACAAGATGGCGCGATCCGTCTGGGCGATGATGACGAAGAAGGAGAATTACAAAGATTCCGGTCTCGCAACCGCGTAAGCAAAGCTAGCGATATAGCGAGATCGGATCGTCGGCGTGTGAGGAGATCAGCGAATGGTAAGGACAAAAGATTGGAAAGAGGGGCTGGAAATGCACCCGGCTCAGTGAGCCACGAGCTCGTAGAACTGATTTGCGCCAGCCCCGCTTAGCTCCATACCGGCCAGCAGTAAATTCCAGACTGCATCAAAGGCCTGATACATGACCGCATCCAATCACACGTTCAAACCGCTCAAAGAAAAACTTGCATGAACGGGGGCATCCATACATGAGCCGGTTATGGAGTGAACCCCTCGGGCTGGACCACGGGACACGGACAAACTGATACACTCTACGGGCCTCGATCGGAGAAGGCTCATGAAGTCCCGAGGTCCAGCCCGAGGGGTTCACTCCAATTACCCCGCCAAGGGGGTCAAGTTTGCACGCCGGAACACATCGAGACTTGCAAACTCAATGCTGTCGATCCGCTGGCCTATTTGACCACGACGCTCACCGCTATCATAAATGGCCACAAGCAGAGCCGGATCGATGAGCTCTTGCCTTGGAATTTCCCGTTGCACAAATAAGTGCTCGCAGGAATCTTTCGAGCTATGGGATGCTGCGAACGGTCGTCAGGTTCTTTGCAACGCGACATGCAAACCAAGGCCAACAAGGATGGTACCACCCAGTCGCTGGACCAGCTTCTGTGTACGGCTCGACTGCTTAACCTTCTCTATGATCAGCCCAGCGAGGAACACGCAAACAACGTCAGCGAACGTGAATATGGTGTTCACGATTGCCCCCAAGATTGCGAGCTGTGCCCACAGCGGCAGGCTCGCATTGGCGTCAACGAACTGGGGGAGAAACGCCAGAAAGAAAATGGCGGTCTTCGGATTTAACACCTCGACTGCCACGCTCTCGAAAAAAGCCTTTCTTGCCGACTTCGGCATGGCGACAGTCGAAGGTTCGGGGCCAGTTTCTCTGCTGCGGAAGAGCGAGATACCCAGCCAGACAAGATAGAGTGCGCCGACCAGCTTGACTATCGTGTAAGCCACTGGGACTGCGTTGAACAACGCGGACAATCCTGCAGCGGCGGCAATGACATGCACATAGGCCCCGATGTTGATGCCCAAAACTGCCATCAAGCCAGCACGTCGACCGCCTGCCATAGTACGTGCTGCCGCGTATAGCATCGCAGGTCCTGGTATGAAGGCGAACAGCGCTGTGGTGACCGCAAATGCGATCAAGACGTCAATTGTAGGCATGGAAGGGTATCCCTTTGCGGCGTGACGGTCGAACACTAGAGGCTTTTACCGCCAGCGCAATAACTGGATGGACGGCGGCATGTAACGCGACACCAGCCTCCCCAATGCAGACGTTCAAGATGGGGACGGGACACCGCTTACAGACTACGTCGTCCGCGACTACAAGGATGCTCTTTCGGCGCTGAAGGATCGCGCGGGGCGTGATCGATCTGCCGATCGGCGGCGATGATCCGGCGCCGGCACCATCCGAAACCGGCCGCGTCAGTGTGTCCGGCCCCGATCCGGTATTCACGGCCGAGAACCTCAAAGGGTGGCTCGGATGATGTAAGCGGCAAGCTGAGGCCATTCAGCGGGCGTAGTTCCACGGCATGAACGCGTCGATTTCGCTGCTCGGCCAGCCGTTGGCAATGCGCTCGAGGGTCTGAGTGAGCCAGGCAAGCGGATCGATATTGTTCATCTTCGCTGTCTGCAGCAGCGTCACGATGGTTGCCCAGGTCCGTCCCCCGCCGTCGCTGCCGGCGAAGAGTGAGTTCTTTCTCGTAATGCCCATGCCCCGTTCATTCTGCCCATGTCGACGATGAAGTTGAGGTTCTTTATCGTTGGCATCCGTATATCGGCCAAAAGGTTTCCATTTGTCGCGTGGAAGAACGAGCAACAGGTCGGTTTCTGAAGGTCTTGTCCTGCTGCCAATGTAGCCGCAGGGCTGGTGCCCAACCGATGAAGGCCCTTCAGTCCTACAACGCAAAAGAGGCAGACAGAAGCTTTGCCGGTA